>JAXDIO010000288.1:0-43408 GCA_034663965.1 Thermoanaerobaculia bacterium | reverse complement strand
CTGCGGCAGAGGGAGAAAGCCGCGGGCGATGGTCTCGACGATTTCGCGCGGGTATTGGCCCGATTCGATCCGCTCGATGATGCCGGCGCCGGAAAGCTCGGCGGGAAAGTCGCTCATTGCTGGGCCGGGGCGGATGGCGTCTGCAGTTTCTGCAGCGCGGCGCGATCGAGGATGACGTCGTGCAGCACCTGCCCGTCGTGGCCGAGCGATGGAACGGGCACGTCGTTCAACGTCATCGCGACGCCGCCGGCGTTGCCGATGGTTTTGAATCGGAATCCGTCTTTCGCCTCGAAGGTGCGATGAACGCCGCGGTGAAGTTCTTCGTTGATCAGGCGCTCGCCGTCAGAGTCCAGCGTGATCCACGACGTCCGCGTGATCTGGAGGCTCAGGATCAGTTTCGCCGGAACGTTTGCTGGCGGCTGCGTCGACGTGCTGGCGGTCTGCACCGGCGCGGGCGGAGGCGAAGTAATCGGAGAGGGCGCCACCTTCGTTTCGGCGGCGAGGCGTTCCTCGTTCGCGCGCGTTTCGCGGCGGTGCTTGAGCGCCCAGTAGCTGACGCCGGCCAGCGCGATGACGACGATGAGGAGAATGTAGACGTTGCGGTCGACGCGGGCGTACGCCGGCGGGATGCCTTTGGGCGGCAGCTTCTTACGCTCGGGCGGCGGCGCCTGCGGCGTGGTGAGACGTTCGAGATGCGCGGACTGCTCGATGCGGTCGTCGCCAACGGCAGCGAAGTTGTAGCGGTTGACCATCTCGTCGGAGTTCAGCCCGAGGTAGCGCGCGTACTCGCGGACGAAGCCGCGCGTGAAGACGGGCGCCGGCAAGGTCTTGTGATCGTTGCGCTCGATGGCATCGAGAAAACGTTTGCTGATCTTCGTGGAGTCGGCGATTTCCTTGAGCGAGATGCCGCGGATTTCACGCTCGCGGCGAAGCTCGTCACCGAATGATGCGAGCTCCGATACTGAAGGCTGCGGTTCCTGGTCCGGCATCGGCGTCCGGCCATTTTAGTCAATTCGTTCCGTCGCGCGTGTGAAAAGGGACGGCTCGTTGCGCTCGATGCAGCGGCGGAGGTACGTGGACGTCGCGGGATCGTCGTGAATGATGCGCAGATCGCGCCGGGAAAGGAACCGCAATTGCGACGCCGCAACGGAACGAGGTGTGGACGGATTCACCGCGAGCGCGCGGCGGATTGCATAGCGAAACGACCACTTCGGATCCGCCGCAAGGAGCCGGAGTTTTTCCGCCGAGGCCGAATCGGAATCCGCGAGCAGCAGCAGATCTTCTTCGCGAACGAGTTGATTGATCAGCAGCGACGCGAAGACGTGCGAATCGGGATCGAAGAGCAGCACCTTGATCAGCGCGGCGCTGCAGCGTTTCGCGGCCGCGATTTTTTCGCCGAGGGAGAGTTTGGACAGGCGCGCCAGGAGTTGCGTGTCAATGGACCGGCGCACCTGCGCCGGCACCTTCACATCGACCGAGAGCCGCAAGAGGTCGGGCCAATGAAGGTAGTGCACCAGCTTGACCGAGTGCGTCAGCGGCGTAGCGCGGTGTTGCACAAGACGCAGGCGTACGGAGTAGAAGGCGGTCAGCCGCTGGTTGCGCGCGAGAGCTCCGCAGATGGCCGCTGTGCAATGCGCGTTGTCGAGCAGCGTCAGCGCTTCGTCCTCCAGCAGCGACGCGCCGTTCGCGGCGACGAAGCCGGCCAGTTCGGTCGGCGAGAAGCGGCGGATTGCCTCGATGGCGTCAGAAGGAACCATGTCCGAAGGGCGCTCGATCGTCATGCTACTCTGCGCCGCATGCGCGAACGACGGTCCGCGGCGCGCGAAAAAGCCGATCGACAGTGGTACTGGCTCGTCGCCGTCACACTCCTCGGCGCGGGCATCGTGTTCATTCCGATCCTCTACACGGGCGGCGCGCTCGAAGCGTTCCGCCTGCCGAAAGAGATGGTGTTCCGCGCGGAGGCAATCGCGCTGGCACTGACGGGCGTGTTTGCGGCGACTGCGCCGCACACGCGTTGGCGCGACGCGCTCAAAACACTGCCTCGTCGCGAGTGGTTTCTCCTCGGCGCAATCGCGGTCTGGTGCATCGTGACGACGCTGACGTCATCGAACCGCCCGTTGAGCGAAGCCAGCCTGGTCACGGTCGCGGCGGCGCTGGTCGTGTACGTCGCCACGCGGCTGATCGCGCCGGCGCTGCGGATTCCGGTGCTCTTCCTGGTCTTCGCCGGCGCATTTGCGAATGCGGTCGTGGTGACGCTGCAGGAGCTTCGCATCTGGAATCCGTTCGTCTTTCCGACGGAGGTCACAGGCCACGGGCAGAGCGTGGGCCTCCTCGGCAACCCGAATGACGTCGGTACGTTGCTGGCCGGACCGGCCATCGTTGCGCTGGTCGCGGCGGTGACGGTGCGCGGCTGGCAACGCGTGTTGTACGGAACGGCGGCCGTGGTGCTTTTCGGCGGCATGGCCATGAGCCAGACGCGAACGGCCATGATCGCCTTCGTGGCCGGCGCGTTCGTGGCCGCACTACTGCGTCCGTGGCGGCAGGCATTGGCCGTAGCGGTGTTGCTGGCGATCTTCGTGGCCGTAGCGTTTCGTCCGTCGTTCGGAATCCGCGAACATTTCAGCGGGCTGGTTACCGCGGCGAAGCAGCGCGATTACCCGGTCCTTTTCTCGGAGCGCGTGATCCCGTTTCTGAGCGCGATCGAGATGGTGCGCGCGAATCCGGTTACCGGCGTCGGGCCTGGCTGCTTCAAGTATCACTTCATGCCGACGCGGATGGCGCTGGAGAAGCGCTATCCGGCGTCGTGGACGCGCGGCTGGCCGATGAATTTCGGGGAGACGCACAACGATCACCTGCAGGTCGCGGCCGAAACGGGATTGCCCGGTTACGCGTTGCTCGCAGCTTCGATTGCACTGTTGGCCATTCCGGCAAGGCGGCGGCGCGACAATCTCCTGCCGCGCACGACGGAGCAAACGGTGGGACACGCCATCCGCACGCCGCTGGCAGCGACGTTCTTCGTCGTGGCGCTCGCACAGTTTCCGTTGCAGATCGCCGCGCCGCGCCTGATGTTCCTCACGCTCGGCGCGCTCGCCATCTCGTGGGACCGGCCCGATGCGTAACCCGTTCGCGCGCACCGCCTGCCGCCTGGCCGCGATCGCCGCCGCCGCCGCGGCGTTCTACCGGTACTCGTGGATGCCGGAGCACGCCAATCACTTGCTCAAGACCTTGCAGACGCGCACCCAAACCGCGGCCGACATCGGCGGCGACCGCGCCATCTTCGCCGCCCGCGACAACATCGCACTTCTCCAGACGATCACCAACTCCTGTCAGCTTTCGGTCGACTACCACCTCATCTACGCCGCCAATGACCGCATCCTCAGCCGCAACGACGAAGCGATCGCGCACTACACCGAGGCGTTGTCGGCCGACCACCGTCCCGAAATCTACTTCGACCGCGGCGTTACGTATCTTGAAGAGGGAAAGCTCGATCCGGCCACCGCGGACATCGCCCTGGCCACTCGATTCAATCCGGGATTCCTCGAAGGCGTCGACGCCGGCATGCAGGCGCGCGTCGCAGCGGTGAATAAGGCCGTACCGTATAATCCGCCGCCGCGTTGAGCGACACCGCGCGTCGTGGGAGACTACTTTGAGAGTTCTGATCACCGGAGGATCCGGCTTCATCGGGTCGCACCTCGCCGACGCGTACCTCGGCCGCGGAGATGAAGTTACGGTCATCGACGACCTGTCGACGGGAAGTATCGAGAACATCGCCCACCTGAAGGCCAACCCGCGGTTCCACTACACGATCGACACCGTTCAAAACATGCCGCTGCTGGCGGAGCTGGCGGATGCATGCGACGTCGTCGTCCACCTCGCCGCCGCCGTCGGCGTGAAGTTGATCGTCGAGAGCCCGGTGCGCACGATTGAAACGAACGTGCGCGGCACCGAGGTAGTGCTGGCGGTAGCGAACAAAAAAAAGAAGCGCGTGCTCGTGGCGTCGACCTCCGAGGTCTATGGCCTGAGCACGGATGTTCCGTTCCGCGAGGATGGCAACCTGGTCATGGGCGCGACGACGAAAGGGCGCTGGAGCTACGCCTGCTCCAAAGCCATCGACGAGTTTCTCGCACTCGCCTACTGGCGCGAGAAGAAGCTGCCCACGACGGTCGTGCGGCTCTTCAACACCGTCGGTCCGCGGCAGACCGGCCAGTACGGAATGGTCATCCCCACATTCGTCAAGCAGGCATTGTCGGGGCGGCCGATCACCGTGTATGGCGGCGGTCAGCAGACACGATGCTTCGGATATGTCGACGATGTCGTCAAAGCGCTGGTGGCATTGATGGATCGTCAGGATTCAATCGGCGAGGTTTACAACATCGGCTCGACCGAGGAAGTCTCGATGAACACGCTCGCGGAGCGCATCAAGACGTTGACGGGCTCTGACTCGGACATCGTGCACATCCCCTACAGCGAAGCGTACGAGGAAGGATTCGAGGACATGCCGCGGCGCGTGCCCGATACATCGAAGATTCACGCGCTGATCGGATTCCGTCCGGAGACGACGCTGGACAGCATTCTGAAGAGCGTGATTGCGTACCATTCCGGCCGGCAGGGAAGCTGAAGAGGCCGTTTGCGCCCGACGCAAATTCGATTGGGGCGGGTTGCAATTCCGCGTAGCATCGAATAACTTACGTCTCCCCAGTTATGCCTGATTTGCTTTCTATACCGCTGGCGGTCCCGATCGTCACCGCAAGTGCCTTCGCCGCGGCGGCAGTCGCAACACCGGCCGTGCGTGCTGTGGCACGGCGTTTCGGCGCCGTCGCCCTGCCGCGCGCCGACCGCTGGCACCGCAGCCCGACCGCGATGATGGGCGGCATCGCCATCTTCATCGCCGTCATGGCCACTGTTCCGGCGCTGGTCCAGCAGTCACGCGAACGTTGGGTGGTGCTCGGTGCGAGCACCCTGCTCTTCGCCATCGGTCTTATCGACGACTTTCTGAAGATCAAGCCATATCAGAAGCTGATCGGGCAGCTGGTCGGTGCGGCGATCGTCATGTATTTCGGTCTTGTGCTGCCGTGGACCCAGTCAGCGGCGCTGAATATGTTGATCACGCTGATCTGGCTGATCGGCATCACGAATGCCGTGAACATGCTCGACAACATGGACGGCCTGTCGGCGGGTATTGCGGCGATCGCGGCGCTCTTCCTCGGAATGAATTTCGCCGCCAATGGACAATTCAACGAAGCATTGATGCTGGCCGGTTTCGGCGGTGCACTCCTCGGATTCCTCATCTATAACCACAATCCGGCCTCCATCTTCATGGGCGACTGCGGCTCGATGTTCATCGGCTTTTTTCTGTCGAGCTGCGCGCTGTTGAGCGGTACGGGCGGCGGCCGCTCGCGCAGTCTGCTGGCCGTGTTGGCCGTACCGGTGCTCGTGCTTTGCGTCCCGATCTTCGATACGACCTTCGTAACGCTGATGCGCAAACTGAGCGGACGCTCGGCGTCGCAGGGCGGCCGCGATCACACCTCGCATCGCCTTGTGGCACTCGGAGTGTCGGAGAAACACGCTGTCTGGATGCTGTACGCATTAGCCGTTTCTGCCGGTCTGCTCGCCTTGCTGGCGCGGCGCGCGTCGCTGGACGTGAGCCTTGCGGCCATCGCTACCTTTACGATCATTCTGACGTTCCTCGGCATCCACCTCGGACGCGTCCGCGTCTACTCGGAAGATGAGATCGCGGCTGCGCGCAGCAAGCCGATCGTGGCGTTTCTCATCAATCTCACCCACAAGCGCCGCGTCTTCGAGGTACTCCTCGACGTCGTGCTCATTTCCGGCGCGTACTATCTCGCCTACGCCATCAAATTCGGTCCGCTGAACGCCTCGAACGAGTGGCAGTTGTTTTTCCGGACGCTGCCCATCGTCGTTCTGGTGAAGGTGGTCGGCTTTCTCGCTGCCGGTGTATATCGCGGCATCTGGCGCTATGCGAGCCTGAACACCGTGATCGTCTTTGGGCGTGCCGTTGCTATCAGTTCGATCGCAACCGTGCTGACGATCGTATTCGCATTTCGTTTCGAGGGATTCTCGCGGACGATCTTCATCCTTGATGCGCTGATCCTCCTTATGGTCGTGACGGCGAGCCGCTTCGCGTTCCGTCTGCTGCGAGGCGTCATTCGGAACAACGCCGTCAGCGGACGGAATGTCGTGATCTACGGCGCCGGCGACGGAGGAGAGCTCGTCTACCGCGAATTGCGGAACAATCCCTCGCTGCGGTATGTCCCCGTTGCATTTGTCGACGACGATCCAACGAAGTCGGGACGCCTCATCCACGGCGTTCGCGTCTACTCAGCCACGACCTCGCTGAGTGAGCTCTGCCAGAGACTGCATGCCGAGGAAGTCCTCATCTCGACGGAAAAGATCACCGGGGAGAGGCTCACCGCGATCGTCGGCGAATGCGCCGCTGCCGGACTGCCGGCGCGCCGGGCTTGCATGTCGTTTGAGGCGCTGCGTCCGGCTGATTTCGGCTGGGTGATTCCCGACCGCGCCGACGTGCCGGTGGGGATGCCGCTCGTTTCGAGGCTCAGCGACGCGGCTCTGTTGCGTGACTTCACACACAGCCACGCTGACAATTGAGTCTCAGTGAAGATCATCTACACCATCACGCGCATGGTCATCGGCGGCGCGCAGGAAACGGCCAAGCACACCGCCGAGTACTTTCACCAGCAGGGTCACGACGTTCTCTTCGTCACTGGACCTGAAGCGGGCCGCGAGGGACACTACGAAGTCGCCGCGCCGACGCTGATCATGCCCTCGCTTGTGCGGAGCATCCGGCCGAAGCAGGATCTTCGCGCGTTTGTCGCTCTCTACCGGTTGTTCCGCCGGCACAAGCCCGACATCGTCCATGCCCGGACGGCGAAGGCGCGCTTTCTCACGGTGTTCGCGGCGCGGCTGGCAGGAGTGAAGGTGGTCGTGCAGACCATGCATGGCTGGTCCTTCAACATGGAGGTCGACAACAAGCGCTGGCTTTACATCCTCGCTGAAAAAATCGCCACGCGCTTTTACGACTGGACGGTGATGGTGGCAGAGCCGGACATCGAGGTGGGACGCCGCCTCGGCGTGTTGAAGAAAAACATCAGCCTCATACGGTCGGGAGTCAACGTCGATCGCATGCGCAACATCGATCTGGCCGCCGCGGCGCGCCTCCGCAGCGAACTGGCACCTAACGGAGAGAAGATATTCACTCTGGTCGGCCGCCTCTCGATGCCCAAGACACCGGATGTCGCCGTCGAAGCGATGGCACAGCTGGCGAACCGGTATCCCTACACACGCCTGGTCATCGTTGGCGACGGCGCGCAACGAGAGTCGATCGCGGCACTCGTCGAACGGCTCGGGCTCGCCTCCCGCGTGGTGATGCTCGGCTTACGACGCGATGGTGCCGAGATCGTCGCGGCATCCGACTTCATCCTGCACTCATCACTCCACGAAGGCCTTCCGAAAACGATCCTGGAAGGGATGGCAGCGGGCAAGCCCGTAATCGGTACCAACGTCGACGGCGTCCCGATCGTCCTGCGTCACGAGGTCAACGGCCTGCTGGTGGAGAAGAATGATCCTATGGCACTGTCGGCCGCGATGGAGCGCCTTCTGAATGACGACGCGTTATGCGCGCGGCTCGTAGCCAATGCGCACGAAAGCGTGTGCGACTTTTCACTCGCCCGGACGATCCACGATACCGAGGCGCTGTATCGCGAACTGCTCGCCACGAAACGCTGAGCAATCGAGGACTGGGTCAGAGAGACGTCACGTCGGTGGATCCGGCTTCCAAAGCTGTTGCGGGTTGCACGCGGCGGGAACCGGCAGCAGCAACAGGCAGCAATATCAGCCCGACGAGAAACATGCCGCGATGACGGAACAGCGTACCGAAGTTACTGACCGTGTAGGCGAGTGAGGCTCCGACGGTGAACGTAACCATGAAGATCATCCAGAAGACCGGAGCACGCAAGGTGCGCTGCCGGGCCGCGCGAATCATGGAGATGATGGCGAAGGCCAGGACGACATCGAAGAAGATGGTATCCACCTCGGCAAACAACCAAAGTCCGCGGCCGCCGCGCACGTCGAGTACGCCGATTCTGCGCGCCACCCATTGAGGAAGCACGATTGCGGCCGTCCCCGCGATTAAGCGTCCGGCCGTGGAACCAGGCATCAATACGGTACCTGGCGATACCGACGCGCCTTCCTCTTCCGATTCGGGTTGCTGCATGCCGGTCGCTTCAGGAGGGGCGAGTGCGACCGCCGCGGGAACTGCTCCGGGTGGCGGCGCCGTAGATGTGGCGGCCGGCGCTTTTGCTCCCATCGACGCAGTTGCGGACGGCGCGTCCGGATGGGCAGCATCTTCGGTTCGCTTTTTATCGATCTCGACTTTTTGTTGATATGACGCCGGCAGCGGCGCCGGTGCCGCGACGACAGGCATCTCTTTCGCCCCGATGTTGCGATCAAGCTTCCGAATCGCGCCGCCGGCACCGATCAGCGTCGCACCACCGGACCGATCGAAACCGCGCCGCGCTGACGCGAGAAGTCCAACCAGTGTTTGCGGCAAAACGATCGTGTCATGGATGTTGCGGACGGCGGCCCGAATCGGCGGGGGAACATAGCTCCCGGCGCCCGCGAAAAACGACGACAGGAGCAACACGAAGAGGAGCAGCGCGCTGGCCGCCGCCGCGAAGTGCCGCCGGGTCGAGATGATCGTCATGAGAAAAAAAACTAGTGACGCAAGCAGGACCATGAACGCGAAATACCAGCGGATTCCTGACAACCCGTACACCGTCACCGCCATCGCGGCCGACCACGTCAGCAGCGCTCCCGTCGCAGGAAACGGCCTCGCCGGATCACTCCAGAGCTGCTGCCATTTCCGCGCACTGCCGAAGAACGCGACGATCAGGAAAAAGAAGACGACATCCTTCATCGGCTGGAGCGACCAGACCACAACGGATGGCGCAAGACTGAGCGCCGCGATTGCAAAAACCACGAACCGGCGCTGCTCCGGGCTGTCAAACGAGAGAATGATTCGGCAGCTCGCGAGGTAGGCAATAAGGTTCAGAAGAATCGAGACGGAACTCACGGCGCCAAACAGCAGAATCGCCCCGGCCAGAACCTGCAGAAAAAACGGCGAGGGCAACCCTTTGTCGAGGAAGAGAATCGCGATCGGACCCCGCGCTGCAGCCGTTGCCGAAAAATCGAAGTACATCACCGCATCAACGCCGAAGAACCACAGACCGCGTCCCAGCTGGAGCGACCGGCCCACTGGCAGCTCGAGGTAAGAAATCCAGAACCCGAGCAGACCGCCGATGGCCCGCACGAGCGTTCCAACCGTCACCAGCCAGAAAATCGGTCGACTCGCCGCCGACACGCGACGCCAAAGGCGAAATACGAAAAAGCCGGCCACGAGGGCGAGAAAAAACTGGAGGACTACGGCAGACATAGATTCATTGTGAAGTCACTGAATGATCGAAACTTACCGCGAGACGGCCCTTAACGGTCGGGTAAGCAACCAACTTGATTTCGCCATGCTTCATTCCGATCGGGCCAGCGCTCCGTAAAGTTCTTCGTAGGCTTCGATTGAACGACGCATGCCAAACGAAGCAGAGATGCGTTGCCGCGCTCGACTTCCGAGCGCCAGCCTCTCGGCTGAGGACATCTCAAGCACTTCCTCCCACGCGGCCGCGAGCATGGCGGGCTGGCGGGGCGGGACCACTCGACCGGAGTCACCGATGATCCAGCGCGCGTCGCCCACGTCGGTCACGACGCACGGAACGCCACATGCCATGGCCTCGGCTACGACGTTCGGAAAGCCTTCAGCGACGGAGGTCAATGAGGCGATATCGAGCGACGCCGTGATCCGTGCGACGTCGCCGCGCTCGCCGAGGAGATGCGCGTGCGCGCCGAGCTGCAATTCATCGATCCAGTTCATCAGCGTTCGATTCGAATTCGCCGTGCCGCTGCCGGCGAGGAGAAAGTGGACGTCGGGCCGTTTCTCGAGAAGCAGGCGCGCGGCTTCGAGGAATGTTCGGTGGTCCTTGATGGGATCCCAGCGCGCGATGAGGCCGATGAGCGGCGTGGCGCGCTCCAGACTCAATTCGCGGCGTACATCTGCTGCCGCCGCTGTATCGATCCGGAACTCCTCGACATCAAAACCATTCGGGATGAGAACCCACTGCCGCGGCGTGTAACCGCACGCGGCGTGATAGTCGCGTCCCGCCCGCGAGTTCACGACTACGGCGTCCGGACGGCGGGACAGCGATGCCAGGACTCGGAGTACCTTCAACCGGCGCGCGCCGGTACCGACTGGATCCGAGCAGCGGACGTTCCAGACGAGCTTTGGCGACCGAGCCAGCGGAACGGCAAGAGTGGTCAGGAGATCGGCGTGGTACATCCAACTCTGAACCACGTCAGGTCGCAACCGGCGCAGGTGGCGCGCCAGAGAGAAAACTGCGCGGGGATTGGGGAAGCCACCGCGTTTCAGACCGAGATCCAACACCTCGACACCCAACGCGGTGATCCTGGGAGCCAGGACACCATCGCCGATCAGTGCGATGACGGTGCTCTCAAATCGTTTGCGATCGAAATTCGAAAGGAGGCGGAAAAGCGCCGTTTCGGCGCCGCCGAGCGCGAGCGCGGTGATCACATGCACAACGCGAATGGGGCGGTCGGGATCGCTCACGAAAATTCAAAATAGCAAAAAAAGCGGCGCGCCGAGGCGCGCCGCTTCATGAAGACGAAGTAAAGAGGTTACTTGCCGAGAACGCTGACGATCGCGTTGCCCGTCACGTCAGTTCCGTTGCCACCGATTGCGTTGTTCGTGAATCCGGTGGTCGTACCGCCGTTCGAGACGCCGACCGCATTACTGGCGATCTGATTGGCCGACAGGAACATCGTCCCGCCGAGCGCCACCGTCAGTCCAGCCGTGTTGCTGAAGGTGACCATGGAGTCCGACAGATTGAGCCGGGTTCCATTGGCGACCGACGCGCCGGTGGTGTTTCCGGCGAGAACCGTGTTCGAGACGGACGCCGTGGAGTTGTTGGTCACGGAAATGCCGGTGGTGGCCTGTTTGATCTGCGAGTTGCTGACCTGCAGGTTGATCGAGCCGGCGCCCGTGGGAACCA
Organism: Thermoanaerobaculia bacterium; assembly: GCA_034663965.1. Lineage (GTDB taxonomy): Bacteria > Acidobacteriota > Thermoanaerobaculia > Gp7-AA8 > Gp7-AA8 > JADGNZ01. The sequence continues at coordinate 32,258 of JAXDIO010000288.1, read as the reverse complement.
CAGCAATTCCCTCGTTGACGATGTTGCGGATCACTGTGTTGTCCACGAAGACCCGGGTCAGGCCAAGCGTGTTCTCGAGAGAGATGCCGCGATTGAAGCCGAACAGCTGGCAGTTCTCAACATGAAGCGCCTTCGGCGCGAAACCGGAGGACGAAACGAGGCGGATGGCGTTCAGACCGCCCGTCGACGAGCCCGACGTTGCGCCGTTGAACGAAATGTTGCGAAGCGTAACCACGTCGTTGTTGGAGCCGACGTTGATCGTGACTCCGTTCGTGCCCGACCCGAGGTCAGAGGCCATCGTGCCGTTGCCGTCGATCGTCAGGGCCTTGGTGATGGTCACGCCGCCGAACCCACCCGGATCCAGAACGTCGATTTCGCCGCCAGCGGCGGTCTTCGAAATCGCACCAGCGAATGTCTTGCAGGGCGCCGTGCGGCTGCAGGGGTTAACGTCGTCACCGACGCCGGACACCCACGTGCGGGTGGCCTGGGCCTGGGCCACGGACGTGATGCCGGCGACGAGGATGCATGCTAAAAAGAGACGGGACTTTGAGACAGAACGCATACGCTTTCTCCTTTGTTGTTCGTTGCTCCGGGAAGTCGGAACGGACAGAGTTGTGGGTAACGGCTGCCAGTATATGTCCCTTAGAAGCGTCTGGGAAGTGACTCGGCTCACGTTGCGAAAAAAAGTTCAGGGAAGGGCGTAACTACTGTTATGGCAACGGTCCGGAACTGCTGACCGAAGCCGCTTTGGAGCCTCGCAACATCAGATAATAATATCCACCGACGAGCACTCCATACACCGTGACGAACGCTGCCGCCGACCCTCCCACGATCAAAATCCGCCGCGGGAGCGACAGCGGCATCGCATACGCTGCCATCGGAAGACGGGCCACGAAATACGCCGCCACTGCTGCCGCCGTTCCGAAGATGAGGTGCGGCACTTCCCGGCCAAGACTGCGCAGTTCCTGGACGCTCAGCAGCGCCGCAAGCGTCACCAGAGAGAAGACGATGTAGCCGGCCGAGGTCGCAAGCGCCGCTCCGGCAACGTCGTACCGTTTCATGAGTACGAGGTTGAGGCCGAATTTCAGGACCAGCGCGGCCGGAGCGGCGACGGCCAGAAACCATGTCTTCCCGGCCGCCACGAACGCGCGTCCTGTCAGCCCGGCCACAGCGAAGAACGGAAGCCCAACCATGTACGCTGAGAATGCCGCCGCGACGCGCGCAACATCATGCGGATTGAAGCCTCCTCGGCGGAGAGCCATGTCGACCAGCGGGACCGCCAGTCCACCCGCAAAAACCGCGGCCGGGATGAAAACCAGCAACACGGCCCGCACGTTCGCGAGATACACCTTGACGAACTCCGGCCGCGCCACCGCCTCCGAGAGGTACGGGAGCGCGACGAAGGTGATCGGCACGAGAAAGACCACACAAATGACGTTGTTCAGTTTTTCCGCGTAGGCCAGCGTGGAGATGCTGCCGGGGCCGAGGCGGGAGGACATTGCCCGGTCGATGAAGGCATGCAGCGAGCCGGTGGCAATCGTCACCGTCATCGGCAGGCCGACGACGACCATCAGCCTCATCGACGGCGATCGCAGGTCACTCCATTTCGCGCCGAAAGGATTGATCAAGCCGGCGCTCACCCACAGCGCGGAAGCGTAGAGAAAGTAGCCGGCGACCGTCGACCATACCAGTGCCGCCATCCCCCATCGCGCCCCGAAGAGGATGCCGAGGCATTGCGCGGCAGGGACAATCATCACCGATGAGCGGGCGACAAAAAAACGCTTTTGCGCCGCAAGCACGCCCGTCAGGCAAAATGCCGCGGCGTAGAAGAGCGGAATGGGCGCTAAAACGCGCAGATCGGCGCGCGCCATCGCCGCTTGCGCCGGGGAGAAGCCAGGCGATACGGCGGCAACAACGACGCGCTGAAGTAAGAGGAGGGCAACCCCGGCGAGCGCGCCGACGATCAAAGTCAGAGCGAGCACGCTCGCGGCGAACCGATCCGGTGCTTCTGCCTTGCAGTACGCCGGAACCAGCGGATCGGCAACGGCACTCTGGTAGACGATCGGAAGATACGAAGCGAGGAGAAACGCGACGTAGAAGGCATCGAGCTGCGCGCTGGTGCCGAAGCGCCATGCCATCGCCGTCTGTGCGCCGACGCCGGCAGCGACGCCGAATGCGGAGAGCACGCCGACGGTCAGCCAGTTGCGCAGATATGATGGTTCGGAAGCCATTCGTGCCTAGCTGCCGCGCAGCAACCGCCGGCCCAACTGCCCCGCGCGCCGGCGAACTCCTTCCGGACCCGCCAGCGCGATCGCCAGCCAGGGAACCGCCGCCAGCGCAGGCCAGCCGAGGAGCCGCGCGCCGTCGCGAAACCCGCGCCATTTCTCGCCGCGCGACGGCAGCGATTGATCGACTCCAGCCGCGATGCTTCGCCATTGGCGGCGGAACAAACGGGCGATGTGCGGCCGCAGGACCGCCGCCATCTGCTGGTGAACGCCACCACTGCCGCGGAGCGTCCACCAGATGTGCAGACGCTGCAGGACGAGCACCGGATATTTTGCGAAGCGGACCTCACCGACCATTGTGGCGTTGCCGCGGACGCAAGGCGTGTCAACGACCGAAATCGTCTCCGTCTCTGCAACCGCCAGCAGGACCGCCACCCAGTTTGCGTAGTTGGGAGCGCCGAACGCCACCGCCGGCGCAAGCAGGCGCCGCCAGGTCACGGCGCGAAGCAACGCCGACGCAAGAAAGCCCGCCGCCATTAGAAATGCCGCTCCCTCCTTCGTCAGGGCACCGACCCGCCTCGTCCCACCGGCCTCGCCAATTGCATCCCACTCGCCGATTCCGTGAGTGCGCAACAGGCGCAGGTCGCCGGAATCCACATCGAGCGATGCGAGCACGGTGCGTAGCGCGCCGTCGAAGAGAAGGTCGTCGTCGCTGATGCACCACACCCACCGCGCGCGCGCCACCGTCACGAGGAAATGGATGTTCGGAATGGGGCCGATGTTGTGAGCCTGGCGGTACGCTTCAAACGCGAGTTGTGAATGCCGCACGGCGTATTCGTCAACGACTGCGTCCGTCCCGTCGGTTGAGCAGTTGTTCGAGACGATGATGATCACGCGATCGCTCAGTCCTTCCGCTTCGTCCGCCAGTTGCGCGAGCAGCGCCGTCAGTTGTTCGGCGCGGTTGTAGGTCGGAATGGTGATGGCGAGATCGAACTCCGCCCGCGCGGCGGCGGCCGTCTGCAGATACGGTTGCAACTGGTGGAATCCGTCCTCTGGAAACCCCGCCGTGACCTCGGGCGCGGGATCGAGCGACAACTAAGTCCCCTCCATCTCGAGCGGCGTGGCCAGCGGCTCCATCTCCGTGATCGGCCTTCCGAAGGCGAGCTTCGGATAGGCATTCGTATAGGTGTCGATCATCACCTGCAGCAGTGCCGGACCGTCCGAAGCGCTCATCCACGACAGCGCGCCGTCGATCTCGGAATCCCGCTCGACGGTCTTCGCCGGAATGTCGTAGGCGCCGGCAACGCGCGCAAAGTCGGGCGCCGAGTAGCCCCACAAGGTCGATTGGTAGCGCTCGTGGAAGTAGCTCTGCTGGAACTGCCGCACCATGCCGTGGCAACCGTTGTTGATCAGGATCATCTTCAGCGGCAACCCGTTGCGGCGGACCGTTTCGAGTTCCTGAATGTTCAATTGGAAACCGCCGTCGCCGGCGATGAGCACGACCGGTTGGCCGGGCACGGCGAAACAGGCGCCGATCGCGGCTGGCAGCCCGAAGCCCATCGCTCCCATGCCGCCCGAAGTCAGGAAACGCTGCTCGGGCCCAAGCTCGAGTGATTGCGCGGCCCACATCTGATGCTGCCCGACGTCGGCAACATACGCTGCGGCGGACTGCGCGGCGCGCGAGAGTTGGTGGAGGAAGACGTTCGGATTGATGCCTTTCAGCTCGGGCGACTCGGCCGTGTCCGGCCACTGCGCCCGCAACGACGCGATCTCGCGCGTCCACTCTTCGGATGCGACGATTCCGTGCGCCGAGGCGCGGCGCGCCATCGCCAGAAGAAAGGGCTGCAGTTCCGATTCGATGGCGGTGCAGCCGGTGACGCGATTGTTCATCTCGCCCGGCTCGCAGTCCACATGAAAAATCCGACGGCCGGCGCGGAATCCGTCGGTGTCGGCGCCGGTCTGCCGCACATCGAGGCGGCTGCCGAGGACGAGCATGACGTCGGATCGGGCGATGGCGAGATTCGCCCAACGGTTGCCATACGAGCCGATGAGGCCCGCACGCAGCGGATGCGCGAACGGCAATGCATCCACCGCCATGAGCGAGTTGACGACCGGAATCTGCACGTCTTCGAGCAGGATCCGCAACGCCCCGGCGGCGCGTCCGGAACGAATACCGCCGCCAACGAGGATGAGAGGACGCTCGGCGCCGCGCAATGCGTCGAGCGCTTCACGAACGACTGTTTCGTCCGGCTCGGCGCCCGCGGGCGGACGAACAGACTCGATACGCTCCGGTTGGATATCGACGCGCTGCACGTCCATCGGGATGTCGAGGAGTACGGGACCGGGACGGCCCGAGAGCGCGGTCAGGACCGCGCGTTCGAAAATGGCTGGAACTTGGTCCGCATCATCAATAAGGATCGAGGCCTTGGTGATCGGCGCCGCAATCGAAGTGATATCCGTTTCCTGGAATCCGAGCTGACGGATGGCTTTATCTCGTTTCTGTTCGGAACGATTCACCTGCCCGGTCAGGAAGAGTGCCGGTGTGGAGTCGAAGTAGCAGCTGCCGATACCGGTGAGGAGATTCGTGGCGCCGGGACCGCTAGTAGCCAAAGCCACACCCGGGATGCCGGTCATGCGCGCATAGCCTTCCGCCGCGAACGCTGCCGCCTGCTCGTGGTGCACGCTCACGACGCGCGGCGCGTTGTTGACGTGCATCGAGTCGAGCAGGTGCGTGATCATCCCGCCCACGACCTCGAAGACCTGCGGGATGCCCTGTGCTGCCAGAAACCGCGCCACGTAATCGGATGTCTTCATGAACTCACGCTGTATCCGAGAAGGCTCCGCAGATTGCTGCAGATGTAGTCGACTTCTTCGCGGCGCAGACGATGACCGCTGGGAAGATTGATGCCCTGGTCGCCGATTCGTTTCGCCGTCGGCTGCGGCGCTTGTTCGCGCGGCCATACCGGATACTGGCTGATTGCGGGGAAAACCGGCCGCGTATCGATATTGCGTTTCTTGAGCTCCTCGCGCAGGCCTTCGCGCGTGATGCCGGCGTTCTCATCGACGACGATGCTGGTCATCCAATAGATGCTGCGCGCCCACGACGCTTCGTAGTTGAGCGTGATGTGACGGACTCCGGCCAGCCCCTCTTCGTACCAGCCGAAGATCTTTCGTTTCGCTTCGATGAGCTCGTCCACGCGCTCGATCTGGCCGAGGCCTAGTGCGGCCTGGATGTTCGACATCTTGTACTTCCATCCGGTCTTGTTGATCCAGAACATCCGGTTGAGGTCGCGCCCCTGATCCCAGAGCGAGTAGACGCGCTCGTAGAGATCCGAATCGTTGGTGACGAGGATGCCTCCCTCGCCGGTCACGGCGAGCTTGGCACCCTGGAAGCTGAACGCCGCGATGTTGCCAAACGTACCGACCTTGCGCCCTTCGAACTCGGCGCCGATGGCCGGCGCGCCATCCTCGAGCACGAGAAGCTTGTGCTTCGCGGCGACGGCCATAATCTCGTCCATCTTCGCGGGGTGGCCGTAGAGGTGAACGGGGATGATGGCCTTCGTCCGTTCGGTGACCGCGGCCGCGAGCGACTTCGGATCCATGCACCACGAATCGGGCTGAACGTCGACGAAGACCGGCGTGGCGCCGGCGTAGACGATCGCGTTCGCCGTGGCGACCCAGGTGATGTCCGGGACGATGACTTCATCGCCCGGTCCGACTCCGAGGCCAAGCAGCGCCAGGTGCAGCGCGCCGGTGCAGCTCGAAGTGCTGATCGCGTGCTTCATGCCGACGTAGTCGGCGAAACTCTGCTCGAACTTCTTGATGTACTTGCTCCACTGCGTGTTCCAGCCGTTGCGTGCGGCGTCGAGCGCGTAGCTCGTTTCACGCGCGGAAATGGTCGGCCCGGCGGTGAGGATCATGCGCGAGCCGTCGAAGGTTTTCTTCGGCGTGTAATTCATGCGCAGGAAGTACTGATCGGCCTTCGCGCCTTCGGTGATCTCGTCATAGAAGACGGCCGGACCGTCGACGCGGCGCGAGAGCGGAATGCGGATGCCGTCTGTGAAGCCGAGCTGTCGGTAGAACTCGATGGCGTGCTCGTTGTCGTGGAAGACGCGCAGGAAGATGCCGGCCGGTCCGATGACGTCGCTGGCCCACGTCAGCAGCGCTTCCATGGCCTTCGTCATCAGGCCCGGGCTGGTGCCGCGCACGCCGCGGACGACGTTATCGATCTCCATCTCAGCGTTTTCATTCAGGCAGTTCGCGTAGCCGAGGTGACCGGCCGGCTTGCCGTGGCGGTCGATGACCAGGAAGAGAAGACGGTCTTCGACGTCGAGCAGTTTGGAGCGCAGCCACGAGGCGGTGCCGGCGTCGGTGACGGGGAACTGGCTGGGGAAGGCGAACGCATTCTCACTGCGCCACTGCGAGAAGAGACTGATCAGCGCCGCATCGCCCGTGTGCAGCTCGCAGACAGGAAGGAGATAGCCGGCACCGTCCGCGAGCGGGATCGATTTCGCGAAGAGGTCGTCGAGCGCCGACGTACTCTTCAGAAATGAGAAGTGTTTGCGGACCGCGGCCTGATAAACGGCGACGCTACGATCGTTGAGCGAGGCTGCCCTCGACGGCGCCTCCTCCTGCAGTGTGATGCTCATTCAAATCCTCCAGAATCTCGTGCATGGTTTCGATGACATAAGCGAGCGAGGCATCGCTCAGACCGGGATAAGTTCCGATCCAGAAGACGTTTTTCATGACGAAGTCAGACATCGGCAGCGCGCCGACCGTGCGGAAGACACTCTCGCGGTAGGCGGGCTGCCGGACGAGATTGCCGGCGAACAACAACCTGGTGGCGACGCGTCTGCGCTCCAGCGCGCCGACAACGGCATCGCGCGTGAGTCCTGACTCCGGGCGCACGACGATCGGAAAGCCGAACCAGCTCGGCTCCGATCCCTCAGTCGCCTGCGGAAGCAGGAGCTGCGGCAGATCGGCCAGGCCGCGATGGAGCGTGGCGAAATTCTTCCGGCGCGCCTCGATGAAGCGCGGCAACTTCCGCAGTTGCGCCACGCCGACGGCCGCCTGCATATCGGTGACCTTGAGGTTGTAGCCGATGTGCGAGTACGTGTACTTGTGATCGTAGCCGTGCGGCAGATCGCCGAGCTGCCAGTCGAAGCGCTTGCCGCAGGTGTTGTCCTTCCCCGGATCGCACCAGCAGTCGCGGCCCCAGTCGCGAAACGATTCCACGATCGTCCGAAGCTTGGGATCGTTGACGAGCACCGCGCCCCCTTCACCCATGGTGATGTGATGCGCGGGATAGAAACTGACGGTGGCGAGATCGCCGAAGGTGCCGACGCGCCTTCCGTCGAACGAGGCGCCGACGGCATCGCAGCAATCCTCGATGAGCCAGAGGTTGTGCTTCTTCGCAAACGCGGCTACTGCTGCGGCGTTGAACGGATTGCCGAGCGTGTGCGCGATGATGATGGCACGCGTCCGCTCGGAGAGCGCCGCATCGAGCTGCGCGACGTCGACGTTGTACGTGGGCACTTCGACGTCGACGAAAACCGGCACGAGGCGATTCTGAATAATCGGATTGACGGTGGTCGGGAAACCGGCGGCGAGGGTGATCACTTCGTCGCCGGGCAGCAGGCGGCGCGGACCGAGCGTGGGAGAAGTCAGTGCCGTCACCGCCAGCAGATTCGCCGAAGAGCCGGAGTTGACCAGGATCGCCGATCGGACGCCGCAGAACTGCGCGAACTCTTTCTCGAACTGCGCGGCGTAGCGCCCCGTCGTGAGCCAGAAATCGAGCGATGAGTCGACGAGCGTACGCAGTTCGTCGGCGTCGAAGACGCGCCCCGACACGCGCACCTGGCTCTCGCCCGGCACGAACTCGCGCTCGGCGAACGCTTCGTCGTGATACTCGGTGACCAGGTCGAGAATGCGGGCCCGTAGCTCGTCGGCGCGTGAAGTCATTCCGCTCCCAGAAAGCTGCGGTACCAGTCGATGGTCCGCGCCAGACCCTGCTCGAGCGTGAAGAGCGGCGACCACGCCAATTGCTCGCGCGCCTTCGCGGCGCTCAGGTATTGATGACGAATCTCGTTGGTCGCTTCGTTGCGGACTTCCGGCTCGAGGCTGCTGTTCAGGAGCCGAAGAATGTCGTTGGTCAGGTCGAGCACCGTGACCTGCAATTCGTTCGAGAAGTTGAACGCATGTCCGGCCAGGCTGCGGTCCGCGGCCAGCCGCTCGGCCAGCAGCATGTATGCGGCCGCGCCGTCTTCGACATAGAAGTAGTCGCGGATTGATTGCCCGTCCGACCGGATGACCGGCCGCTGATTGCGCAGGACCGAGCGCACGGTGCCGGGCACGATGCGGTTCCAGTTCAGATCGCCGCCGCCATAGAAGTTGCCGCAACGGGTGGTGACGACAGGCAGACCGTACGAGACAGCGTAGGTCTGCGCGATGAGGTCCGCGCACGATTTGCTGACGTCGTACGGATGCTTCCCCTGCAACGGCGTGGTCTCGTCGTACGGCAGGACGTCCTGATCGCCGTAAGCCTTGTCGGAAGAGGCGATGACGACTTGCTGCACTTTTGGCGCGCGGCGGCATGCTTCGAGGAGAACCCAGGTCCCTCGTATGTTCGTTTCGAACGTCGACGTCGGATTGCGGTTGGCGATGCCGACGATGGTCTGCGCCGCGAGGTGGATGACGGTGTCGATTTCGTACTCACCGAGGACACGCTCCATGAGTGCGGCATCACAGATGTCGCCGCGGACGACTTTGACGTTCGCGAGCACACCGGAGGCGACCACCTCGGACTGCGGAACCCAGTCGCGCACGAGGCAGACGACATCCGCTCCGGCGTCGGCGAGCCGCCGCACCAGCCAGCTTCCGACCAGTCCCGTTCCTCCGGTGACGAACGTCGTCCGGTCACGCCAGAACTCACCGGACATCCGCGAGCACCTCGGCCTTCTCGTCGTCCTGCTGTTTCGCCCAAACCGCCCACGGCGCTTCGTCCCGCGCCCACAGCTCGTTCAGGTAGAGGTATTCGCGGTAAGTGTCCATCGCGTAGAAGAAACCGTCGTGCTGATACGCGATCAGTTCTCCGTCGTGGGCCAGCTTTTCCAGCGGCTCGCGCTCGAGGATGCAATTCGGATCGATGTCGAGGTAGTCGAAGACGCGCCGCTCGAAGACGAAGAAACCGGCGTTGATCCACCCCTTGACGTTGGGCTTTTCGGCGAAGTCGACGACGCGGCCGTCCGCGCCCAACTCGATGACGCCGAAGCGGGAAACCGGACGCACGGTAGTGAGCGTTGCCAGCCGGCCGTGCGCTCTGTGGAATGCAAGAAGGCGGGTAATGTCAACGTCACTCACGCCGTCGCCGTACGTGGCCATGAAGGTGTCGCCGCTGACGTGGCGCTCCACCATCTTGATGCGCGCGCCGGTCATCGTGTTCAGGCCGGTGTCGGCCAGCGTGACCTTGTAGTCCTGCTCGCGGTGGGCATCGTGATACGTGATGCGATGGTTCTGTCCGAGGCAGATGGTGAAGTCGTTGTTCATCGCCTCGTAGTTGAGGAAGTACTCCTTGAAGGCGCTGGCGCGGTAGCCGAGGCAGAGGACGAAGTCCTGGAATCCGTGGTGAGCGTACGACTTCATGATGTGCCAGAGAATGGGACGGCCGCCGACTTCGACGAGCGGCTTGGGGCGGAACTCAGTCTCTTCGCGGAGACGCGTTCCCTGGCCGCCGCAGAGGATCACTACATGCACGGAAACCTCCTCACGCCGGCCATTACGCCGGCTGCTCCGCCGCACCGCTCTCGTCGCCGTCGAAGCTCTTGATCTCGCGCCGCAACACCTCGATCTGTTCGAGGAGGATGTCGTGCTCGGTGATCTTCCAGCGAAGGAATTCATACGTGAGCTGAATCTTGGCTTCGATGCCCTGCGGCGTGAGCGCGTACATGTACGCCGCCTTGTTCCGGCTGTTTTTGAACGCGTCCGCTTTGACCAGACCTTTGGCCGTCAAAGCGCGTACGCAGTAGTTGATCTTGCCGACGCTGACGCCTAGCTCGCGGGCGAGATCGCGCTGGCTGGCGTCAGGATGCTGCTCGAGATACTTGAGCAGCCGGTAGCGGACTTCATCTGAGATCCGGTGTTCGTTCATACGTTGAACGCGGATTAGATCAAAGATCCGTGCTGCGTTCAACCGTTAAACACGGAAGACCGGCGGATCAAAAATGCAGCGACGATGCGATCGGCTCGACCTCACTGCCGGAACCGATCGTGTCGACGATCGCCAGCCGTCCGCCGCTCTTCTGAAACAACGTCCCGTGCTCCTCGAGGCCGGCATCGCCGCTATCTCTGGAAATCAGGAGAAGTCCTTCGTCAGCGAGGTTGAGGCAGATCGTTCGCAGAGCGGCCGTAATCTGATCGGTCCCGAAATACAGAAGGTTCAACACATTCGAGACGCGAACAGCGGTCGCCGTCACCGGGAGCGGCTCGAACATGTCGTGCCGGAGGAATTCGACCTTCGGATCGCGCGAGAGGAGATCGAGGAAACGCGGATTCAGCAAGCGGATCCGCGCTGGCTCGGACGAAGGAGGAAATCGCTCAACGCGCCGCCTCACCAAACCGCGACAGATCCAGTTGGCGCCGGCGACGTCCGCGTACCACAACAGATACGGTGTGACGTCTACCATCGGCTCGCCGGACGGCGAAACGATCGCCACTCCCTTGCGGTAGTTGTAGGACAGAATCGAGTCATTAAGATCGGTCGCGATGAAGCGCCGGACGTGAGACTGAATCCGTTCGTAGAGATCTACCGACGTGTTCCCGTCCGATGCGCCGAGATCGACGACGATATGTCCCGCTCCCAACCGCGCCAGGTGCGCCTCGAGCACCGCCTCGGAACGGGGCAACCTCGCCGCGGCGGTCGTCTTGTATGTCTTGCCGAATTTCAGCGCCGAAACGCACCGCGAGTACTCCGCCGCGATCGACGGCCGCTCGTCGATCGGTACGCGGCTGTACTGATTCGCGAGGAAGGTCAGGCGCGACGGATCACCAAGAGCCGACACCGGCGCGAGCAGACGGCGCAGTGGGCGGGGAACCGCCGTTGGATTCAACCGAATGGGAAGCCGCATCAGGCGTTGCCGATCCAAAGCCGCATATCGTGACGAACGGCGATCGAGCCGAACAGCCGCCAGCGAGACTCCGTCGATGATTCAAAGTGTTGTTGCGAGGCGGCATGATACACCGCCCCGCATTACCGCCGTCACGACCGGCCGGCAGAGCGCCCGCCCCTACCGCGGCCCTGTCATTCGCCAGTTCACGTCCCCGATGGTTGGCAGGTACTGACCGCCGATCTTCGTCGGGCCGTTCATGAACCAGACGTAGTTTTGGCCGGTGCCGTAATAGCGCCAGATAAGGTCGTTGCTGCCGTTGTTGTCGAGGTCCGCAATCGCGCCGATTTCCCACTTCGTGTCTGCGATACTCGGCAAATACTGGCCTGGCGTGCGGACGGTGCCGCGCATGAACCAGACGTAATTCTCGCCGGATCCGAAGTAACGCCAGACGATGTCCGGCGTCCCATCGCGGTTGAGATCACCGACCACCTGCATGCGCCAGAGAGTGTCGGCGATGGTAGGCAGAGCGATCACGCTGAGAATGGTGGTCCCATTCATCAGCCAGATGCGGTCTTCGCCGGTGGCCTTGTTGCGCCAGACAATGTCGGGGGATCCGTTCCCGTCGAAGTCTCCCACTCCACCAATGACCCAGTTCACATCGGGCTCGGACGGCAGATAAACGCCGCCGGTCTGCGTCGCGCCGTTCATGTACCAGACGAAGATTTCGCCCGTGCCGTAGTAGCGCCAGAGGATATCGGGGGAACCGTCGTGGTTGAAATCACCGACGCCTTCCATGTGCCAGTTTGCGTCCGCGATGGTGGGCAGATACTGGCCGCCGATCTGCGTCGGACCTGACATGAACCACACGTAGTTCTGCCCCCCCGCCGAATAACGCCAGAGGATGTCGGCAGAGCCGTTGCGGTCGAAATCGGATTTGATGACGCCCGCTGAAGTGGGCGGGGGGGCTGTGCCGGTGACGCTCACGGTCGCGGTCGCGCTGTTGACCGAGCCGCAGGCGTTGCTGACGCGAACCCAGAAGGATGTCGTGGCCGAAGGAGCCACGGTCAGCTCGTTGGAAGTGGCGCCCGAAATCGGAACAGCCGTATTGCCGGACGTCCCCTGGAACCACTGGTACGCCAACGGGCTTCCCGCTGCAAGAACGGCAATCGTGCCTTGGCCTCCGACGATGGTGCCCGAGCCAGGTTGTGCTCGAATGGTAGGTGCTGTGCAGTTGCTCTGGACAGTGACGGTGGCGGTACCGCTGTTTGCCGAACCGCATGCATTGCTGACGCGCACCCAGTAGGAAGTCGTCGACGACGGCGTCACGGTGAGCGATGGCGTGGTCGCGCCGGAGATCGGCGAGCCCGTGTTGCCGGAAGTGCCCACGTACCACTGATACGACAGCGGCGCGGTTCCCGAAGCGCCGACACTCAACGTCGCCGAGCCGCCAGAGGCGATGGTCATCGACTGCGGTTGTGCGGTGATCGCTGGAGCCGTGCAGCCGCCCGTCGGCGCACACACGTTGCCGGGATAAACGGCCTGCACCGCATGCTGGTCCCACGCCTGGAGCGCGGCATTGAGCCCGGTCGAGATGAACGATTTCATGATCGCCTGCTGCGAGCACTCGAGGGAAGCGTCCGATGTGCACGCCGCGGCACTGTCGCGTGTCTGGTCAGAGTGTCGGAATCCGAGCGTGTGCCCCACCTCGTGGGTGACCGCGCTGTTCCAGTCGCCGTTGTTGAACAGTAGCGTGCAGTTCGCGATGCCGCGGTTCATCTCCACGTCGCCTTCGCGATTCGTCGCGAAGGTCTCGCCGTTCACGACGTTCGTGCCCGACGCCGAGGTGACGCCGCCGATGCCGAGCGTTCCGCTGTAGCTGTTGCCGGAACAGGAGAACGGCGCGACACCCCAGCTGCTCAGGTCCCGCTCGAACAGAATGGTGTTGGCGCCGTCGACAGCGTGCAACCCTTGCGTGTGCGTACTGTCCGTGCCGGCGTAGGCGTAGTTCACGTTCGAACCGCAGTCGTTGTCCCACGACGTGAAGGCGGCGTTGATTGCGGTCACACCGCCGCCCGGCGCACCCGGCTCCTGGGTCGCGCCGCTGAACCAATTGACCGCGCTCGGGAACGTGGCCCAGCGTCCTCCCTGATTGCCGCTGATCAACATCGTGTACGACGTGGCCGTGTAGGGGGCTACCAGCGGAACGATGGCTGACGTTCCCATCGATTTCGCGGACGGCGTCCCGAGCGACTGCGCCGGCGGTTCGTTGCCGACGAAGTAGTCTTCCTTCGAAACGACGCCGCGGCTTTCATTGCGGATGAACTGCAGGAAGCCGGCAGCATCGCGCATGCGCTCGCGATGCGGGGTCAGGTCGGGATCCCACCCGGTGATTTCGCCGGCGTCGCGCAGCAGCAACGCCGCTCCGCCGTCCGTGTGAAAGGTGAACTTGCCGAGCACGATTTCGGTGACGACCCAGCGACTTCCGCCGATTCGTGTGAGAAAGAGCAAGGTGCGCTCGCTGGTGTTGAAGCGAGGTACGCCTGGGATCAACTGCGCCTCGCCGCGGTATTCACCGCCCGGCTCGACGACCGTAATCGACATCGGGATGCGCTGTCCCTTCAAGACCTCCTCAATTCGGACAGGAGTAACTGTTTCGATACCGCCGTCGTCGCTTCGTTGCGTGAACGAGGCGAGCGGTGTGGCGATGACGATGGCGTCGGCGCGGCGGATCATCTCCCGGTCGGGCGGCACAACAAACGTCGCTGCAAAGACAGCCGGGGCGAGAGAAACGAAGGTGATCAGAACTGCAGCTAAGTGGCGGATGGCTTTCATAGGATCCTCTGGGAGCACTACAGTTATTCATGTTTGAAGCCAGAGCATCCTCCATCACAGATAACTATGAGAGTGTGACGGATGACCTTTGCTTTTGGAGAGAGCGTGGCACGAAGGTTTCATCGCAGCCGCGGTCAGGAGACCTTGCCATGCGCGCCGCCCTCTTCGCTTCGCTGCTTCTCGTTCTTGTTTCGATCCCCTTGACTGCTGATTGTCCGTGCGTCCCGCTCACTCACCTCTGGGTCGTGAAGACCTGCAGCGATTGGAATTGCGCTTCAACCGAGCTGACGGTTGCGAGCGGCGATCCGCAGGTGATGGCCGTCCCCGTGGCCATGGAAGATGCGCGCTGGTTGATCGTGCGCCGCTTCGCCTCGGGCGCGGCCATCGACGTCAATGACGATTCCTTCCAGATCAAGCAGTTCGACGGGATGGATGGAGCGGTGACGCACTACTCGACGGTGCCGCGCGAACGTCATCCGATGCTGATGACGGCACCCGACGGACAGATCCTGGTCATCTCGATGAAGCAGCCGGAACCGAGACGGCGGGCCACTCGCTGACCGGCGGAGCCGTCTCGCGGCGGCGGGCATCGAGCCACGCCTGGAACATGAGCACGGTCCAGATGTAGCTTTGCCATTCGCCACGTCCCGAGCCGAAGTCCGTCCACTTCTCGCGGATCGCGGCCACGTCGAAGAAACCATCCTCACGCAGCCGGCGCTCATCGAGCAACGCTTCGGCCCAGCCGCGCAGCGGACCGCGCAGCCAATGATCGATCGGCATTCCGAAGCCCATCTTCGGGCGCTCGATGAGCGACTGCGGAACGTAACGCGCCAGCAGATTCTTGAGGATCCATTTTCCGCCGCCGTGGCGCAGCTTCATGTTCATCGGCAGGCGCCACGCGAACTCGAGCAGGCGATGATCGAGCAACGGTTCGCGCGCCTCGAGGCTCACGGCCATGCTGGCGCGGTCGACCTTCACCAGGATGTCGTCGGGCAGGTAGGAGATCTGGTCGAAGAACATCATCTGCTCGGTCATGTCGGTCAGGCCAGGCCATTCCGAGGGTGTCGTGATTCCGATTGGAAGACCGCGCGCGCCCGGCACCGACCCCGTCCATTGCGTGACGATCTCGTGGTAGAGGCTGTCGGAAGCGCGCGAGGTCATGGCCCGGGCAAACTTATGAATCCGCTCGCCCGCACGCTCACGCCGCATGCCGCGGGGAACGAAACGGCGCTTGGGAGAGAGCATCGTGTTCCAGACAGGCATGGGCACGGCCCGCAACACAGCGCTTGCCGCCCGACGCGTGAACCGCGGAACGCGAGCGACCTTGTCCCACAACACGCGCCCTAAAAAGTGGCGGTGATAGCCGGCGAAGAACTCGTCGCCGCCGTCGCCGGAGAGACTTACGGTGACCTTCTGCCGCGCCAGACGCGACACGAGATAAGTCGGGATTTGTGAAGAGTCGGCAAACGGCTCGTCGTAGATGTCCGGCAATCGCGGAATGACTTCCAACGCGTCGGCCGCCGTAACGTAAAGCTCCGTGTGATCGGTGCCGAGGTGCCGCGCCACGGCCGCCGCGTATGTCGCTTCGTCGTACTCCGCCTCGTGGAATCCGATCGTGAAGGTCTTCACCGGCGTGCTGCTTTGCGCCTGCATGAGCGCTGTAACCAGCGACGAGTCGACGCCGCCGGAGAGGAAGACGCCGATCGGAACGTCCGAGATCATCCGCAGTCCGACCGACTCCATCATCACGCGTTCGAGCGCGTCGGTCGCTTCTTCGTCCGTGCCGGTGAAACGGTTCGCAGTCGCGCTCGTGATGACGTCGCGCAGCGACCAGTAGGCGTGCTCGCTCCAGGCGCCGCCGGCATCGATCGTGACGATCGTTCCTGGCCGCACTTTCCGCACGTTCTCGTAGATCGTGTACGGCGCCGGGACGTACGCATAGCGCATGTACAGATCGAGCGCGTCGCGATCGACAGCGTGCGGGAACTCCTCGGCGACCGTCATCGCCTTCAACTCGGACCCGAACAGCAGCGCGCCCGGCGCCGGCGCGAAATAGAGCGGCTTGACGCCCATCCGGTCGCGCACCAGGTGCAGCTTCCGTTCGAGACCGTCCCACAATGCGAACGCGAACATGCCCACAAACCGCTGCACCGCGGCTTCGAGGCCCCAGGCTTCAAACGCCGCCAGCAGCACCTCGGTGTCGGAGTGGCCGCGCCATGCCGGCGCGTTGCCGCTATCGATCAACTCACGCCGGATCGACTCGTAGTTATAGGCCTCGCCGTTGAACACCATCGTGTAGCGGCCGCTCGCCGACTGCATCGGCTGATGGCCGGCCGGACTGGTGTCGATGATCGAAAGACGCCGGAAGCCGAGAGCTACGCCGGTAGCCGGATCGTGCCAGACCCCGGCGTCGTCAGGCCCACGATGGACGAGACGGGATGACATCCGCTGCGCCGTTTCGCCGGCGTTTCCGCCGCGCCGTCTCCAGATTCCCGCGATGCCGCACATGACCGGAATGATAGACGTTGATTCACTTCATGCGAGCGCCTGCCGGCGCCCCATCGCGACCCAGAACGGCGCGCGCGGACTGAAGATGATGTCGGTCAATCCGGCCTCGCGCATCATCGCTTCGATCTCGACGCGCGTGAAACGCTGCTCCAGCCGCGTTCCGAAACGATCGAGTGCGTCCGTGCGCAGCATGTAGTACGACCGCTTGCGATAGTAGGCCAGCGGGAATGACTCGCCCCGCAACCCCACGCGATCCGCAAGGCTGGCGAGCCGCGAAAGCGGCCAATACACCGTGGCTGCGAAAAACTGGCTGACGGCATATCGAATCGGCTTCGGAGAGCGCGAAACGACGAAACGAATGACCTCGGTGAGTTGCCACAGCCGCCGGTACCACGCCGGCCGGTTGTCGAATCGATAGTAGAGGTAGACAAGAAACGGAGCGCCGGGACGTAGCTTCCGGACGCATGCGCGCAACGCCGCGACGGTATCCGGAATGTGGTGCAGCACGCCGAGCGAGTACGCAAAATCGGCGCTGGCGTCCGGCACTGGCAATTCGTCGATCGCGGCAACCGCGACTTCCGCATTCTCCACGCCTGCAAGCATTCGCCTGGCGACGTCTGCCGCGGCCTTGCTGGCGTCGAAGCAGAGGAGGCGCCCGACACGCGGCGCGACGAGCCGCGCCCAGCGCCCGCTGCCACAACCGAGGTCCAGTCCGACCGCTCCCGCGGGCAGCTCGTTCCATGGAAAGATGCCGAAGTACTCTTCGAAACGCTGCTGCGTCTCGAGTTCCGGGACCGCGCTTTGATCGAATCGGCTCCATTCATCGCCGAAACCGTCCACGACGGCATCATCGACATTGCGGCCCATCAACGATTCGCCTCGTACCACGCGATCGTCTTTGCCATTCCCTCTTTCATCGACGTCGTGGCGCGAAAACCGAACTCGGCGGCGGCGCGCGAGACGTCGAGCTTGCGCCGCGGCTGTCCATTCGGCTTCGTCGCGTCCCAGACGATTTCGCCGCGGAATCCAACCTTCTCCGCGATCGTGTGCGCCAGATCGCGAATGGAGATCTCTTCGCCGCTGCCAACGTTCACGGGATCACATTTGTCGTACGTTTCGGCGGCGATGACGACGGCCTTCGCGGCGTCTTCGACGTAGAGAAACTCGCGCGTCGGGGAGCCGTCGCCCCACAGCACAACCTGCTGCTCTCCCCGTTCGCGCGCCTCGATGAACTTGCGGATCATGGCCGGGATGACATGGCTGGTCTCAAGGTCGAAGTTGTCCCGCGGACCGTACAGATTCACCGGCAGGAGGAAGATGCCGTTGAAGTCGTACTCCTGCCGGTACGCCTGCAGTTGCACGAGCAACATTTTCTTTGCCAGTCCATACGGCGCGTTCGTCTCCTCGGGGTACCCATTCCACAGCTCTTCCTCGCGGAACGGAATCGGTGTGTGTTTCGGGTACGCGCAGATGGTGCCGAGGCAGACGAACTTCTCGACGCCGGCGAGGCGCGACTCTTCGATGAGATGCAATCCCATGACCGCGTTGTCGTAGAAAAAACGTCCGGGATGCGAACGATTCGCGCCGATGCCGCCGACAACCGCCGCGGCGTGGATGACGAGATTCGGACGATGCTCGCCGAGGTAGTCGCGAACGGCGACCGCGTCGCGAAGGTCGAGCTCCGTCGCGCGCGGCATGAACAGCGCGGCCGGATTGCGCTGCCGCAACTCCGCGGCGATGAATCCGCCGAGGAAGCCGCCGCCGCCGGTGAGCAGAATTCGGCGATCGTTCCAGAAAGTGGCCATCGTCACTTCGCGCCGAGGCGCGCCTCGGTGGCTGCCAGTTCCAGATCGGCGTCAACCATCAGATCGACCAGTTCCCCAAACGCCGTGCTCGGCGACCAGCCGAGCTTCTTCTTCGCCTTGCTGGCGTCGCCGAGGAGCAGTTCGACCTCGGTCGGACGAAAGTAGCGCGGATCGATTTCGACACGAACGTTCCCCGTCGCTTTGTCGATGCCGCGTTCGTCGACGCCGCTTCCTTCCCACGCCAGCTCGACGCCCGTACGAGCGAAGGCGCGGTCGCAGAGCTCGCGGACGGTGTGCGTCTCGCCGGTGGCGATGACGAAATCGTCCGGCTCATCGCATTGCAGCATCAGCCACATCGCCTCGACGTAATCTTTCGCGTAACCCCAGTCGCGCCGCGCGTCGAGGTTGCCGAGGTAGAGGCGATCCTGCAAGCCGAGCTTGATGCGGCTGACCGCGCGCGTCACTTTGCGCGACACAAACGTTTCTCCGCGCCGCGGCGACTCATGATTGAAGAGAATGCCGTTGACGGCGAAGAGACCGTACGCCTCGCGGTAGTTCACCGTCATCCAATACGCGTACAACTTTGCCGCGCCATATGGACTGCGCGGATAGAACGGCGTCTGTTCGTTCTGCGGCGACTCGGCGACCTTGCCGAACATCTCGGACGACGAGGCCTGATAAATCCGCGGCCGGATCTGCAACTCGCGGATCGCTTCGAGCAGCCGCGCGGCACCGAGCCCGGTCACCTCGCCGGTGTACTCAGGCGTGTCGAACGAAACCTTGACGTGACTTTGCGCGCCGAGGTTGTAGATCTCGTCCGGATTGACGATGCGCAGGATGCGGTTGAGCGACGAGCTGTCATTGAGATCGCCGTAGTGAAGGATGAGTTGCCGGCCCTGCTCGTGCGGGTCCTGGTAAATCGCGTCGATGCGGCCGGTGTTGAACGACGACGAGCGGCGCACGATGCCGTGCACGACGTAGTCCTTCGTGATGAGCAACTCGGCGAGGTACGAGCCGTCCTGTCCTGTGATGCCGGTGATGAGCGCGGTTTTCGGCATCTCAGGCCCGGACGACGTTGATGCCGGCATCGCGCGGAACGACGTTGCGCGTGTCGATGACCAGCTTCGCCGACGCGTAGAGCTTCGGATCGGCGAATTGCGAATGCGCAGTCGAGATCAGCACCGCATCGTACTTCGCGAATTCTTCCGGCGTGCACGGCACGGAGCTGAGGTGGATATCGTGCTTGCGTCCGCGCCGCGCAACGGGAACGAAGGGATCGCAGTACGCGACGATCGCACCGCGCTGCTGCAGCAGTTCGATCAATTCGAACGACGGCGACTCGCGATCGTCGTCGATGTCGGCTTTGTAGGAGAGTCCGAGCACGAGCACCTTCGCGCCAACGATGCTCTTGCCACTCTGGTTCACGGCCTCGGTGGTGCGATCGATGACGTAGCGCGGCATAGATGTGTTGATCTCGCCGGCCAGCTCGATGAAACGCGCCCACGTGCCGTACTCCGCAGCCTTCCATGTCAGGTAGAAGGGATCGAGCGGAATGCAATGGCCACCGAGACCCGGGCCCGGATAGAACGGCATGAAGCCGAACGGCTTGGTCTTGGCGGCGTCGATGACTTCCCAGACGTCGATGCCCATGCGGTCGAAAACGACTTTCATCTCGTTGACGAGCGCGATGTTGACGGCGCGGAAGATGTTCTCCAGCAGCTTGGCCGACTCCGCCACTTCCGCGCTGGAGACAGTGACCACGCGATCGATGACCGACGCGTACAACGCTTCAGCAGCGGTGAGCGACGGCGCGTCGATGGCTCCGACGATCTTCGGAATCGTGCGCGTGTTGAAGTGCTCATTGCCCGGATCTTCGCGCTCGGGCGAGAACGCGAGGAAGTAGTCGCGCCCGCAGACGACCCCTTTTTTCTCGAATCGCGTGAGCAGCTCTTCGCGGGTAGTGCCGGGATACGTGGTCGACTCCAGCACGATCAACTGCCCCGGCCGGATCCTCTCCGCAATCGCCTCAGCGGTCATGCGGATGTACTTCAGATCGGGCTCGCGATGAACGCCGAGCGGCGTCGGGACACAGATGATGACGGCGTCGCATTCGGCGAGCCGGTCGAAGTTCGTGGTGGCGATGACGCGGTCAGTGCTGAAGGCTTTGCTGATGCGATCGACGCCGATGTGCTTGATGTACGACTCACCGCGGTTGAGCGCGGAGGTCTTGTTGGAATCGACGTCGAAGCCGATGACCGGAAAACCTTCCTCTTCGAACAGCAGCACGAGGGGAAGGCCGACGTAGCCGAGTCCGATCACGCCGACAACGGCGGTGCGCGTGCGGACGGCTTCGAGAAGTATATCGATGATTTGCGGTGTGGTGGTGGTCGTCATTGAGATCCGGTTGTTGAGTTTGCCGGCCGCTGCCGGTTTGCGACCAGCATCATAACAACTCGGTGCCGGCGTAGGTTCTGCCTTAAATACGGAATGCGGTACACTGGCGGCCGATGCTTTCGTGGCGTACATCCTCCGGCGTCCTCCTCGCGGTTGTCGTCTTCGAGGTGGTGCTGCGTCAACTGACATTCGGCCGCGTCACGCTCGATCCGCAGGTCGGCTGGATGTGGCGCTCGACGACAGTCATTCATCGCCTCGGCGAAGGATGGGGCGTCAGTCACTGGCGTGATGATGAAACGCGTTCCCACGCGCCCGCCGCTGCGAATGCACCGTGCGTCCTCTTCGTCGGCGACTCCATTACCGAAGCGCTTCAGGTGAACGACGACGAGGCGTTCAGCGGCAGGATGTCAGCTGTCAACGCACTTAATATCGGCCAGTCAGGGCATTCGGCCGCCGACTACGTCGTCTACGCTGCCGAATACCGCGCTCGTCATCGCCCTGACTGGACCGTGGTCGAGCTCGCGCCGCCGGACCTTGCCGAGGACGCGTTCAATCCGGGGAAAACACATTTCGACGGCGGCCTCAATCCCCACGTGGTCCTGTTCGACGCGGACGGACGATTAAGCAAGCTCCTAGGGATCCGGCGCTGGTCGGCCTTCGCCAACTTCGCGGTAAGGCGTGTGCAAGAGTACGCAGCCAGCGCAAGGATGCCGCCGCTATTTCGCGCCGCCGACGAAACGATCCATCCGGCGGCCGCGGACTTACAAAGGAACTGGCCGGTGGCTGCGGAAATGGCGCGTTTACGGAACGCTTACAGCGATCGCCTTACGTTCTTCTTTGTGCCAAATTTTTTTGAGCCGCCGTCGCGCGTCGAGGACGCATTCACCTGCGAATGCCGAAATCGTTCATTGAGCTGTATCAATATGCGAACCGTTTTCGACGGTTTCCGAAACCGCGGCGACGCGCCCTTTGGATTTCCCAACAGCAGTTTCGGCGAGGGACATCTGAACGCCTGCGGCCACGCCGCTGCCGCCTTGCTTCTCAAATCCGAGATGGAAAGGCTGCGCGCGCGTGGTCTTTTCTAGTCTGCGGTTCTTCATTTTTCTCGCTCTCGTCCTCGCGTTTCTTGCGCTCCGTCTTCCACTGCGCAAGAAGAAAACTGGCCTTTGCATCGCGTCGTGCCTCTTCTATGCGGCGTGGGACTACCGTTATCTGGTCCTCCTGCTGCTGATCAGTGGAATTGATTTCTACTGTGGCGCGCGGATCAGCGCGATCGATGATGAGCGCCGGCGGAAGCAATGGCTCGCCGTCAGCCTCGTTACGAATGTCGCATTACTCGCCTATTTCAAATATGCGGGCTTCTTCCTCGACAATGCGAACGCGCTGCTGAAACTCATCGGCTTGCAACTGCCGCTGCTCCGCGTCTTCCTGCCCGCCGGAATCAGTTTTTATACGTTCAAGTCGATGAGCTACACGGTCGACGTGTTCCGGCGGAACATCAAGCCCGTCGATTCCATCATCGAATACGCGATGTTCGTGACCTTTTTTCCGGATCTGATCGCAGGCCCTATCGTTCGGGCGTCGCTTTTTCTTCCTCAGCTCGGCCGCGAGGCCGGCCCGACGGCCGCACGTCTACGCAGCGGCGGATCTCTCTTCGTCGTCGGCCTCGGCAAGAAGCTGCTCATCGCCGATCACTGTGCTGTCGTCGCTGACGCCGTCTTTGCCTCGCCTGCCATGTGGAGTTGCTTTGACGCATGGTGCGGTCTTATCGCCTATGCATTGCAGATCTATTGTGATTTCTCCGGATACTCCGATATGGCTATCGGGACGGCACAGATGATCGGCTATGATCTTCCGGAGAATTTCCGGATGCCGTATCTCGCCGCCAATGTCGCCGATTTCTGGCGACGCTGGCATATAACGCTCAGCATGTGGCTGCGCGATTATCTCTACGTTCCGCTCGGCGGAAATCGCAAAGGAACGTCGCGAACCTATGTCAATCTGATGACGACGATGCTACTCGGCGGCTTGTGGCACGGCGCGAGCTGGAACTTCGTCTTATGGGGATTTCTGCATGGCGCAGCGCTGGTCCTTCATCGCGCCTGTGGAAGGGCATTCCCCGGCTCGCGAATGCCGCGCGGCATCGCCACTCCGCTGACCATGCTGTTTACTGTCCTCTGTTGGGTGCCATTCCGGGAAACGACATGGAGCAAAACCATGAGCATGTTCTCTACTCTCTTCGGCCTCGGCTCCGGCCGTGCGGTCTGGTATCCGGCAGTTCTCGCGTCTTCGATGCTGCTCGCGGCCGGCGGACACGTTGCCGGCGTGCTTCTCGCCCGCGGGCGTCCGCAGCGATTCCTTGCCGTGATCGACGCCGAACGATTCGTTAATCCCATATCCGGGCCGCAGCTCGTTTTCCGATGGCGATCGATACGGGGCGCGTTTACGCTGACGGCGATCATCCTGACGATTTACTTCTTCGGAGCACGAACTACCAGCCCGTTCATCTACTTCAGATTTTGAGTGTTTCTCGCCGTCCTACGCCGTAGTAGCCGCGGTACCACTCCACAAAGCGCGAAATCCCGTCGCGTAGCGTGGTACGAGGCCGAAATCCGGTCGCCTGCTCCAGTTCGGTCACGTCGGCCATCGTCGATGGCACGTCGCCCGGCTGCATCGGCAGCAGGTTTTTCGCGGCCGTGCGGCCGAGGCACTCTTCGAGCATGGCAATACAGTCGAGGAGCAGGACCGGCTGATTGTTCCCAATGTTGAAGATTCGATACGGCGCATAACTGCGAGCGGGATCGGGACGATCGCTGCGCCACGATGGATCGGGAGCGGCCACGCTGTCGAGCGCCCGCACGACGCCTTCGACGATGTCGTCGATGTAAGTGAAGTCGCGGATCATCTGACCCTCGTTGTAGACGTCGATCGGTTCGCCGGCCAGCATGCTGCGCGTGAACTTGAACAGAGCCATATCCGGCCTGCCCCACGGCCCGTAAACAGTAAAAAAACGCAGACCGGTGCAGGGAAGTGCGTATAGGTGCGCGTACGTGTGCGCCATCAACTCGTTCGCCTTCTTCGTCGCGGCGTAAAGGGACACCGGGTGATCGACGTTCTGATGCTCCGAGAATGGCTGCCGCGTGTTCGCTCCGTATACTGAGCTCGATGACGCATACACGAGGTGCTCAACAGCGTTGTGTCGGCATCCCTCCAGGATGTTGAGAAATCCCGTGATGTTGCTTTGCGTGTACGCGTGCGGATGCGTGAGCGAATAGCGGACGCCTGCCTGCGCGGCGAGATGAACGATGCGGGACGGCTTATATTCTTTGAACAGCGCCGCAATTACTTCGGAGTCGGCGACGTCGGCGCGTTCAAAACGGAAGCCGGGCTCCGCCTCCAGCAGGCGAAGCCGCGCTTCCTTAAGCAAGACGTCGTAGTAGTCGTTGAGGTTGTCGATTCCGACGACGTCTTCGCCGCGCTCGAGCAGCCGCTTCGACACATGAAAGCCGATGAAGCCGGCCGCGCCCGTGACGAAAATCAAAGCGTGAACCCAGCCTTCCGCCCGTCGTCGAAGAACATCTTCACGGTGTCGAGCGAGTAGTCGGCGAGGTCTTTCCCGATCAGCGGCAGCTTCTTGAGGATGTCGTTGGTGACGGTGATGATGTGGCAGCCGATGGCGTCGGCCTGGATGATGTTCAGCAGCTCGCGCGGACTGGCCCAGATCAGTTCCGACTGCGGCGCGGCCTTCAGGATGTCGACGCACTCGGTCATGATCGGAACAGGATCGCGGCCGGTATCGGCGATGCGTCCGGCGAAGACGGAGACGCACGACGGCGCGCCGTCCTTCACCGCGTCGACGACGTTGCGCACCTGATCGATGGTCATGATCGCGGTGATGTTCAGCTTGACGCCTTCATTCGCGAGCCGGCGGACGAGATCGTAGGCAGGCTCGCGGCGCGTGTTGGTCACCGGGATTTTCACGTAGACGTTGTCGCCCCACGTGGCGATCTCGCGCGCCTGCCGCTCCATCTCGTCGAACTCGTCGGAGAAAACTTCGAAGGAGATCGGGCGGTCGGGAATGACACTGACGATGTCGCGGGCGAAGGCGCGATAGTCGGTCAGCCCAACCTTGTGCATCAGCGTCGGATTGGTGGTGAAGCCTTTGATGTACGGCTTCGCGTACATCTCCAGCATGCCGGCCTTATCGGCGCCGTCGGCGAAGATTTTGACGTTGAGATCTTCCAGTCGTGTCATCACTGATTCTCGATTATCCAATCGGCGGCAGCCGCGAGCGACGGCACGCGCACGAACGATCCAACCGGCTGCTGCTCGGCGTAGCCATGATCGACGAAAAGGCAACGGCAGCCGGCGCGCTGGCCTGCTTCGATGTCGCGCCAGCGGTCGCCCACCATGAAGGAGCGATGGAGTTGGAGGCCGTGTCGTTGCGCGGCGTCGATGAGCGCGCCGGCCTTTGGCTTGCGGCAGTCGCAGGCGTCGCCGTCGTCGTGGTAGCAGGTCACAACGTCGTCAACCGGCAGCTCCGACATGAGACGCACATGCATCGCTTCAATCGTTTCGCGCGTCTGCGTCCCGCGCGCGACGTCCGGCTGATTCGTGACCACGATCAGCCGAAAGCCCGCGCCGCGAAGTTTGTGCAACGCATTCGGAACTCCGGGCAGCACTTCGAGGTCGTCGAGCGTGTCGGGCGGATGCGGCTTTCCATCGCGCACAACAGCGCGATTGATGACTCCGTCGCGATCGAGAAACACGGCTTTCATCACTTGGTCGATTCCCACTTCGTCTCGGAAACTTTCAGCGCTGGATGCGAGACCAGCAAATGCCACACGACGGCCTGAAACGCTTCCGTGTGCGGCGTGACGTTCTGCGGATTGACGGTGGGGATGATGACGCAGGCGTCGGCGACTGTCGCCGTATAGCCTCCGTCGCGGCCGACGATGCCGCAGATTTTCGCCCCGACCTCTTTTCCGTATTCCAGCGCCGCAACAAGGTTCGGGCTGACGTTCTTCTCGCGATTTCCGCCGCCAACCGAAAAGATGAAAAGCATGTCCGACGGAGTGAGCCGGCTGACCTTCAGCCATTCGATGAAAACGGACGCCCATCCTTCGTCATTGGTTCGCGCCGTCAGCTCGCTGACGTTGTCGGTCGGCGCATACGCTTCGATGCCGCAGATTTTGCGGAAGTCATTGACGGCATGCGAGCAATTCGCCGCACTGCCGCCGACGCCGAGGAGAAAAAGCCGGCCGCGGCGTTCACGAAGTTCGCTGAGCAGAACGGCGGTCCGCTCGATCGCATCCGCATCGAGTTTGTCGATGATCGCGGATGCTTCGCGGAGATGGTCTTCGGTGTAGCTCATCGGGCGGGGCGCATTGTAACTGCGACGGGAGTCGGGAGTCGGGAGTTGGGGGTCGTAGAGGCATGACTCAACTCTCTCCTACCCCCGACTCCCTACCCCCGACTCCCGATTTACGACATCAACACCTTAGTCCCCTCGAAGTCGAACCGGAACCGCACTTCCTCCAGCCCTGCATCCGTCATCGCGCGCCGCAGCGATTTGCGATCCTCGGCGTAGAACAGCAGAAACCCGCCGCCGCCCGCGCCGACCAGCTTGCCGCCGATGGCGCCGTTGCGACGTCCGAGCTCGTACCACTCGTCGATCTTCGGATTGCTCATGCCGTGCGAGCGCCGCTTCTTGTGCTCCCAATGCTCGTGCATCAACTCGCCGAACTCCGCGCAGCGCCCCGCTTCCAACGCGGCCTGACTGCGGTATCCGAGGTCTTTGACATAGTGGAGGTTTTCGATCATCTCGGCGTCGTCGGCTTCCGAGCGCGCCTTCTGATCTTTCAGCAGACTGCCCGCGCTTCGCGAAAAGCCGGTGAAGAAAAGGAGGAGGTTGTCCTCGAGCTCGAACATCGTATCCATCGCCAGCGTCAGCGGCCGCGCGGAGACCGATCCGTCGGGATGGAAATCGAAACAGGTCACGCCGCCGTACGCGGCGATGTATTGATCCTGTTTGCCGACCGGCTCGTGCAGCCGCTCGATCTCGATCTCGCACGCCAGCCGCGCCACTTCACTCGAATGCAGGAGGCGCCGTCGATGCGCGTACAGCGCCTTGACGAGCGCGGTGGTGAAACTGCCCGACGATCCGAGTCCAGTCCCCGAGGGGATTTCGGCGAGCGTGGTGATCTCGATCTGCGGCGTACGCAGGTTCATCATCCGCAGCGCTTCCCGAAGAATGGGATGGCGCACTTCATCGACGGTGTCGACGTTTTCGATGTCGGAGTACTTGAGCCGGATGCCGGCGCCGAACGGACGATTGATGGTGACGTAGACGTAGCGATCGATGGCCGCGGCGATCAGAAAGCCGCCGAATTTTTCGTAGTACGACGGCAGATCCGTTCCGCCGCCGCCGAGGCTGACGCGTAGCGGGCTGCGGGTGATGATCATCGCGCGCGCTCCGCAGCGAACCATTCGAAGGTCTGCTTCAGCCCCTCGGACAATGCTTTCCGCTCCGGCAGTTTCGCGAGAGTGCGCAGACGGCTGCCATCGAGCACGCTGCGAAGCTGCTCCCCTTCTTTCGCCGGAGCATGCACGGCCGGCGTGTCGACGCCGGCGATCGACGCCAGCGAGTCGTACAACTCGTTGATCGTCGTCTCGACGCCGGTTCCGACGTTGTACTCGCCTTGCCATTCGGCGTCCGAGGCAGCGAGGTTCGCAGCAACGACGTCGTCGACGTAGACAAAGTCGCGCGTCTGTTCGCCGCTTCCGTTGATCGTGGCCTGCTGGTTGTCGAGCAGCTTCGCCGCGAAAATCGCCACGACGCCCGCCTCGCCATGCGCGTTCTGCCGCGGGCCGTAAACATTCGCGTATCGCAGCGCGACCGAGGAAAGTCCGCGCACGACGCGGTAGTAGTTCAGATACCGCTCGACCGAAAGCTTTGCGCAGCCGTACGGCGAGAGCGGATTCAGCGGATGGGACTCCGTCTGCGGCACCTCCACCGGCTCGCCGTAAATCGCGCCGCCGGTCGAGGCGAAGATGACGCGCTTGACCGCCGCATCGACCGCGGCCTCGAGGAGACGCAGCGTGCCGATCACGTTGACGTCGGCATCGGCCGCGGGATCCGCCACCGACTTGCGAACATCCATCTGCGCGGCGTGATGACTGATGACGTCCGGCTTCAGCGCACGAATCAGATCGCCCGCCGCGGCATCGCGAATATCGATCTCGTGCAACGCCGCGCGCGGATCGACATTGCGCCGTTTGCCGGTCGAGAGGTTGTCGATGATGGTGACGAACCATCCGCGCGCGAGATACGCGTCGGCGATGTTCGAGCCGATGAAGCCCGCGCCGCCGGTGACGACGACGTGCTTCATGACGCCGTCGCCGCGCGCGTGGCGCGCTGGGCCTGTTCGTCGAGAAGATCGAGCAGGTACTTGCCGTACGTGCTGCGCGCCAGATGCGTGGCCAGGTCGCGCAACTGCTGCGCATCGATCAACCCGAGGTGGTACGCGACCTCCTCGGGGCACGCAATCTTCAACCCTTGCCGCAACTCGATCGTCTCGACGTAGTTCGCCGCCTGCAGCAGCGACTCCTGCGTACCGGTGTCGAACCACGCAAACCCACGCCCGAGTTGCTCGACGCGCAATTCGCCAATCTGCAGATAGACGCGATTGAGATCGGTAATCTCCAGCTCTCCGCGCGCCGAGGGCTTGAGGTTCGCGGCGAAATCGCAGACCCGCTCGTCATAAAAATAGAGTCCGGTAACGGCGAAGTTGGAGCGCGGCTTCTCCGGCTTCTCTTCGATGCTGATGGCGCGTCCGCGTTCATCGAACTCGGCCACGCCGTAACGCTCCGGATCGGGAACGCGATACGCGAAAACGGTCGCGCCGCTCTCGCCCGCCGCGGCGCGGCGCAGCGAATCCGGCAGACCGTGTCCATAGAAGATGTTGTCGCCGAGGATCAGACAACTCGGCTCGCCGGCCACGAAGTCGCGTCCGATCAGAAAGGCTTGCGCCAGTCCGCCCGGATCCGGTTGCGCGGCGTACTTGATCTTGATTCCCCACTGCGATCCGCTGCCGAGCAGTTTCTGAAAACTGGCCTGATCCTCGGGCGTGGTGATGATCAGAAACTCGGTGATGCCGGCCAGCATCAGCGTCGTCAGCGGGTAATAAATCATCGGTTTGTCGTAAACCGGCAGGAGCTGCTTCGACATGGCCGACGTCATCGGATACAGCCGCGTGCCCGAGCCGCCCGCCAGAATGATTCCCTTGTTCAAACGTCCTCCGTTTCGGCGGCATATGGTGTCACACGTTCGCGCTGCCCTAGGCGGGCGATCAAGCCGACGACGGCGCCGAAAATGAATCCGCCGACGTGCGCCCACCACGCGATGCCGGCCACTTCCTGCGTCCGATGCGCAGCCGCAATCGAGAGGAAGCCGTTGAAGAACTGCATGGCGAACCAGATCGGCAGAAAGATGACGGCGCGCAGTTCGATCATCGCCCAGTAGACGACCAGCGGCAGCAGCGTGACAATGCGCGCCTTCGGCCGCAGCACCAGGAACGCGCCGAGGATTCCGGCGATGCTCCCCGAGGCGCCGATCGACGGCACGGTGGAATGCGGAAAGAGCAGCGTGTGCGTGAGGCTCCCGATCGCGCCGCAGACGACGAAGAAAATCGCGTAACGCGTGTGCCCGAGCGCATCCTCGACCGCGCCGCCGAACACCCAGAGATAAATCATGTTGCCGATGAGATGCACGAATCCGCCGTGCAGAAAGAGCGATGTAATCAGCGTGACGCTCACTTCGAAGATCGAGTAGCCGTACGCCGCCGGATTCGTCAGCCGCGCGGGGATGAATCCGAAGAGATTGATGATCGATTCAGTCCGGTCACCCAGAAAGATCTGCGTTAGAAACACGATCCCGTTCGCAATGACGAGCGCGCGATTGACGATCGGTGTCGTGCGCGGAGGGAGGGTGTGGCGGATGGGGATCATTAGCTCTTAGCTCTTAGCTGTTAGCTCTTGAGGGTGTTCCGCCTGTCGGCTGTCGGCTGTCGGGAGTGTCAGGATGCAGTGTCGGTCATCCTAAGAGCTAAGAGCTAACAGCTAACAGCTATCTCCCGCACCACCTCGGCCATCTGATCCTTCGTCAGCTCCGGAAAAATCGGGATGGCCAGCGTCGTCGCTGCGGCGGTGTCGGAGTGCGGGAAGTGCTCGCTCGCCGACGGAACGTCCGTGAAGCACTCTTGTTGCGGCAGCGTTAGCGGGTAGTAAACCTCGCATCCGATTCCGGCGCTCTTCAGATGATTGAGCACGCGATCGCGCGCGGCACGATCAGCAAAGCGAACGATGTACTGGTTGTAGATGTGACGCCGTTTCGGCAGCTCGCGCGGCAGCACGATGCGATCGCCGAGATTGGCGTCCGCAAAAAGTTCCGCGTAGATCGCAGCATTGCGCCGCCGTCCTTCCGACCAGCCATCGAGATGCGGCAGCTTGATGTGAAGGATGGCCGCCTGCAGCGCGTCGATGCGGAAGTTGCCGCCGACGTAGCGGTGGTAATACTTCGGCCGCATCCCGTGTACGCGGAAGTCGATCAGCTTCTCGTACGTCGCCTCGTCCTCGCACGTCACCGCACCTGCGTCGCCGAACGCGCCGAGGTTCTTGGATGGGAAAAACGAAAACGCGGCGATCGTGCCGAGCACGCCCGCGCGCCGCCCGTCGTACTCCGCGCCGACCGCCTGCGCGGCATCCTCGACCACCGCCAGATTGTGTTTCGTGGCGATGCGGTTGATTTCATCCATCGCCGCACACTGGCCGTACAGATGCACCGGCATGATCGCCTTCGTGCACGAGGTGATGCGCGACTCGATCTGCTTCGGATCGATGTTGTAATCGGCCAGATCGATGTCGACGAACACCGGCGTCGCGCCGAGGCGATCGACTACGCCGGCCGTGGCGAAGAACGAATAGGCGGGGACGATGACCTCATCGCCGGGTCCGACACCGAGCACCATCAGCGCGATGAGCAGCGCGTCGGTGCCCGACGAAAGTCCGACCGCGTACTTGCTCTGGCAATACGCGGCAAAGTCGCGCTCAAACGCATCGACGCGCGGCCCGAGGATGAAGTACTGCGACTCATAGACCTCGTTCGTCACGCGAAGCACGTCGTCGCGAATCGTTGCGTACTGCTGTTTCAGATCGAGAAGCGGAATGGGCATGGCGGCGGAGTATATCGACGGGTGGGGAGTAGGGGGTTGGGTGTGAGGTGTAGGAGATCAGGGAACGGCGCGAAGTCGTAAGTCGCCCGTTCGGTCGAATCTCCTACCCCCCACGCCCTACACCCCACTCCCCACACCCAACGTTCTCCGCGTCACCCTCGTATCTACGACGCCAAACGCACACGATTGCGGCCGCACGGCGCGGCTACGCGTGTGCGGTTTTCGTGTCTATTTAGCAGACTCTATTTACATGCTGTGATCGCATAAATTTCTAGACATTCTTTTTCGTGTCCGCGTATCACCGGGCAACACAACGAAGGAGAAACCTGAAATGAAAATCACACGCATACTCGCAACAGTCCTCGCAGCACTTCTTCCGCTCGCCGCAGGCGCCACCACGCTCGTCATCCCCGCATCCGGCACCGGTCCGGGCGCGAACGACAGTCACTGGCAGACGGAGCTCACCCTCCACAACCTGAGCGCCAACGCGATCGCCGCCACGCTCACTTTCCACGACGCCCTCGGCGCAGCCGGCACGTCGAGCGTCACCGTCGCGCCGCGCGCGACCGTGGCCATCGGCGACGTCGTGGCCAGCCGCTTCGGCCGCATGGCCGCAACCGGCGCGATCGAAATCGCGTTCGACAGCGCCTTCGCGCACAAGCTGACCGTCAGCTCGCGCACGTTCAACAAGTCGGCGTCCGGTGAGTTCGGCCAGGACATCCCCGCCGTCGATCAGTCCACACTCCCCGACGCCGGCAGCACGATCGTCCTCAGCGGTCCGTCATCCACCACCACCGCGCGCTTCAACTTCGGCGTCTATGCCGACAGCGCGTCGACGATTCAGTGGGACCTCGTGCGCGCCGACGGCACCATTGCCGCGTCGAAGGAGATTTCGTACCCCGCCGGAACGCAGGCGCAGTACAACCAGCCCGCGTTCGGCATCTCGGCACTCTTCAACATCGGATCGCAGGACAACGACACCGTGCACGCCAACGTGACGAGTGGCCGCGCGGTCGCCTACGGCAGCGTCATCAACAACGCCTCGGGCGATCCGACCTACGTCCCGGGCCTCCTCGCGCTCCCCGACACGCGCATCAACTTCCTCGGCGTGGCCTTCGGCGACAGCCTCACCGTCAGCGTTCCCGACGCGAACCACGA
>JAXDIO010000284.1:0-5722 GCA_034663965.1 Thermoanaerobaculia bacterium | reverse complement strand
GGCATGCGCGACAAGGTGAAGGTCGGCCTGACCATCGTGGCCGAGCTTGGAGTGAAGTGATGCAGCGGCCGGACGTCCGGAAGAATCTCCGCCGCGGCGTCTACATCGTGCCGACGCTTTTCACGATTCTGAACATTTTCTTCGGCTTCCGTTCGATCGTGAACAGCTTGCGCGCGCGCGAAGCGATGACCGCCGGACGTCCCGATCTCGCGATCGCCGCATTCGAGATTGCCTGCGTTTCGCTGCTGATCGCAGCGATCTTCGATACGTTCGACGGCATGATCGCGCGCCAGCTCGGCGCCACGAGCGAGTTCGGGAAGGAGTACGACTCGCTCGCGGACGTCGTCACCTTCGGCACCGCGCCGGCGGTGCTGGTGTATGCGTGGGGGCTGCATCCGCTTGGCAAACTCGGCGTCGGAATCGCGTTTCTCTTCCTCGTCAGCGTGTCGTTGCGGTTGGCGCGGTTCAACGTGATGACGGGGAAAACGGACTACCGCTACTTCGTCGGTTTGCCCAGTCCAGCCGGCGCGCTGACGATCGCGGCGCTGATCTGGTACGCGCCCGCGCCGGTGCTCGACCGCCGCTTCTCATTCGTCATTCTCGTGCTCACCGCGTGCACGGCGTTCGCGATGGTGTCGCCGATCCGCTGGCGCGCGCAGAAGGGGATCAATTTCCGCCAGGGCCGGTCGCTGATGTACATCGTGGTCATTGCCGCGATCATCGCCATCGGCTTCGCCTGGCCGCGCCAAGCCGGCGTTTTCTTCGCGATTTCGTACCTCGCATCCGGACCGATGCTGCGGCTATGGTCGATCGCGTTTCCGTCGCGCAAGGCGAACGACGTGCTACAAATCGCGCCGCAATGATCGATCCGAAATCCGCCGCCGGCTATCGCCTCGGCATCGTCAATCCGCTCACGCTGGTCGGTACCGAAATCCAATCCATCCTCCGCGAGCGTGCCTTTCCCTTCGACAAAGTCGTGCTGCTGGACAGCACCGGAACTGCGACGGGAGCGCTGACCGCGATCGGCGATGAGCCGGCCGTCGTCCTCCCGGTTTCCGACGACGAACTGGAAGACTGCGACATCGTTTTCTTCTGCGGTCCCGCCGAGGGGAATCGCGAATGGATCGAGCGCTACGACGAGGACAAGTTCGTGGCGATCGATCTCTCACAGCCGTCGACCATCGAAGGCAAACTGGCAGTCGCCGGTGTGAACCTCGAGGAGATCACCTCGGGCGATCGCCTGCTCGTTTCACCGCATCCGGTGGCGATTCCAATCGCGCTGATCCTGCATCAGATCGAAATGCTCGGCCGCGTCGAATCGTGTGTTGGCACGGTCGTGCAACCGGCATCGACATTCGAACAGCTCGGCGTCGAGGAACTTGCGAAGCAGACCATCAGCGTCCTGAATATTCAGACGGTGCCGCAGGAAGTCTTCGACCGTCAGCTCGCCTTCAATCTCTATCCCGCGGCGGAGCGGAACGAGGAGTTCATCACGTCTCAAATTCGCTCGCTCACGGATCCCGATGCGCAACTCGCGCTGCTGATCACGCAGGGGACGATCTTCCACGGCCACACGTTTTCGCTGTTTCTCAAAACGAAAGAGATGTTTGACATCGAGCGGATCACGGCCACGTTGCGCGCGAATGCGGCCATCGAATTCGCTGAGGGTGACCAGGCCTTCGGCACGATCGACGCGGCAGGGAAGGATGCAGTTCTCATCGCCGAAGTGCGGGCCGACGCGTCCATCCGCGGCGGCTTCTGGGTCTGGGCCGTCTGCGATAATCTTCGCCGCAGCTCCGCACTGAATGCGGTTCTCGTCGCCGAGAAGGTGCTGTTTGGAAGCGGAGGGGTTAACTAATCCTGCGCGCTTCGCCGCAGGATGAACTGAACTGGAGACAAAAAATGCAGGACTTCTACGAGCCGAAAGTCGGCGACATGGCCCCCGATTTCAAGCTGCCGTCGACGCGCGGCAAAGAGATGACGTTGAAGGAGAATCGCGGCAAGGACGTGATCCTCTATTTCTATCCGAAGGACGACACGCCGGGATGCACCGCCGAGGCTTGCAACTTCCGCGATCACGAATCCGATATCTCCAAGGCGCACGCGGTGGTCCTCGGCGTTTCCGCCGACTCGATCGAGAGCCACGACAAGTTCCGCGGCAAGTACGAGCTGAATTTCCCGCTGCTCTCCGATCCGACCGCCGACGTCGCGAAGATGTACGGGGTCTGGAAAGAGAAGAACATGTACGGCAAACGCTACTGGGGCGTCGCGCGCACGACGTTCTGGATCGGCCCGGACGGCCGGATCAAGAAGATCTGGAAAAAGGTCGACACGAAGCGTCACGCGGAAGACGTCCTCGCGGAACTCGACGCGGCGCACGCGAAGAAGTAGCAACGACACGTAGCGCCGCCGGCCCGGCGGCTGGACCGCCGGCGGCTCGCCGGCAGTCCACGCGTTCGCGACGCGCCACCGAGCCGGTGGCGGTCCAGCCGGCGAGCCGCCGGCACTACGGTCGCGAGAACCTCCCAATCTCGTGCGCGTCCAATAAACGATCTCCTCGCCCGGCGAGTAGAGGTTGTTTGAGAACGCACGAAGATGACCGCCGAGGCGCTGTTGACGAATGGAGTAGACGCGGCGACGCGGACTTCGGCAACGTCGCCGGCGCTCCTCGCGATCATCCGCGCGGCGCGCGACGGCGACGAGCGGGCGTTCGAGGAGATCATGCTCGCATCCGAACGCCGCGTTTCCCTTCTGGCCTGGCGCATCCTCGGCGACGCCGAAGAGGTGAAGGAAGCGACGCAGGAGACGTTCCTGCGCGTCTTCCGCCATCTGCGCCGCTTCGACGAGAAGCTCGACTTCTTCGGCTGGCTTTTTCGGATCGCGGTCAACGTCTGCCGCGACATCGAGAAGCGCCGCAGACGTCGCTGGATCTTCGCGCCGTTCGATCAGGCGCTATCGATCGCGAGCAGTCACCGCGCCGCGGACGACACGATCGCTGCCGGCGATGACGCGGCACTGCTTGCTCGCGCCATCGATGCGCTGCCGGCGAAAGAACGGCTGGCTGTGATCCTTCGCGAAGTCGAACAACGATCGACCGAGGAGGTCGCGGCGATCCTGGGCAGTTCGCCGGCGACCGTGCGAGTGCAGGTGAGCAAAGCGCGCGCGAAGCTGCGCGTGTGGATCGAAGCCTGGCGCGGAGGTGCGCGATGAATATGAACGAGTTCCGATCAAATCAACCGTTGAGCGAAGAAGACTTCGCGGAAATCCGCTGGAACGTGATGACGACGATCGCGACGCGCAAGCGTTTCTTTCCGATCGCGATGCGGTTGGCGTTCGCAGCGGCCCTCGTGATCGCGATCGGAATTGCGTGGGTCGCACGCCGGCCAGCGGCTCCGGTGATCGCGACGAAGCCTGTTGTGACGAAGCCGCCCATTGCCGTCGCGACGATTGCTCCGTCACCGGTCGTACGCGTCGCCGCGCCTCTCCCTCGGCATCGCCGCGCGACGCACCCACGCGCTGAGTACGCAGCCGCGCCCCAAGAGAAAATCCGCGTTGAATTCCGGACATCGGATCCCGACGTCCGCATCATCTGGATCGCGAGCCAGACCCCATCGACAACATCAGGAGGCAAATCATGAAACGGATCACCATCATCATCGCCGCGCTGTTCATCGCCGCGACCGCGGTGGCGCAGGAGAAAGCGCCCGCGCCGGCCGCCGAGGAGTACAACAACAATCGGGAGTACCGCAGCAAGGTTTTCGAGGTCCACAACCACGACGCCCGCGAGATCGCATCGTCCGTCAAGCTCCTCGGCAGCGGCTTCAAGGGTTCCGCGCTCAGTGTCAACAACGAGATGCACACGATTACCGTGCGCGATTTTCCGGAGAACGTCGCCGCGATCGAGGGCGCGATCGCGCGGCTCGATCAGCCGGTCGCGAATGCGCCGGACATCGAGATGAAAATCTCCGTTCTGATCGGTTCGAAATCGCCGCTGCCCGGCGCCGCGACCGTTCCCGACGAACTGGCGCCGGTCGTCAAGCAACTCGAGTCGACGCTTCGCTACGCGCATTACGGCCTCATGACGGCGACGGTGCAGCGCACGAAACCGGGCAACGGCCTCACTGGCTCCGGCGTGGCCGAGCCGACGCTCCTCGGCATGACGGTGAAAGAAGGCCAGCCGATCCTCTACAACTATCGCCTGCGCCGGATCACGCCGACTGGCGGCGAGAAACCGTCGATCGATATCGAAAGCTTCGACTTCTCCATGCGCGTCCCGATCAACGTAGGCGGCGCCCAGCCGATTCAGTATCAGTCCGTCGGCTTCGAGACCCCGGTATCGATCCGTCAGAACGAGAAGGTGGTCATCGGCACGACGACGATGGGCGACAAAGCGCTGATCGTGGTGGTGACGGCGACTGTGGCTTCGAAGTAACCATCGTAGCGCCGTCGGCTCGACGGCTGGACCGCTGGCGGCTCGCCGGCGGTTCAGCCGTTTGGTACGCGCCGCCGAGCCGGCGGCGGTCCAGCCGGCGGGCCGCCAGCGCTACGTCGTCTTACACAGTCGCCGGTTTGAATGCGCGCAGCCGCTTGCACGCTTCTTCCAACGAATCGAAATCCTTCGCGAAGCAGAAGCGCAGCATTCTTTTTCCAGCCTCGGAGACGAAGAACGCGGAACCGGGCACGGACGCGACGCGAGTCGTTTCCAGCAGCGCCTGCGCGGCTTCCTTGTCGTCGCGAAACTCGTCGGGAATCTGCGCGAGCATGTAGTACGCGCCTTGCGGAATCGACGGCGTAAAGCCGGCCTCGGAAAGCGCGTCGGCGAGCATGTCGCGTTTCTTCTGGTAGTCGGAGGCCATGTTCGCGTAGTACTCGTCGCCGATTTCCAACGCGCGCGCGACGCCCCATTGCAGCGGAGTGGGAGCGCAGATCGCGAAGAGGTCGTTCATCAGACCGATCGGACCGGCCACGCGCTCGTCGGCGATGACGTAGCCGACGCGCCAGCCAGTGATCGAAAACGTTTTCGAGAATCCGCTGATGGTGATGGCCAGATCGCGGCACGACGGGATCGATGCGACGGACAGGTGCTTGCGGCCGTCGTAGACGATGTACTCGTAAATCTCGTCGGTGAAAATCCACGTGCCGAATTCGCGGCACAGCGCGCCGATCTTCTCCAGCTCCTCGCGCGCGAACATTTTCCCGGACGGATTTGACGGCGTACAGACCACGATCGCTTTCGTCTTCGGAGTAAATGCCGCGCGAAGAACGTCGAAGTCGATCGTCCAGTCGGGCGCTTGCAGCGGAACGAATTTCGGCTCGAAGCCGAGGACCTTGAATGTGTTGAGGTGATAGCCGTAGTACGGCTCGAAGAGGATCACTTCGTCGCCGACGTTCAGCGTGGCCATGGCCGCAGCGAGGAAGCCGCCGCTCGATCCGACCGTGACCACGATCTCTTTCGCCGGGTCGGCCGTGAATCCGTTGTGACGCTCGACCTTTCGCGCGATGCGTTCGCGAAGGATGTCGATCCCTTCGAACTTCGAGTACGTCGCCTTGTTCGCGCGGATGGCGTCGCAGGCGCCGTCGACGAGTTCCGGAAGCGTGGGCAGGTCGCAGATGCCCTGCCCGAGGTTGATGCCGCCGACGCGCTCGCACTCGCGGGACATGCGGCGGATGTCGGACTGCACGAGGCCACGCAAACGATCGCTGATCTGGTTCATAGCGCGCG
>JAXDIO010000229.1:0-13008 GCA_034663965.1 Thermoanaerobaculia bacterium | reverse complement strand
CGAACACCGGCGCCGCGCACCCGGTCCTCCTCGGCGAAAAGATGGACGAGATCATGAAGGTGAAGATGGAGAACGATGCCGCCGCCTTCATGCGCACGATCGCGAACAAGCGCGGACGCAATGTGGCGGTGGCCGAAAGCGCGGTGCGCGAGTCGAAGTCATTCACCGAACAGGAAGCGCTGCAG
This sequence comes from Thermoanaerobaculia bacterium, assembly GCA_034663965.1. Lineage (GTDB taxonomy): Bacteria > Acidobacteriota > Thermoanaerobaculia > Gp7-AA8 > Gp7-AA8 > JADGNZ01. The sequence goes on along the minus strand of JAXDIO010000229.1, from coordinate 12,823 downwards.
CTGAAGTTGATCGATGTGATCGCGCCGAACGAGCAGGCGCTTCTGCGCGCGATCGATGGCCGCACGTTCAAGCGCTATGACGGTTCGAACGTGACGCTGCACGTAACGAATGCGCACATCAACACGATCGAGATGACGGTGCGGCAGCGGCTGATGTCGTCGCTGATGGATCCCAACATCGCCTTCCTGCTGCTGGTCCTCGGCGGGCTGGCGATTTTCGCGGAGTTCAATCATCCCGGCGCCGTCATTCCGGGCGTGGTCGGCGTGATTGCCATCGTGCTGGCGCTTTTCGCGCTGAATTTTCTGCCGACGCGCTTTGCCTCGCTGGCACTCCTGCTAGTCGCATTCGCGCTGTTCGCGCTTGAGGCGAAGTTCGCGTCGCACGGCGTCCTCGCCGTCGGCGGGATCGTGAGCATGGTCATTGGCGCGCTGTTTCTCGTCGACGGACCGATCCCGCAGATGCGCGTGAACATCATCACGGCGTTCGCCGTCAGCATTCCGATTGGAGTGATCGCGGTTTTTTTGACCACCCTCGTTCTCAAAGCGCGACACGGAAAGATCGCCACAGGCAAAGAAGGGATGGTCGGACTCATCGGAATCGCGAGCACGCCGCTCGGGCCGGACGGCAAAGTCTTCGTTCACGGCGAGCTGTGGAACGCCATCGCCACCGGCGCGATCGCCGAGGGGGCTCGCGTGCGTGTGGCGAGCGTGAATGGGCTGCACCTCGTGGTCGAGCCTGCCGAGTAGCCATACAATCCACGAGTCCGCGCGGAGGGTTCCATGAATCTCGGTCTGCTCATCATCGTCATCATCGTCGGCCTCTACCTTCTCAGCTCGATCAAGATCCTTCCCGAATACGAACGCGGCGTGATCTTCCGCCTCGGCCGTCTGCTCGCCGAGGCGAAAGGGCCGGGCATCTTTCTGGTGTTCGCGCCGATCGATCGCATCGTGCGCGTCTCGCTGCGGCAGGAAGCGTTCGAAGTGCCGCCGCAGGACATCATCACGCGGGACAACGTCACGCTGAAGGTGAACGCGGTCGTCTTCTTGCGCGTGATCGAGCCGAGGCGCGCAGTGGTGGAAGTGTTCGACTACCGCTACCAGACCTCCCAGTTTGCACAGACGACGCTCCGCTCCGTCCTCGGCGAAGTGGAGCTCGACGAATTGCTCGCGCATCGCGACGCGCTCAACGCGCGCATCCAGACCATCCTCGATCAGCACACCGAGCCGTGGGGCGTGAAGGTGGCGAACGTCGAGGTCAAGCAGGTCGATCTGCCGGAGTCGATGCTGCGCGCGATGGCCAAGCAGGCCGAGGCCGAGCGCGAGAAGCGGGCGAAGTTGATTCACGCCGAGGGCGAGTTCGCGGCGTCGCAGAGACTGGCGGATGCGGCGCACGTTCTGGCTACGCAGCCGACCGCGCTGCAGCTCCGCTACCTGCAGACGCTGACGGAGATCGGCGTCGAGAAGAACACCACCATCGTCTTCCCGCTGCCGATCGACATCCTCACCGGCTTGACGAAGTTCCTCAACAAAGAATGACTGACGTTGTGATGCTCGAGGCGGCGCTGTTCCAACTGCGCGCCGCCGCGAGCGACATCGATCGCGAAATCGCGCCGCAACTCGGGCTGAGCATCAACATTCTGGCGAACGCGATCGCGGCCGGGCACGATGGCGTGAATGCGTCGGTGGCGAGCGATATCGAATTCGCGTTCAACGATCTGAGCGCCGCGGTCGATGAATTGCCGCAGTCGGATGCCGACCGCCTCGCGCCGATCATCGGGACGCTTCGACGCGACATCGATACGCTCACGGCGGCGACGGCGCTCGATCCCGCGGTCATCGAACAGATCCGCGTGTTTCAATCGAAATTGCGCGAACGGATGAAAGCGATCGAGCGCCAGACGTTCGTCGAAGGCGGCGTTGAGGAGTTGCCGCATCCGCCCGAAGTATTGCGCGAGGAAGCGATTCCGATTGCGAGGCAACTTGCCGCCGCCGGATTCGAGACGCCGTCGCTCAGTGCGTTAATCGCTGACCCGGAATCGGTCCGCCTTCACTCGCTTCGCGACTTGCTGAGCGAGCTGAGTGTCATCACTGGTTAGCCGTCACGTTCTTCGCAGCTGAGTTCGGTGTACTGTCATCGGGTCTCGTCCACAAACTGGGAAAGAAGAAGGAGAAGGATATGAATCCTCTGTTCACGCTTGCGTTGTTACAGGAATCAACGACTACCACCGGAGTTTCGCCGCTCGGCGCCGGACTCGGAATGGTCGGCATCATCGTCTGGGTCGCGTTTGCGGTCCTCATGATCGCTTCGATGTGGAAGATCTTCACGAAGGCCGGCAAGCCGGGGTGGGCCGCGATCATCCCGATCTACAACCTCATCGTGCTCCTCGAGATCGCCGGAAAGCCGCTGTGGTGGTTCATCCTGATGCTCATCCCGTTCGTGAACGTCGTCGTCTTCATCATGGTGCTGCTGTCGATCGCCCGGAACTTCGGAAAAGGCGTCGGATTCGCAATCGGCATGCTGCTGCTGCCGTTCATCTTCTATCCGATGCTCGGCTTCGGTGACGCGCGCTACGCACCTGTCCCGGCGTAGCGATTTATGGGGCCGCCGGAAACGGCGGCCCTACAGTTGCCGAAAGAGCGCGATGATTTTCTCCAGGCCGCGCTGATCCTCTTCATCGAACGAGTCGAGCTGGTCGGAGTCGACGTCGAGCACCGCGATCAACTCCCCGTCCGGTCCAAAGACGGGGACGACGATTTCAGACTTCGAGTTCGGATCGCAGGCGATGTGGCCGGGGAACTGGTTCACATCCGCGACGATGACCGTCTCGCGCTTCGCCGCCGACACTCCGCAGACGCCGCTGCCGATCTCGATCTGCAGGCAACCGACGGTGCCGATGTACGGACCGACGATCAGCCGCGTGCCGCAGACGCGATAAAAGCCGGTCCAGTAAAAGTGCGGGAAGCGATGCGACAACACCGAGTTGATGGTCGCCATCAACGCGATGTCGTCGAGCGACTGGCCGTCTTCGTCGCGCCAGATTGCGGCAATCGACGCGAAGCATTCTTCGTATGCGGCTTCTTTCATGAGTTGAGCGCGCGATGGTAGACCGACTCGTATTCGTGCGCCGAGCGTTCCCACGAAAAATCGGCGGCCATGCCGTTCGCCTGCAGACGGCGCCACGTCTTCGGTTCGCGGTAGTTGAGCATGGCCAGCCAGGTGGCGGTGAAGAAGTCGGCGGCATTCGTCGAGAGAAATCCGAAGCCGTTCGCCGTCTCGATGTTTGCGCCATGGAACGGGATCACCGTGTCGGCCAGTCCGCCGGTCAACCTCACCACCGGCACCGTGCCGTAGCGAAGCGCGTACATCTGATTGAGGCCGCACGGCTCGTACATCGACGGCATGAGCAGGACGTCGGCGCCCGCGTAGATGCGATGCGCGAGCGCGTTGTCGAAGCCGATCACCACGCGGCAGGAATCGGGATGTTGCGCCGCGATCTGCTGCAGCGCGTTTTCGTAGCGCGGCTCGCCCGAGCCTAGGATTACCGCCTGCGCGCCGGCGGCGAGCATGTGCGGGATCGCGGCGATGAGAAGATCGATCCCCTTTTGATCGACCAGCCGCGAGATGAACGACAGCAGCGGCGTCTTGGCCTTGAGCGGCAGCTTCAACTCGCGCAGCAGCGCGCGCTTCGAAAGGTTTTTGCCGGCCAGACGCTGCGCGGAAAAATGCGAGCGGAGGTGCGGATCGGTCTCCGAATCCCACTCCTCGACGTCGATGCCGTTGACGATTCCCTGCAGCTTGAACGCGAGGCTGCGCAGGATTCCGTCCAGTCCCGCGCCGTGTTCGTGCGTCTGGATTTCTCGCGCGTAGGTCGGCGAAACCGTCGTGACCTGATCGGCCAGGATGATGCCGCCCTTCATCAGATTGACGTCGCGGAAATGTTCGAGCGCGTCAGGCGCCCAGTAGCGGCTGTGCAGTCCGAACGACGCGAAGCGTTCCGCAGCGCCGATGCCCTGGTAGTTGAGATTGTGGATGGTGTAGACGGACCGCGCCGCGTTGAAGTGATCGCTGCCGCGCAACCCTGAGTGGAGATAGACCGGCAGCAGCGCCGTGTGCCAGTCGTGCGCGTGGACGATGTCCGGGGCGATGCCGAGGAGCTCGCAGCCGCGGACGACGGCACGGCAGAAGAAGGTGAAGCGCTCGATGCCGTCGTCGTAGCCGTCGAATCGCGGCGAGTAGATGTGCGGACGGTGAAAGTAGTAGTCGTTGGCGACGAGAATGAGCGGGATGTCCGTCCCCGGCAGCGTCGTCCGCAAAAAATTCGACTCGGCCGCCCAATCGGCCCACGAAACGAAGGTCGTGGGGAGCGCTTCTTCGAGCGCGATGGCATTGTCCGCGAACCACTCCCGCGCCTGCCGGTAGCAGGGCATGAAGATCCTGACGTCATGCCCCAGCTTCGCCAGCGCTTTCGGCAGCGATCCGCACACATCGCCCAGTCCGCCGGTCTTCGCGATCGGAGAAACCTCGGCGCTTGCGAACACGATTTTCATGCGGTCAACTCACCACGATCGCGGCGTATCCGACGACATGCGAATAGTCGCCGTTGATGTCGCCGCTCGTGGCGTGCTTGAGGAGCGTTGCTTGTTTCGCGCCCAGTTGTTTCGCGGCGATGAGCATCGTCGTGGTGGGGATGAATCCGCACATAGAGATGTCGGACTCGTCGACGACGCGCCACAGCTCGCGCGGATCGAGCTTCAGCACCTCGTCGATCGCGAGTTGGTCCTTGCGCAGAGTCGTTTTCTGATCCTCGTAATGATTGAGATCCGAGCTGGCCAGAATGCCGACCGGTTCGCCGGCCGCGGCGACCACCGTAGCGATGGCGTGGCCGATCTCTTCGCAGTAGTCGTAGCGGTTCGCGCCGAGGCAGATCGGAACGAAAGTGAAGTCGCCCAGGAGTTGCTGGAGGAAGGGAAGCTGGACTTCCAGCGAATGCTCGCGTGCGTGCGCACGCGAATCCTCGGCAAGAAGCTGCGACTGTTGCATCAGCGCGTCGGCCAGCGGCGTGTCAATGGAGACATTGCCGAGCGGTGTCGTCCACTCACCGGAACGATTGATCGCGGCAAAGTGACCGAAGCCGGTGTGATTCGGGCAGAGGATGATGAAGCGTCGCGGCAGGTCGGCGGCCGCATAGAACGCCGCGGCGACGTGGCCGCTGTACATCAATCCCGCGTGCGGAACGACGGCGCCGATGAACCGCTCCTTTGATTCCGGCTCCGGATTCTCGGCCACGCAGGCCGCAACCTGCGCCGCCAGGCGATCCGGCGTCCCCTCGTAGAACGTGCCCGCGACTGCGGGCGGGCGGATTTCCATCGCACAACGTTATCGCATCCGGCCGCGCAGGCTCACTCCTTGCCTTTATAGTTGAGTCATGACCGAAATCCGCCGCGAAGGCCAACGGCGCGCCAAATTCAAAACCGACTTCGCGTTGGCGCGCCAGGTGGTCTGGAGCTGGCTAACCGATCCGGCCGTCCTGCTGTACCGCCGCGAGGCGCACGGGCGGAAACGCGCGCGCGTCACGACGGTCGAGTTTTTCCTCTTCCTTCGCGAAGTCACGCGCGAGTTTTACGACATCGAAGGAACGTCGCGCGCGGCGTCGCTCGCTTACACCACGCTGCTCTCGCTCATCCCGTTGCTGGTCGCGTTCACGCAGGCACTGCAGCGCTACTTCCGCAATCTCTTCCCGAACTCGCAGGCGCAGATCGACAACATCCTCAACAACGTCATCCCGTATCAGTCGCCGGTGATCTCGTACCACATCGCGAAATTCGCGGAGAACGCGCAGGCGGCGTCGACGTTTGGCGTGATCATTTTCATTGTCATCACGTTTCGCCTCTTCCTTGCCGTCGAAGCCACCATCAATCAGATCTGGAAGGTGCGCAGTGTGCGCGGGTACCGGCCGAAAATCATCGCCTTCACGATGCTCTTTTTCTGGGGTCCGGTGCTGATGGCGATCTCGTTCACCACCACGAGCACGCTCGAAAAGAACCGTTACCTGCGCGTGCTGTTTCAGCGGGACATCATCTTCACCATTGCGCCGGTATTGGTGCTCTTCATCGCCTTCACGATGCTCTTCTGGCTGGTGCCGTCGACGCGCGTGCGCTTCAGCTCCGCGGCCGTTGGCGCAATCGTGACGACGGCTCTCTTCACGCTGGTGCGATTCGGTTTCGGCATCTACGCCGACCACCTTTTCCACGGACGCTTCAATCTGATTTACGGCGCGCTCGGATTGGCGATCATCTTTCTCATCGCCATCCAGATCCTCTGGGTGGTCATCCTCCTCGGCGTGGAGATCAGTTTCGTCTACCAGAATCTCTACGGACTGCTGCGCGCCAGCGAGCAGCAGGTGCAGGACGAACCGCGCTTCGATCTCTACTTCGGCCTACGCGCATTAGTCGAGATCGCCCGCCGCTTCGATCGTCGCGAGGAGGCGCCGTCGTCGTATCGGCTCGCCGAACAGTTCGGGACGACCGATTCGCAGATGTTGCGCATCCTTCGCAAGCTCGAAGACGCGCAGCTCGTGAAGGAGATCGGCGGCGACTGGGCCGGTTTCGTCCCCGGCTGCGATCCCGATCGCATCACCATCGAAGAGGTGGTCGCGCAGGTTGAGGGGTTGAAGCGCGACATTCCCGAGATTCACATGGAAGACAACGAGCGGACGGTGATCGGCGATCTCTTCACGAAGCTGAGCGCCTGCATGAACAACGCGCTCGATCACCACACGATCGGCCAGCTCGTGCGCGAGCTGTACGGCAACCGTGCACCATCCCGCGCGATCGATGCGCCTTCTCATCCGTTGTCATGAAACATCGTCCCGGCGTCTTCGCATCCGTCGGATTCGCCGCGTCGTCTCGTACGCGACTGTCGTCGTCGTCCCCCACACCGTTCCGACCGTGACACCGGCCAGCACGTCCGAAATCCAGTGGACGCCGAGGTAGACGCGGGAGACCGCGACGGAAGCGACGAGCGTGTAGAGGAACGCGATGACCGCTGTTTTCGCCGGCCAGCTGCGGATCGCGCGGAAGGCGAGATAGGCGAGCGCGCCGAAGGCGACGGCCGAGCCGAGGGCGTGCCCGCTCGGGAACGAGTAGCCATTCGCGCGCCGCAGCATTTCGGCGGCGATCGGACGGGCGCGCGCGAAGTAGCGTTTCAACTCCAGGTCCAGCAGCCACCCTCCGCCGTACGTGACGGCGAGGTAGATCAGCCACCTCCAGCGGCGGCGGATGGCGAGAATGATCCCGACAATCGACAGCAGAATCGCGAGTCCAACCGGACTGCCGATCATCGTCATGGCCGTGAAGAATGTCGTCGCGCCGGACGTCCGCTCGCTGACTGCCCAGTCGTGAATCGACCCGTCGATCTTCTGCAGCGCGGCGTTCTTGCCGTGCACTTTCTCGGCGAGGTCCAGAAATGCATCGCCTGCCCATGCGGTGAAAAGCGTTCCCGCGATGAGGATTGCCAGGACCGGCAGGTAATTCTTCAAGCGCTCGTGGGCCGTCGAAACGATCCGCGTCACGCGCGCGCTGCGAGCGATCGCGCGAGCGAGCAATCGTCCGATGTGACGGACCGCCGGCAGCGCGGCGTAGATGAGCGCCCAGAGGATCAGGAAGGTGGCGATGAACGCAAGAAACAGCATGTCGGGATTCGCTCAGCACGGAGGGTGCCGACCGCGACGATTTATCGCTCGTTCATCCAGGCCACGCAACGTTCCAGGCTGGCGTGCATCGCCGCGGCGTCGAGGTGAATTGGACGGCCGTGGCCGGGCAGCACCCATTCGAAACGATAGTCGAGCAGCCGCTCCATCGAGCGGATCTGCTCCTTCCACGAATACCAGCACGCGCTGCGAAACGCGTAGAGATGCCCGAGCCGCTCGCTCCAGGCGAGGTGATCGCCGGTGAAAAGGTAGGTCTCGCGATCGAGAAAAACGGCGTGCCCTTTCGTGTGGCCGGGCGTCGGAATCATCAACATGCCACCACCGAGATCGATCGGATGGTTTCCGGTCGGCTGCACCTCAATCGCTGCCGTTCGCGCGTGGACGTCATCGCGATGGAGCACGCGCTCGCAGCCGAATCGCGCGGCGAAGCGGGCGTGATCGGCGACGTCGTCCTGATGCGTGAGCAGCATCCGCGACGCGCCGCCCATCGCCGCGATGTTCTTGACCAGCGGCCCGGAAAAGCGAGGCGAGTCGATCAAGATGTTGCCCTGCGTCCGCCGAACGAGATAGCTGATCGCGCCAAACGACGACTCGGATGCATAGCCGCAGCGGTAGACGTCGCCATCGACCAACTCCGGCAGCGACGACAACGCCGGACGCATGTCGTGTTTTGTGATCGATCCGATGGACGCCGTCGGACACGAGATCAACGCCTTCTGCGCTGCAAGCAGCTCGTCATCCGTCTCCGGCTGATGAAACACCGCCGATTGATCGCCGGTATCGCTGAAAACGGTGGGCGCGAAGATGCGGCAGGCGTCGCAATCGATACAGGTGGAATCGACGTAGAAATCGCCCGGGATGTTGTCGGGAAGGCGCTGTCCAAGCGAGGCCACGGGCATCGAAACGACGATCCGCCAAGGGCAATTTCGAGCAGGTGTTGTGTCATCATATGACCCTCATGGCTCAGGCAGCAGCGTCTCTTCGTGCCGAAACCCTTCCTCTGACCTCTTTCGTCGACGAGGGTCGTACGCTGTCGCTGTCCAAGCCGTTGGTGCTTCAGGTCTCTGTCGAGGACGGCGCGTATTTCGTCGAGAACGAACCACTTCACCTTTTGCGAAGGGGGCTTCGCTCGAGGAAGCCGTTGAAGCATTTGCTACCGATCTCGTTTACTACTGGCGCTACTACAACTCTCTCCGTGACGATGAAGTTGCAGGAGCGGGCGTGGAGTTGAAGAGAATCTACGAAGGTCTTGTAAGGCCTGAATGAAGCCGTTTCCAGCGCGCGAGGTCAATGCCGCTCTGCTGCGAAAAGGCTTCGTCAAGAGGCAAGGCGACCACGCCTACTACCACTTCAAATACCGAGGTTGCGACGTCGGCGTTTCGACAAAAATCTCGCATGGGGAGAAGGAAATCGGACCCGGCTTGAGCAAGCGGATGCGCGCGCAAATGCGGTTGGAGACCAACGCCGACTTCGGCCGCTTCGTTGATTGTCCGTTGACCTTCGAAGAATACCTCGCGCTGTTGAAGCGTTTCGGCATCATCAGCGACGATTGAAAGTTCGGAATGACAGCGCTTCCTTCGCGTTTCTAGTCCCGCATGTTCGACAACCTCCAGGACAAGATGGATCGGGTCTTCAAGACCCTGCGCGGCGAGGCGGCTCTCAACGAGTGGCACATCGACAACGCGCTGAAGGAAATCCGCGTCGCGCTCCTCGAAGCCGACGTCCATTTCAAAGTCGTCAAAGAGTTCACCAACCGCGTCCGTGAGAAAGCGGTCGGCCAGGATGTTCTGACTGCTTTTTCACCCGCGCAGCAGGTCACCAAGGTCGTCCGCGACGAGCTTCAGGAACTCCTCGGCGGCAACGAAGTCGGCCTCGCGCTGGTCGGCTCGCCGGCGGTGGTGATGATGGTCGGTCTGCAAGGCTCGGGTAAGACGACCACCTCGGGCAAGCTGGCGCTGCACCTCAAGAATCGCGGCCGCCGTCCGCTACTCGTTCCGTGCGACGTCTACCGTCCCGCCGCCATCGAGCAGCTCCGCATCGTAGCGAAGGGCGTCAACGTGCCGTTCTTCGAGATCGGTGAAGACCGCGATCCGCTTTCGATCGCCAAACGCGCCGTCACCGACGCGCGCACTCTGCTCTACGACACCGTCATCCTCGACACCGCCGGGCGTCTGCACATCGACGCCGAGCTGATGGCGGAGCTCGACACGATCAAGCGCGACACGCGTCCGAGCGAGATCCTCTTCGTTGCCGACGCCATGACCGGGCAGGACGCGGTCAAGTCGGCCAAAGAATTCGACGAGCGCCTCGGCGTCACCGGCATCGTTTTGACAAAACTGGACGGCGATGCCCGCGGCGGAGCGGCGCTCTCGATCAAGTCGGTCGTCAATCGCCCGATCAAGCTGGTCGGCGTCGGCGAAAAGTACGCGGACCTCGACGTCTTCCATCCCGACCGGATGGCCTCACGCATCCTCGGCATGGGCGACGTGCTCTCGCTCATCGAAAAGGTCGAATCGGATATCGACCGTAAGGAAGCAGAGCGCCTCGCGCAACGCGTTGCCAAAGACAAGTTCACGCTCGAAGACCTTCGTTCGCAACTGCAGCAGGTCAAGAAAATGGGTCCGCTGTCGTCGCTCGTGAACATGCTCCCCGGCGCCGGCAAAATCAGCGAAGAGGACATCGACGAAAAAGCGATCGTGCGCATGCAGGCCATCCTCGACTCGATGACGAAGAAGGAACGCGAGTTCCCGCAAGTCATCGACGGCAAACGCAAGAAGCGCATCGCCAAAGGCTCCGGCACCTCGGTGCAGCAGATCAATCAGCTTCTGAAGCAGTACCTGCAGATGAAGAAGATGATGCGCAGCTTCTCCAAAGGCTTCGGCGCGAGGAAGTTCGGCAAGATGATGAAGGGGATGCCGCCGGGTTTGATGGGGTAGCCAAGAGTCCAATCCTGAAGACGCGAAGCGGCTTCAGGATCTCCGGTGGCGCCGCGCAGGCGCTGTTTCGAAGGCAGTTATCGCGGTGCCACCAGAGATCCTTCGTCGCTGCGCTCCTCAGGATTGAGGTTTCGAGTCTCGGAATGACAGCCTGACCATTGCGGTTTCACGCCCCGGTTCGGTAGGATATCCGGCCCGAATCACATCGCAGTTCAATCAAGGAGCATCACACGACATGTTGAAGATTCGCCTGCGCCGCCAAGGCGCGACCCACTCGCCGTTTTACCGCGTCGTCGTTTCCGACTCGCTCAAGACGCCGAGCAACGCCACGGTCGAGCAGATCGGCCACTACGATCCGAAGAAGAATCCCGCCGACGTCAAGATCGACAAAGCCCGCGTCGATTACTGGGTCAGCAAGGGCGCTCAGCTCTCGCCGACTGTGAAGTCGCTTCTCAAGAAGAACAAAGTCGCGTAACTTCCTCCCATGGAAGAGCTGATCGAGTTCGTCGCCAAGTCACTCGTCGATGACGTCGAGGCGGTGAACACGCATGTGTACAACCGCGGCGACCAAACTGTGGTTGAACTCGAAGTGGCGCAGGCCGACCTAGGCAAAGTGATCGGCCGCCAGGGCCGCACGGCGCGCGCCATGCGCACCTTGCTCTCCGCCGCCGGCCACAAATCGCGCCGCCGTTACACCCTCGACATCGTCGACTGAGGCATGTCCGGCGACCGCATCGCCCTCGGCATCATCCGTAAGGCGCACGGTGTCCGCGGCGAAGCGAGCGTCGAAGCGTGGTCCGATTCTCCGGAGCGATTCACCGAGGTTTCCGCGGTAACGCTTGTCTCTCCCGATGAGTCGTCGACGCGCGAGGCCGCGATTGAATCCGTTCGCATCCACGCCGGCCGCGCGCTGGTGAAGTTCAGCGGTCTCGACTCGCCGGAGGAAGTGCAGTTGCTGCAGAACTGGACGGTGGAAGTCCCTTCATCACAGGCGCGGAAGCTGGATGAGGATGAGTACTTTCTCCATGACCTCGTCGGGCTACGCCTCATCGATGCCGACGGCGTTGAGCGCGGAAAAGTAATCGAGATCGAGGAAACGGGTGCCGGCGTTCTGCTGGTTGTCGAAGGGCCGCGCGGCAAGTTCGACGTCCCATTCGCCGCGGATATCTGCACGAAGGTTGATCTCGATGCGAAGACGATTGCGGTCAACCTTCCGGACGGCATCGAAGATCTCTAACGGTCAACAGGGAGACGGTTCACGCGGAGGGGCGGAGAACACCGCTGATATCGTTCGCATCGTGCGGATCGACTTCGTCACCATCTTCCCCAAAATGTTCGAACCTCTGCTTGCCGAGGGCGTCATCGCGCGTGGGGTCAAGCATGGGTTGCTCGATGTTCGCGTTTGGGATTTGCGCGACTACGCGACCGATCGCCATCGCTCGACGGACGATGAAGCGTATGGCGGCGGGCCGGGGATGGTGATGCTGGCGGAGCCGGTGCTGCGATGTGTCGATGCAGTTGGCGGCGGGCATGTCGTCATGACTTCGCCGCAGGGTCGGCTCTTCGATCAAAGCATCGCGCGCGAGTTGGCGAAGAAAGAACACATTGTCATCCTTTGCGGGCGCTACGAGGGGTTTGACGAACGAATTCGCGAAGCTCTGAAGCCGGACGAGATTTCGATCGGCGACTTCGTCGTCTCGGGCGGCGAACTGCCGGCCATGCTCATCGCGGATGCGGTCGGTCGGATGATCGAAGGGGTCGTCGGCAACAGCGGGTCGGTGGAGGAGGACTCCTTCTTTCGCGGGCTGCTCGACTATCCGCACTACACGCGCCCCGAGGAGTTGCGGGGGATGAGGGTGCCGGACGTGCTGCTGTCGGGGCATCACGAGAAGATTCGTAAGTGGCGGAAGGAGCAGAGCTTGCGCGCCACGCTGGCAAAGAGGCCGGACCTTCTCGACTCCGCCGAGTTGGATGACGAAGCGCGGGCGATGCTCAAGCGAATTCGCGAGGAATGACTCCCCTCCCACTGCCGTTCTACGCCGGGCTGTTGCTTAAAGAACCCAAATCGGCGATCCTTGCGGGCTCGCTTCAGAACACAGGAAGGTTGTCAAAATGGCTCAGGATTTCATGAAACTCGTCGAATCGCGTGAAGCGCGGACCGACATGCCCAACTTCGCC
>JAXDIO010000078.1:0-24418 GCA_034663965.1 Thermoanaerobaculia bacterium | reverse complement strand
TGCGAAAGCCTTCCGCGATGATGGAGGCGTGATGGACGAAGACGTCGGGGCCTTGCTCACGCACGATGAAACCGTAACCTTTTGCATCGTTGAACCATTTGACTACGCCTTGTTCTGCCATAGCGCGCCATTCTAACCGGACGCGGCGTGTTTGAGTGCCGGCTCCAGGCCGGGGTAGGCGAATTCGAATCCTTCGTCCTGCGCGTGCCTGGGCAGGACCCGTTGTCCGCCGAGGAGCATCTCGTTGGCCATTTCGGATCCAAGGGCGAGGCGGAGAGCGAAGGCGGGCGTGGGGATGATCGCGGGACGGTGCAGGACGCGGCCGAGCGTTCGCGCAAAGTCGCGGTTGCGCGCGGGATTTGGCGCGGTGGCGTTGTAGATGCCGCGCGTGGCTTCGCGATCGATCGACCATTCGATGATGCGCAGGATGTCGTCGCGATCGATCCAGGGCATCCACTGTTGACCGCTGCCCATCGGACCACCGGCGCCGAGGCGGAACGGGAGGAGGAGTTTGGCGAGCGCGCCGCCGTCCTTCGCCAGGACGACGCCGAAGCGGAGGATGACGACCCGCGCGAACGGCTCGGCGCCACGCGCCAGCTCCTCCCATCTCTTGGTGACTTCGGCCAGGAAACCGGTACCCGAGGACGATGTCTCGTCGAGCGATTCGTCGCCTCGATCGCCGTAAAAGCCGCTGGCCGAGGCGCTGATGAACGTTCGCGCGTGATCGGGTTTGTGCGACATCGACTCTACCAGCGCGCTTGTGGCTTCGACGCGGCTCTGCATGATTCGTTTCTTCCGTTCAGCCGTCCAACGGCCGCCGCCGACGTTTTCGCCTGCGAGGTTGATGACGACGTCCGCGTCGGTGACTTCGCCGGACCAACTCCCTTGCGACGGCGGATTCCAGACGACGGCGCGTCCAGCGCGGACGTTGGATGGATTGCGCGTGAGGACGGCCACGTCATCACCGCGGGCGAGCATGCGGCGGACGAGCGGCTCACCGATGAATCCGCTGCCGCCGGCGACGACGATTCGTTTCATCCGGCCATTCTGCGCCTAAAAAAGAATCGCCCCGCCTGAGCGATGGCGGGGCGAAATCGAGGAGAGGGGTAGGAGATCAGGTCTGTTTATCGCGCTCACAATGTTGGACGGACGATCCGGCGAAAGGTTTCACTGCACGCGCGAGCGCGCGGACACGCGGCGCGGATCGGTTGCAGCTTCCGGCTTCTGCAGCGCGGCAAAGGCGATCATGGCAGCGTTGTCGGTGCAGTAACGCTTCTCGGGAAGGCGGACGATGACGCCGCGTTTTGCGGCCCACGCTGACAGGCGTTCGCGGACAGCGGTATTTGCCGCCACACCGCCCGCAACAGCGACCTCCGTCGGCTTCGGAGCATCCAGACTCGACCAGATCACTTCCAGCCGGTCGAACAACTGATCGATGAGCGCTTCCTGAAACGTGGCGCAGAAATCGGCGAGCAATTGAGGGTCGCCGTTCGCGCTGATGCCGTGTTCGCGCGCGAGGCGGATCGCGCCGGCTTTGATGCCGGAGTACGAAAAGTCGGCCGACTTTTCGTTGAACTGCGGAAGCGCGAAGTGGAAACGCTTCCGATCGACGCGGCCTCCGTTCGCGTGCTTCTCGATCTGCGGACCGCCGGGATACGGCAGGCCGATGAACTTGGCCACCTTGTCGAACGTCTCGCCGATCGCGTCGTCGCGCGTGCGGTTGAGCATGGTGATGACGCCGCCGCGCACGTCGTAAATCGACGAATGGCCGCCGGAGATGACGAGACTGAGAAACCGCTCCGGCAGCGGGATCGACGCGCCTTCGCGTTGCAGGTACGGCGAGAAGATGTGCCCTTCGAGGTGGTTGATGGGAACGAGCGGAATGCCCAGTCCGTACGCGAGGCCTTGCGCACCGGCGACACCGACCAGCAGCGCGCCGATGAGGCCGGGCCCCGCGGTGACGGCGATGCGGTCGACGTCCTTCCAACTCAAATTCGCGTCGGCCAGCGCGCGCGTGATCAGCGGAAAGAGATGCTGCAGATGCTCGCGCGAGGCGATCTCCGGCACGACGCCGCCGAACGGCTGATGGCGTTCGATCTGCGAGGCGATGAGGTTCACGCGCACGCTGCCGTCGTCGTCGAGGACGGCGACCGCGGTTTCATCGCAGGAGGTTTCGATGCCGAGGATCATGTGGGAGTTCGGAACCTCGTGGCAGAGAGAACGATTTCACACCGAGAGAGCGGACCTATAATCCGCGGCTCCAATGGCGACCGACGAAGAACTAAACAAACGTTACGAGCCGAAAGAGATCGAACAGCGGCTCTACGCTTTCTGGGAGAACGGCGAATTCTTCACGCCGCTTCTCGATGGCGAACGGCCGAAGTTTTCGATCGTGATCCCGCCGCCGAACGTGACCGGGCGGCTGCACATCGGCCACGCGCTGGTCAACACGCTGCAGGACATCCTCGTGCGCTGGAAGCGGATGAGCGGCTTCAACACGCTCTGGCTGCCGGGCACCGATCACGCCGGCATCGCTACGCAGATGATCGTCGAGCGCGAGCTGAACAAGCGGGGCATCTCCCGTTTCGACCTCGGGCGCGAGAAGTTTGTGGAGAAGGTGTGGGAGTGGAAGGAGTCCTACGGCCACCAGATCATCGATCAGCTCAAGCGGCTCGGCGCGTCGGCCGACTGGACCCGCCTCCGTTTCACGCTCGATGAAGGGCTCGCCCGCGCCGTGCGCACCGCGTTCGTGAAGCTGCACGACGACGGCCTCATTTACCGCGGCATCGCCATGGTGAACTGGTGTCCGCACTGCCGCACGGCCATCTCGGACGTTGAGGTTGAGTACGTCGAGCGCGCCTCGAAGCTCTACTACGTCGACTATCCGGTGGCCGATTCAGATCGCCTGCTGACGATTGCCACGACGCGTCCGGAGACGATGCTCGGCGACACGGCGCTGGCCGTCCATCCGGATGACGAGCGCTACAAAGATCTGATCGGACGCGAAGCCGTTCTGCCGATCGCGAACCGGCGCATTCGGATCGTCGCCGATCCGATTCTCGTCGATCCGACGTTCGGCACCGGCGTCGTGAAAGTCACGCCGGCGCACGACAAGAACGACTACGAAGCCGGCAAGCGCAATGACCTCGAGCAAATGCAGGTGATCGACGACGGCGGCAGGATGAACGACGACGCCGGGCCGGAGTTTGCCGGACTCGATCGCTTCGAAGCGCGCAAGAAGATCGTGGAAATGCTGCGTGAATCGGGTGCGCTGCGCGAGGTCAAGGACTATTCGCACTCGATCGGCATCCACGGCAAATGCGAAACGGTGATCGAGCCGATGATCTCGCGGCAGTGGTTCGTGAAAATCGAGCCGCTGGCGAAACCGGCCATCGACGTCGTCCGCAACGGCACGATCCGCATCCTGCCGCAGAGCTGGGAGGCCACGTACTTCAACTGGATGGAGAACATCCACGACTGGACGATCTCCCGCCAGCTCTGGTGGGGCCATCGCATTCCGGCGTTCTACTGTGCGAACGGACACATGACCGTGTCGGTCGACGATCCCGCGTCATGCCCGCAATGCGGCGACACGCAGATGACGCAGGAGACGGACGTTCTCGACACCTGGTTCTCGTCGGGACTCTGGCCGTTCTCGACGATGGGGTGGCCGGACGACACCGCCGACCTGCAGATTTTCTATCCGACCGACGTCCTCATCACCGGTTTCGACATCCTCTTCTTCTGGGTGGCGCGGATGATCATGTTCGGGCTCCGTTTCACGGGCCAAGCTCCGTTCAGTCAGGTCTTTCTGAACGGCCTCGTGCGCGACGAGCACGGGCAGAAGATGTCGAAGACGAAGGGGAACGTAATCGATCCGCTCGACGTGATCGATGAGTTCGGCGCCGACGCCGTTCGCTTCACGCTGGCCATCTTCGCGTCGGGGCGCGACATCCCGCTGGCGAAGTCGCGCATGCAGGGCTACGCGGCCTTTGCGAACAAGATCTGGAACGCGTCGCGCTTCGCGATGATGCACATCGACACGACGATCGCCGCGGCGAAGCCGATCGATCGCGATGAGTTGAAGAGCGTCGAGCGCTGGATCCTGTCGCGCCTCAACGAGACCACCCGCGCCGTCAATCGCGCGCTCTCCGAGTTCCGCTACGACGAGGCGTCGAACGCGATCTACCAATTCTTCTGGCACGAGTTCTGTGACTGGTACATCGAGATGGTCAAGCCTGTCCTCCTCGGCAGGCACGGGACGCCGGACGACCAGTTGCGCGCGAAGCGCGTACTCCTCGAAGTGCTCGACCGCTCGCTGCGGCTCCTCCATCCGTTCATGCCGTTCATCACCGATGAGATCTGGCAAAAGCTCGGCGGCGTGGAGCCCTCGATCATGGTGGCGCCGTATCCGGTGGCGGAGGAGACGCTCGAGGATCCGCAGGCGGAGCGGCTGGTTCGCGCGGTTCAGGCGATGATCACGACCATCCGCGACGCCCGTGCGCAGCGCGGCTTCACGCCGAAGGACCGCTTCAAACTCTACGTGCGCGCCGAGGGGCGCGACGCCGCGTTTTTCGATACATATGCGTACCTGTTGATTGACCTCGGGCGTTTGACGGAGGTCATCGTGAACGCGGAACCGCCCGAAGGCGCGCATCACGACGTGGTCGAAGGCTTCACCATCGCCATCGAGTTTCCGGAGAAGGTGGTCACGAAGGAACAGCAGGAGCGGACGGAGCGCGAGTTGGAAAAGAGCCGCAAGGAACTCGAGTCGCTCGACGCGAAGCTGGTGAATGAGCAGTTCATGAAGAACGCGCCGCCGGCGATCGTTGACGGAGCGCGTGCGCGGCAAGCGGAACTGCGGGCTCGCATCGAGAAGCTGCAGCAGAATCAATGATCGACACGCGCCGCATCGTCGACCGCCTGACTACGATCGAATCGATCGCGGTGATTCCGCGCGTGGCCTCGACGAATCTTGTAGCGCGGCGGATCGTGAACGAGTGCATCGAGAACGAGCTGTCGCTGCCGAAGGGGATCATCATCGCCCGCGAGCAGTTCGCGGGGCGCGGACGCAACGCACGGCAGTGGTCGTCGCCGGCCGGCAAAGGAATTTACGCGACGACGCTGCTGCCGCTGCCGGTCGAAAAGCTGGGACTCGTGCCGCTGGCGATCGCGAACATCGTGGCGTCGTATCTGCGCGAGGTCTTCGGCCTCGACGCGCGCATCAAGTGGCCGAACGACATCCTCGTCGGCGGCAAGAAGATCGCCGGCATCCTGATCGAAGCGCGCATCAATGAGGAGCGCGCCTTTCTGCTGATCGGGACCGGAATCAACGTCGAACCGGTGCCGGACGATACGCGTCCGAACGCGACGTCGATCTCGGAAGTCACCAGCGATTTTCACGGCATCGACGTCGCGACCGAGGCCTTCATCGAACATCTCGACAAACGGCTCGGCCAGCCGCTCGAACGCGACGAAGTGCTCGAAGAATGGCGCCGTTACTCGATTCACCAGCAGGGCGACCGCATCCACTGCGTGATCGGCGAGCGTACCGTCGAAGGGACTTGGGGCGGGATCGACGAGCATGGCCGCGCACTTCTGCGCAGTGGAAACGAGACCACGGCCATCAGCGCGGGCGATCTGATCCTCGTCTGAAAACGCGCAATCCACGATCCGTGGAGTGACCCTCGGCGCTGCGTTCGGCATGCCGAGGATCGAGGCCGGTGACGGCAGTGGGTAACGGTGGTTACTGGACAAGAACTCAGTATCAATTGTTACTTCCACACGTGCCGAAAGCGCGCGAGGCAGCAATGTTCGGAGAAGTCGTCCGCGGCGTCCGCAAAGGACACGCGTGGACACAGGAGGACCTGGCCGAGCGCGCCGGGTTGACGACGACCTACGTCGGACAGGTCGAACGCGGCGACAAGGTGCCGAGCCTGACCGTCGTCCTCAAACTGGCGCTCGCGCTGGACGTGCATCCCTCGGAGATGCTGCAGACCTTCGGCTTGGCTGTACTCCGCGAGACATTTCCGTAGCCGGTCTCGTCCACGGCATGCGTCGTGAACCTCATCTGCCTCGTGGCAGAGACGGAGTCGCCTCACCTTTTTCCGCGGGCGCTGACGCGGCATCGCATCTTCGGCGGTCTCAACGAACGGCAGGAACACATCTTCACGTGGATCGCGGTCGTGGTCGTGCTGCTCTACGTCACCGGATGGATTGGCGCGATTCACACCGCATACCTCGATCAACGCGAGGTCGAGCGCCAAGCCAAAGAAGCCGGCGTGAAGCTGCCTCCTCCTCCGCCCGCCCCTCCGATCGCCACGCAGATCTTTCATCCGGACGCGCCGACGACGGCGTTCATCGACGACGCCATGCTCGGCTTTCTCAATCCGCTGCGCGGCCACAGCGGAAAGGTCTACTTCACCACCGTTACACCCGGCGCGCCGATCGCGTCGGGAGCGCCGGGCGGCGCGAAAGCGGTGCTGACGGAAGGCACTGACAACGTCTCTTCTGATTTCACCGCGCCCGAGCAACCCGGCGTTTACAAGATGGCCGTGCAACTGAACCAGGCCATGCGCCAGCTCGACAACTTCAACGTCATCACGCTCGTGCCGTTTTCCGAAAAGCGCGCCGGCCACATCGGCACCTACTACCTCGGGAGTTGGCCATTCGAAAAGGGAGGAACGCCGAAGACGCCGGCCTACGCGAATCCGAGCGGCTTCATCGAAGTGACCCGGGAGAACGCGGACACGCCCATCTCGGCCCACTTCAAGTTGCGCGACTTCCTGACCAAAGACCAGCCGAACGTCTGGCCGAAGTACCTGCTGCTGAATCCCAAGTTGCTCGACAAACTCGAGCTGACGATTCAGGAGCTGGAGGCGATGGGGCATCCAGTTCGCCACTACCGGATCATGAGCGGCTTTCGCACGCCGGAGTACAACCACGGCGGCGGCAACACGCAGGGGCGCGCAAATCTGAGCCGGCACATGTACGGCGATGCCTCCGACACGTTCGTCGACAACGACGGCAACGGTTCGATGGACGATCTCAATGGCGATGGCCGCGTCGATGTCAGGGATGCCGAGGTCATCATGGCGGCGGTGGAACGCGTCGAGAGAAAGAATCCGTCGCTGGTCGGCGGAGTTGGCGTTTATTCCGCATGTTGCGGACATGGCCCGTTCACGCACATCGACGTGCGCGGCTATCGCGCAAGGTGGCGCGGAACGGGCAGTGGATGAGATGAAAGTTGCCAGTGGTCAGTTGCCAGTGGTCAGAAGAACGTCGCTTTGCGTTCGATCCTGACCACTGACTACTGGCCACTGAACACTACGCAGGAGGTACCGTGGTCGAAGCAGTAGCAGCAACCAAACCAACAGCGACGTGCCCCGAATGTGGCGCGGCGCGTCCCGATCCATCGCGCGTCTGTCCGGCGTGCGGCGCACCGCCGATGCGCAGCGGCGACAAGCGGGCGCTCGATAACGAAGTACGCACCGAGGACCTCGAGCCGTACGTGGCGCTGCGCTATATCGCGCGATTGTTCAAAGTCCTCGCGGTGCTGATGCTGATCATGCTGATCGGCGAAGTGGTGACCGGCATCGTCACCAACGGCGTCGCGGCGTTCATGACGCTCCTGGGTGAGGCAACGCGATTGCTGGTGCTGGCCGGTTTGCTGTGGGCCGGCGGCGACATCACCATCCTGCTCATCGACGCCGGTCACGATCTGCGCGTCGCACGCATCCTGCTCGGCCGCATCAACGCGGCCATGCACGAGCGCGAGCTGCGAGAGAAGAATCGATAGAGGTTGCGCGGCAGCGCCGCGCAACCTGCAGTCGGTTTACGCGCCGAGTTCCTTCTTGCGAGCCGCCATCCGGTCGCCGAGCTCCTGCAGCTCGGGACGGCTGAGCGCCTTGCGCGCCTCGGGGAACATCTCTTTCTCTTCTTCGTCCGCGTGATGCTCGACGAGTTCCTTCAGCACCTTGCACTTCGCAGCGAATTCTTCGACAGCCATCCCGCCCTCTTTCACTTCCGGCAGAACGAGCTTGACGACGTGATGCTCTTCCTTCGCCTCGAAATACATCTTCTTGTCGTCTTTCGATCGGACGGCGTCGCGGAAGGCGGGATAGAAGATCTCCTCCTCGATCGTCGTATGAATCGTCAGCTCCTTGTCGATCTGCGCGACGAGCTTCTGCGCACGCGGGCCGCCACGCATGGACGACTTTTCGAGATCCGCGAAAAGGCCCTTTACTTTTTTGTGATCCTCTTTGAGAAGGGCGATCGCGTCAGGACCCTTCTTTGCCGATTTGCTGCTTTTCTTGGTAGCCATGAATCCTCCTGGAGGTCAGGAAGATCACAAGCCGTGCCGACTTATGAAAGCGGCATGATGGCGCGCGTCATCGTCTCGCGGATCTCTCGGAAAACATTCTCCGGCGGGATTCCCAGCTCGCGATGTCCGGCCGCGCGTTTGAAGAGATTCTCGGCCGCCTTCTCGTCGAGCATGCGCGAGTCGACGGTGCGATTGTTCAGCTCACAGAACGCGAACAGCGACGCCAGAGCGACGCGCCGGTTGCCGCCTTTGAATGGACTGTTGATCAGGAGCGCGAAGAGGAAGGCCGCCACTTTGTCGGGGAACGTCCCGTAGGCCTCACGGCCGAGCATCGTCACCTGCGGCCGCTGCACGGTGTTCAGCAGGCCGAACTGCGACTCGACAACGCCCGGATGCGCCTGATTTCCGCCGAACTCGATGCTGACCGCGCGATGCAGTTCGACCAGGTCGGCGACGCTCAGGTAGCGCGTGCCGCCGTCAGTCGGTGAGGCGCCGGAAGGCGTTGGGATACTTCTTGACGGCGCGGTTGAAGGCGCTTTCGATGGCTGGATTGGTGAAGGAGATGGTTTCAGGCTCGGCGCGGCTGGCGCCTTTGCTGTTGCTTTTGGCGCCGGCTGCTTTGGCGCTGCCGCTTTTGGCGCTGCTGCCTTTTTTTTCGGAGCCGGCTTTGGAGGAGGCGCTGCTTTCTTTTTTGCTGCCGGCTTTGACGGCTTTGCCGCCGCCTTTTTCTTTTGCGGAGCTTTTGGTGCTGGTTTCTTTCCCTGAGGTTTTGGTTTTGGCTGCTTTAGCTTTAGCTTTTGCTTTGTCGCCATCTTTCATTTCCAATCCTCGGCGACGCATGCTACGACAGCTAAGTTCCTGAGTCAACGGCGTTTACGCGCGCGACAGGCAATCCGCACATCGCGGCGGCCACCTAAACTGCTGAATTTAAGCGAGTTATAGATTGCACCGAATCATGTGCAATTCATTCGACAACTACGGGCTCTTCCGCCGCCGAACCAGCCTCTTCGAACTCCGGCTTCGGATCGTACGAGAGGAACTCCTTCGCGTTCGCAGTCAGCGCGAAGTTCTCGCGAGCCGCGTCAGTAGTCAGCATTCCCTTGTCGACGAGTGAGAACGCCGGCCCCTCGCCGCCGCCGGCGGGATGCTTGATGGCCTTGATGGCCGCGACTCCAAGCGACTCCGCCGCCACCCTCCGAAACTCCTGCAGCACCCGGATCTCCTGCTCCGTCATCCCTTTGATCAGCATGACGCGCATTCTAAGTGGCTTGGGATGACAGTGTCACTCTCCACTGTTTCCTCCGCCCGTGCCGCCGAAAATCTTCCTTCTCTCGCCCGCCAGCACGGGCGGGATTCGCGCGAAACAGTTCACGTCGCCGAACGCGAACTTTGAAGCCGCGCGCATGTATCGGTCCCCCGAGGGCGTGCCGATCGCGATGGCGTTTGCGTTCATGAGCTCCCTCTACTTCCGCGGCAAGATCGGATATGCACTTCATTTCGCGCAGCCCTCACCAGCCGTCGGCGACCACGGCGTCTACATCATCGCGCCCGGCTTCGGACTCGTTCCGCCCGACTGGCGTGTCACGCCGGACCGGATGAGAGTGATGTCGCGAACGCCGGTCGACGTCGCGGCGCGCGCGTACCGCAAGCCGCTCGAAGAACATGCCCGCGCACTCGCGAACAAACTCGAGCCGGACGCGCAGGTCGTTCTCCTCGGCAGTGTCGCCAGCGGCAAATACGTCGACATCCTCTGGCCCGTGTTCCAGCAACGGCTGCGCTTCCCCGCCGCGTTCGCAGGACTCGGCGACATGTCGCGCGGCGGCCTGATGCTGCGCGCAGTCCGCGCCAATCGCGAGCTCGAATGCACCACGCTCGATGCGCCTCGGCATCGCACCAGCGGCGATGGAAAAATCCCCGAGGGTTGGTGAGTTGTGTGGCACAGACACTCTTGTCTGTGCACAATTCGCGGTGTGCCTGCCACAAAACGTCTCGTCATCGATCCCGACGCTACCGACCTCACGCTGCAATTCGGCGCGCGCGAGGTGCGGCTCACCAACCTCAAAAAGCTCTTCTGGAAAACGCTGAAGATCACGAAGCGCGATCTGCTGCAGTACTACGCCGACATCTCACCATATCTGCTTCCGCATCTTCAGGGCCGCGCGATGGTGATGAAGCGCTACCCCAACGGCGCCGAGGGCGATTTTTTCTACATGAAGCGCGCGCCGGAGCCGCGGCCGGAGTGGATCGAGATCTGTCCGATCATGCATTCGGAGATGGTCAACTTCCCGATCGTGCAGGACCTCCCCTCGCTCCTCTGGCTCATCAACCTCGGCTGCATCGATCTCAACCAGTGGTATGCGCCCTGCGACGATTACAACCGCCCCGACTACCTTCACTTCGATCTCGATCCCGGTCCCGGCGCCGATTTCAAAATGATCCGCGAAGTAGCCCTGCGCGTCCGCGACATCCTCGAACACCTCGGCATGCCGGTCTACGCGAAGACGACCGGCTCGAAGGGCATCCACGTCTACATCCCGATCGTGCACGGTCCGCTGCAGAAAGAGGTCTGGACGTTCGCAAAAGCGATCGCCATCGAACTGGAGTCGCGCCATCCGAACATCATCACCGCCGAGTACCGCAAGGTGAAACGCCCGTACGCGCGTGTGCTCGTCGACTACAACCAGAACGCCTGGGGCCGCACGCTGGCCTCGATCTACTCCGTCCGACCGACACCCTTCGCCGGCGTCTCGACGCCGGTGACGTGGGAGGAGATCGAAGAAGGCATCGACATCCAGGACTTTCGCATCGACAACGTGCGCGAGCGTGTGGCCGAGGTGGGGGATTTGTGGAAGCCAGTCGCAGTTGGGAAGAACAGGTTTGATTTGGCGAAGGTGTTTGCGGCGCCTGAGAAGAAGAAACGGAAGTCAAAGGCTTGATCACCACAAAGACACAAGAGCACAAAGGGATTCCTCTGTGTCCTTTGTGCCTTTGTGGTGAAAGCTTTTTCGAATTGACGAACATGCCTATCCCAAAAATCACGACACACGGCTTCCCGAAGCTCGACCTCCCCATCACGCCGCCTTACCCGCCGATGGAGGCGAAGCGCGTCGACAAAATCCCGTCCGGCGACGGCTGGCAGTTCGAGCCGAAGTGGGATGGATTCCGCGCCATCATCTTCAAGAGCGGCGATGACGTCGCCGTGCAGTCGAAGGCGGGGCAGCCGCTGGGGCGCTACTTCCCCGAGGTTGTGGAGGCGATGCGTGAGTTGAAGATGAAGGACTTCGTCATCGACGGCGAGATCGTCGTCCCGGTCGGCGGCCGCCTGTCGTTCGATGATCTCTTGCAACGAATCCATCCGGCGGAGTCGCGAATCCGCAAACTGGCCGCGGAGATCCCGGCGCACTACTTCGCATTCGATCTGCTGGTGATGAAAGGGAAGGCAATCGCCGACAAGCCGATCGAAGAGCGCCGCGAACTGCTCGAGCGATTCTTCGAAAGCGTCCCGGAAGGATCGCTGATCCGGATCTCGCCCGCGACAACGGAGCGCAAGGTCGCGAACGACTGGTTCAACAAATTCGGCAGCGCCGGACTCGATGGCGTCATGGCCAAGCGCCTCGGCGAGCCGTACCACTCCGGCGATCGCGAAGGCATGGTCAAGGTCAAGCACCTGAAGACCGCGGACTGCGTCGTAGGCGGCTTCCGCTACCTCGAAGGGACGAAATCCGTCGGCTCGCTCCTCCTCGGCTTGTACGACGATGAAGGACGCCTCGTCCACATCGGCCACAGTTCATCGATCAAGAAAAACGAGCGCGACGCGCTGACGAAACAGCTCGAAGCGTTGCGCGGCGAGAATCCGTTCGAGGTGCGCGTTCCCGGCGGCCCGTCGCGCTGGGCGACCGAGAAAACCGGCGAGTGGGTGCCGCTGCGGCCGGAGCTGGTCTGTGAAGTCGAGTACGACTACTTCTCGCAGGGCCGCTTCCGCCACGGCTCGAAGTTCCTGCGCTGGCGGCCGGAAAAGAAGCCGCAGCAGTGCACGATGGAGCAGGTGACCGGCAAGCCCGGAAGGTCGAAGGGCGACTTCACGTTGATCGCCTCGTGATTCGACGACTGCTCGTTCTTCTTTTCCTCATCACCGCCAGCGGAGCGTTTGCGCAGAGCGTGCAGATCACGCAGAAGCCAACGACGCTCGTCTACGGCGACCTCGCCGTACCTGTGTCGACGACAGACGCCGTCATGCGCGTGGCGCTCTTCATCAACGGCGTGAAGTACTCGGAAGGCACCGGCCGGATGATGGTGCTGCCCGTGAAGATCGGCGACTACATCCGCCGTCTTCGCATTCGCGCAGTCGGCTACGACGCGCAGGGCAACATCGCGGGCGAAGACGAGATGGTGGTCAACGATCCACGTCCGCCGTTCCGCGTTCGCTTGCACACGAATCGCGGCGTGCTGGAGGCGAGCGTCGTCAAACCGCAGCAGCTCGGAATCAGCGGCGTCGATTTTTTCATCGGCGAAGAAAAGATCGCGACGCTAACGGCACCGCCGTACACGGCCGCGTTCGACGCCGCAAAGTTTCCGAATGCCGTCTACGCGCGGGTGGCCGTCCACGCGAGCGATGGCAGCGAAGCAAACGACGTCTTTTTCTTCGGCACGAACCCAAGCGAGCAGGTCGATGTATCGGTCCAACAGATCCCGCTCTCCGTCGTCGGCGGCGACCGCATCCCGCGCTTGAATGAACTGACGCTGCTCGACAACGGCGCGCCCCGAAAAATCGAGGCGCTCACTCCCGCCTCCGACCAGCCGCTCTACGTGATCCTGCTGATCGATTACTCCGAATCGATGCTGGAAGAACTACCGGTCGTGAAAACGGCCGCACGGCAATTCGCGCAGCGGCTGCTCCGTCCGCAAGACCGCATCGCCGTGGTCGGCTTCAATCAGCGCACGTTCTGGCTGACGCCATTCACAAACGATTTCAACGCCGCCGCTGCGACGGTCGATCGCGTCAAACCATCCGGCGAGACGCATCTCTACGACACCGCCATCGAGATGCTCTACGAGCTGCAGAAGCAGCCCGGCCGCCACGCGCTGGTCGTCCTCACCGACGGCGTCGACCAGGGCAGTCACTTCAAGCTCGACCACCTCGTCCACTACGCCCGCTACGCCGGCGTTCCGATTTATCCGATCATCAAGAACAAAATGCTGACCCGCTGGATGCGCTTCGGCGTCGGCTACGTGGAAGCGCGCCGCCTCGCCAACATCGCGAAGGACACGGGCGCGACGTACTTCATCATCAAAGCCGAACGCGAACTGCCCGACGTCTACGCGAAACTCGCGCAGGAGCTCCGCAATCAATACCAGCTGGCGTTCTACTCCGATCCATCCGCCGCCGACCAATGGCACGCCTTGGAAGTCCGCTCAAGCGCCGGCCAGCAGCTGCGGGTGCCGCGCGGGTATTTTCCGTAGGGCGATGGACGAAGCAAAAATCGCAGCCTTCGCGATTGCCATCGCCGCCATTTGCGGCCTGTTCGCCGTCCAACAGCGCAGCATGAAACGTCGATTGAGATCGACGCTGGCTGCGCGCGAACCGATTCCGGCTGCGGACTTCGGATCGCGCAACTACCCAGACACGGCGAGAGCCGAAATCGCACCATTCATTGCGCAAACGATTGAGGAGATCACCGGCTACGATTTCACGGGAGCGTTGCCCAGCGATCGGTGGACGGACGACCTTCATCTCGATCAGTTGGACGCACTCGTCTCGGTCGAAATCATCCAGGAAGTTGAGCGACAGTTCGGAATCGCGATTAGCAGCGCAGAAGCAACGCAGGTCAAGACGCTCGGTGATTTCGTTGAGGTCGTAGCCTCGAAGACGTTAAACGCTACGCCGCACCCTTCTTCCGCAACTCTTCGCGGATGACGCGCCGGAGCGTCTTCTCGAGCGGCTCGGCGCGCGTGCCGATGTATTCGCGTAAAGCCTTGTTGATCAGTGTCTGGTAATTGCCGCCGCCGGCCGCGTTCACTTGCTTGCGAAACCAGTCGATTACGTCCTCATCGAGCCGGATGGTGATGCGAACCTTGCCCGGATCCGGTTGAACGACCGCGCCGCGGACACCCTTTGAGAAGTCGTAGTCCTTTCGCATTAGCTTTCGTATCCCTTCGTTTCTCGTCGATTCGCCTTGCGCGCCGAGATCAGGCGAATGTTCGCGCCACGCCACGTGTAGATGACAACCAGCAATCGCGCGAACACATCACGGCCGATCGTGATGAAACGTTCTCCTCGTCAGAGTCATCATCGGGAATCGTGATCGCCACATCGTCTTCGAAGACGCTTACCGCATCGGCAAAATGAACGCTGTGCTTCCTGTAATTGGCGCGTGCCTTGACCTCATCCCACTCAAAAGCCACTGGCGCAATGATATGCACGGTTGTATGCACAACTCAAGAACGTTTTCACGCGGAGTCGCGGGGACGCGGAGGGGTTACCGGTTTTCTCCGCGTCTCC
This sequence comes from Thermoanaerobaculia bacterium, assembly GCA_034663965.1. Classification (GTDB taxonomy): domain Bacteria; phylum Acidobacteriota; class Thermoanaerobaculia; order Gp7-AA8; family Gp7-AA8; genus JADGNZ01. The sequence goes on along the minus strand of JAXDIO010000078.1, from coordinate 9,596 downwards.
GCGTGAACTGCATCGTGGAGCGCCTGGATACTTGCGGTCGAAGCCTCGATGTCCGGTTGCCGTCCGTGTTTGCGCAGCGCGTCGCTGGTCGTGGGACCGATCGAAGCGAGGATGGCGTCGCCAACATTCGGGTTGGTCGCGAAGAAGTTGTCCACAGTCGACGCGCTGGTGAAGGTGACGACGTCGATGTCGTGAATCTCGTCCGCGTTGGCGGCGACGGGGATCGTTCGATAGGCGACGGCGAGGTGCACCTCGGCTCCCCGATTCCGCATCTCCTCGATGAATTCGTCGCGGCCCTCGGCGGCGCGGATGACGGCGATGCGGACGCGGTGCAGGTCGGCGTCAAAGTGCGGGATCAGCGCGGTGGACATGAACTTGTCCGGAACGAGATCCGGAACGATGCCGCGGGCGCGCAGCGAGGCGGCAGTTGTTTCGCCGACGCAGGCAATGCGAATTCCGGCGAGGGCGCGAACATCCTCTTCTTTCGCGAAGAGACGTTCGAAGAAGGCGGACACGCCGTTCGTCGAGGTGAAGACGAGCCAGTCGAAGCGTTCGTCGATCGCTCGATCGAGGGACTCGAACGATTCCGGCGGCGCGATCTCGATGGTCGGGAACTGGACGACCGTTGCGCCCGATTCTTCGAAGAGGCGTTTCAGTTCCGAGGCTTGTTCGCGGGCGCGGGTGACGACGATGCGTTTGCCGAAGAGCGGTTTGGATTCGAACCAGTTGATGACGTCGTGCAGTTTCACGACTTCGCCAACGACGATCAGCGCGGGCGTCGGGAGGTTCGCCTCCGCCACTCTCCCTTCGATGTTCGCGAGCGTGCCGGTCACTGTTCGCTGCTCGGGCGTGGTTGCCTTCGAAATGACGGCGACGGGACGATCGGGCGAGACTCCGTTCGCGGTCAGCTTTTCCGCGATGGTGGCGAGATTGCCGAAGCCCATCAGGAAGACGATCGTGCCGTCGAGTTGGGCCAGCGCTTCCCACTTGATGCCGGTCGATGCGTCGGCTTCGTGGCCGGTGACGAGCGTGAGCGACGTCGCGAACGAACGGTGCGTGACGGGGATGCCGGCGTAGGCGGGACCGGCGAGAGCGGACGAGATGCCGGGCACGATCTCGAAGGCAACGCCAGCCGCGGAGAGTTCCTCCGCTTCTTCGCCGCCGCGTCCGAAGACGAATGGATCGCCGCCTTTGAGGCGGACGACGGTCTTTCCTTTCTTCGCTTCATCGATCAGAAGTTGATTAATCTTGTCCTGCGGCAGCGCATGTTTCGACGCGCGCTTGCCGACGTAAACGACTTCGGCCGTCTTCGGCGCGCGATCGGCGATGGCGTCGGAGACGAGGGCATCGATGGCGATGAAATCGGCGCGCGCGATGAGATCGGCGGCGCGCATCGTCAGGAGACCGGGATCGCCGGGGCCGGCGCCGATGAGGAAGACCTTGCCGGTCATGCGCTCACCAACTCCATCGCGCCTTGATCAACCAATTCGCGATACACCTCATCAATAACAACATCCGCATCGCGTCCGCTGCGCGTCACGCGAACCGATCGACCGCCTTCCAGTTCTCCGAAAAATGCGCGGATGGTGATGTCGCCCTCATCAAACGTCGCGTGAACGGCGCAGGCGGAGTAGCAGTCAAGCAGCGTTCCGAACTTTTGCAGGACGCCGCGTTCGCAGTGCGCGGCGAGCGCCGTCGGCGCGTGGTTGATCGACGACGCAACGGCCGCTGCATCGCGCAATGTCTCGATGGCGACGATCCCCTGCCCGCACGCCGGCAGCATTTCGTCGATTGAAAAGTACGACGTGATCTCGCTGGCGCGGCCGAGGCGGTGGAGGCCGGCGGCGGCGAGGATGGCGCCGTCGTAGAGGCCGGCGCGGAGTTTGTTGATGCGCGTATCGACGTTGCCGCGGATGTCGTCGATGCGCAAATGCGGATAGAGAGCGCGAAGCTGTGCGCGGCGGCGCGGCGCGCTGGTGCCGGCGACGGCGCCGGACGGCAATGATGAGATTGAAGTTCCGCCGAGTTGAACCCATGCGTCGCGCGGATCGGCGCGTTCGAGGAAACCGGCTAGGACGAATTCATCGCCGATGATCGACGGCACGTCTTTGAGGCTGTGCACGGCCATGTCGACTTCGCCGCGGAGCAGCGCTTCTTCAAGTTCCTTCACCCACAGACCCTTGCCGCCGATCGTCGCCAGCGGCACGTCCTGCCGCTTGTCGGCGGTGGTCTTGAACGGCACGATCTCGGGACGATAGCCGCGTTCGACGAGGTGTTTCGAAACCTCGTTCGCCTGCCAGAGAGCGAGCTGGCTGCCGCGCGTGCCGATGCGGATGTTCAGGCTCATCGCAGACCGAAAATCTTTCGAATGGTTTTACGTAACGTCTCGCGCTCGGCCGGCTCCTCGGCTTCCTTGAGCTGCAGGATCGGGTAGTGGAGGATCTTGTTCACGAGCTGCGTCGAGAGTTGCTCGACCGCGGCGCGCTGGTCGGCACTCACCGGTCCCATTCTGCGCAGGCACTTCTCCAACTCGTGCGTGCGGATATCCTCGAGCCTTCCCTGCAATTCGACGATGGTCGGCACCGCATCCTGCGCGACGAGGCGGCGGCGGAAACCATCCACCTCGCGCTCCACGATCTCCTCGGCCTCGTGCGCTTTCTGCATCCGCAGCTCGCGGTTGGCGTCGGCGACCTGCTGCAGATCGTCGATGTTGTAGAGATACGCGCCGTCGATTCCGGCGATGGAAGGATCGATGTTGCGCGGCACGGAGAGGTCGATGAGGAAGAGATTGCGGCGACGGCGTGTGGCGAGCGCGCGGTGAACGTGATCGCTCTCGATGACGAAGTGCGGCGCGGCAGTGGAAGCGATCACGATGTCGCACGTGGCTAGATACGGCTCGACGTTCTCGAACTTCACCGCCTGACCGTGAAAGCGTTCCGCCAGCTCGATGGCGCGATCGTGCGCGCGGTTGGCGACGAAGATCTGCTCGAGTCCGAACGCCGACAGATGCTCGGCCGTCAACTCGCCCATGTCGCCTGCACCGATGAGCAGGACCTGCAGGCCGTGCAGATCGCCGAAGATTTTCTTCGCCAGCTCGACCGCTGCGTACGGAACGGAAACGGCGTGCTCGCCGATGCCGGTGTCAGTCCGGACGCGCTTCGCGACGCGCATGGTCTGATCGAAAACCTGCGAGAGGAGCGAGTCGAGCGCGCCGCGCTCGCGGCTGGCGAGGAACGCGGCGCGAACCTGTCCCGCGATCTGCGGCTCGCCGACGATCATCGAATCGAGCCCCGAGGCAACGCGGAAGAGGTGCTTGAGGACGTCGCCGTGGCGAAGGATGTAGACGTGTTTTTCGAGTTCGGCGCGAGCGGTTCCGGCGCGCTGCGTCAGCCAATCCACGATCGGCTCGATGACATCCTCGGCGGACGCGGAGACGATCGCTTCGACGCGGTTGCACGTCGAAAGGACCGCCGCGCCGTTGATGCCGTCGAGCGCGCGAAGGTCATCGAGCGTTTCGGCCATCAACGAGGGCGCGATGCTGAGACGTTCGCGGACGTCGACCGAGGCCGTGCGGTGGTTCACGCCGACCACGATCAGCGGCATCGGCGCACCTCACAGACAAGAGTGTCTGTGCCACATTCACGCATGATGAATCCCCAGGATCGCCACCATGATCGCCACGAACGCGCAGGCGCCGATGACGGCCGTGCGCCGCGTGCGATACGTGTCGTTGATGTACGCCTGCAGCACGATCGCGAAAAGGATCCAAGCGACGACTGCGCCGACCTGCTTCACGCGCAGGTCCATCAGCTCGGCGGTCGTGCGATACGACCAGAGGATGCCCGCCAGAATGCCGAGCGTGTAGATGCTGAAGCCGATCGCCAGCGCACGATAGCTGACTGTCTTGCAGACGTTGAGGCTGGGAATCCAGTCCCACAACGCACCGCGCTGTTTCGACTTTAGCGCGCGGTCCTGCGCCCAAGCCAGGACGCCGAAGGCGAGTCCGATCAGCAATCCCGCAACACCGATTGTCGTAAGAAATACGTGAGTAATAAACAGTCGTGAAATACCAGTTGGAGTTTTGATGAAGGGATCATGTACGACGGCGGAAAGCGTCAGCAGCATCAGCACGAGCGGATAGACGAAGAACGACGCCGCGTGAACGCGATAGCGGATGAAGAGCGCCAGCTCGATCGCGAAAACGAGCCACGCCGTGAAGCCGGCGGCTTCGGGCAGGTTCGTCAGCGGCGGATGATGCGTGCGGACGCAGATCGTGCCGATCCAGACCGTGTGCGCGACAAAGCCGGCGATCATGATGCCGAGGGCGATGTGCTGCGGGCGCTTTTCGCGCGTGAAGAGCGTCGCCAGCGCCACCACCGTTCCGGCGGCGTACAACGCGAGCGCAGCGTAGAGGGTCAGGTTCGGACTCATGTCAGCTCGGCGTCAGCTTCTTGCAGTAGACGACTTTGTCGTCCTCGATGCGGTAAAAATCCTTAATTCGTGAGATCTCATCGTACCCGCTTCGCTCGTAGAACAGCATCGTCGAAGCGTAGCTTTCCTTCGACGACGTCTCGATGAGCAGCATGCGTCCCCGCTTGCGCCGTACTTCGTTTTCGACGAAGCGCAGCAGCAGTTGGCCGATGCCCTGTCCCTGCCGTTTCGGATCGACGGCGATCCAGTAGAGATCGAAAACGCCGTCGGTGAGCGGAGTCGGGCCGTAGCAGACGTAACCCTGGACGGCGGCGCCATCGGGCTCTTCGAGAACGTGAACGATGTAGTCACCCTTCGCGGGATCGTCGTGCGCCTGATCGACGAGATCCATCGCGCAGTGCACTTCTTCTTCGGTGAAATGCGCGGTGGCGACCAGGATTTCGTGAATGCGCTCGCGGTCGCGCGCCTCGGCGGGACGGATTTTCATGGGCGGTTTGGTGCGGCGGCCATGATAAGCGCGTTGAGAAAATCGGCGAACGCGATGCCGGCCGCGTCGAGAGCTTTGCGGAAGCCGCTGCCGCGTCCGATGTCGGGGTTGGGGTTGATGTCGACGATCCACAGTTCGCCTTCGCGCGACTGCCGCAGATCGAATCTGACGTAGCCGCGAAGTGAGAGTACGGAAGCGGCGCGAAGACAGACGTTTGCGACCTCACGCCGCAACGTGTCGTCGATCACCGCCGGCGTGCGGTTGCGCGTACCGCGATCCTCTCGCGAGCCGCTCGCCCACTTGGCTTTCCATCCGACGACTCGTTCGTGGCTGGAGAGGCCGTCATCGAACACGATCTCACCGGGCGGCAGAACGACCGGGCCGTCCGTTGAGAAGTAGATGGCCTGATTGAGCTCGCGTCCGTCGATGAATTCCTCGACCAATGCTGGCTGGTGATACGTCTCCTCGACGTACTTCACACGCGCTTCGATTTCGGATGTCGACGACACGACAGACGCTGTGTCGATGCCGATGCCGGCATCTTCGCGTGACGGTTTCACGATCCATGTCCCGCCTTCCTCGCCGTGCCAGAAGCGCGGAGTTGGGATTCCGCTGGCGAGGAGGATGCGTTTGACGAGTTTCTTGTCAGTGCAGATGCCGAGGACGATCGGCTCGCACGAGGTGTGCGCGATGCTGAGCATCTCCAGACCGAGGGCGAAGTTCTTTTCCCAATCGGGATGACCGAGGACGCCTTCGCAGAGGTTGACGACGACGTCGTAGTTTCTGAGTTCGAGCAGCGATGCGGCGACGTCGTCTTTGACGGCGATGAGTTGCGCATCGAGCAATTCGGCGATTTCGCGCGCAGTGTCGATGACCTCGGCCTCGCCGAGTTTTTCTGTCTCGTTTAGATGCGGCTTGAGATGGAGGTCGTCGTTGTACGCGACGGCGATTTTCATGGCGCCCACCGTCTGATCGCCGCGTTGATGATTCGTCCGATCAACTCCTCATGCGAAATCCGGGCGAGGCGGGCGAGGATCACTAAATCGCTGTTGATTGGATGTACGCCCGGCAGCGGGTTAACCTCAACAAAATTCGGCACTCCGTTGCGATCGCGGCGGACGTCGACTCGAGCGACGTCGCGAAGGCCGAAGGAGCGCCAGACGTCCAGCGCCACCTCGGCGACGTCGGGCGCGTCAACGAGCCGGTAGTCGACGCGGTTGAGGTAATCGCGCTTCACGTCGAGCGAGTAGATGAAGTCTTTGTCAACGCCGCGTGGCAGCACTTTCATGACACCGAGAACTTCGCCGCCGATGATGCCGACTGTGAATTCATCGCCAGGGAGGAACTCTTCGACAAGGACGGGACCGTATTTCGAAAGCCGTTCGATCGCGGCGTCGAGTTCGTTTTGATCGCGGCACAGCGAGCGATCGGTGATGCCCATCGATGACCCCTCGGCTGCGGGCTTGGCGAAGACGGGAAATGTGAGGTTAGCAATAGCAGGCGCATCTTGCCCAAGCACAGACAAGAGTGTCTGTGCCACACTCGGCACGGATGGTGTGGCACAGACACTCTTGTCTGTGCCGGTGAGGCTCGGGACGCCGGTGACAAACCAAGGCGCTGTCGCGATGCCGGCATTCTTCGCAACAACTTTCGCCAGCGCCTTGTCGAGCGTCAGCGCGATGGCCAGCGCGTCGGAGCCGGTGCACGGAATCGCGAGCATCTCCAGCACCGCCGGCACCTGCGATTCGCGTCCGCGTCCGCCCACGCCCTCGGCGATGTTGAAGACGCCATCGACGCGTTTACGCTGCAGCGCTTCGAGCATTTCCAATCCCCATCCGAGACGGATTGGTTCATGGCCGACGGCGCGGATGGCGGACTCCAACGCCTCGATCGTTTCGACCGAGTCGAACTCTTCGAACTGATCGCCCTCAGCGCCGGCAGGCTTGAGGTTGTAGGTCAGCCCGATGTGCACTACGTCTCGCGCCGTTTCTTCTTGATGTTCACACCGCGCGGGATGTCGCGAACCGGTTGCGGCTCAAAGCGGTCGGCGGTGCGGTTGAGCAGCTTGGCCACGCCGCGCTCGTCGATGTGTTCGCGGTCGCTGCAGCGATCGCATTCGTGCGATGCGGACGGCACGTCGTCGTAGCGGCCGATCACGCCTTCGAAATTGCGGTAGACCACCGAGTCGCCGTACTGGCCGAGGAGGTAATTCGGCATCAGCGGGATCTTGCCGCCGCCGCCGGGCGCGTCCATCACGAACTGCGGGACGGCGAGGCCCGACGTGTGGCCGCGCAGGAACTCGATGATCTCGATTCCTTCGCCGACCGAGGTACGGAAATGCTCGGCGCCCATGACCTGGTCGCAGAGATAGAGGTAGTACGGACGGACGCGAATCTTCATCAGCCCCTGCACGAGATCGCGCATCGTGTACGGGCAGTCATTGACGCCGCGCAGCAGGACCGCTTGATTGTTGACGGGGATTCCGGCGCGGAGGAGACGATCGCAGGCCGCGGCGGATTCGGGCGTGATCTCGTTCGGATGATTGAAGTGCGTGTTGATCCAGACGGGGTGGTACTTCTCCAGCATCGCGCACATTTCTTCGTCGATGCGCTGTGGCAGAAACACGGGGACTCGCGAGCCGAAGCGGATGATTTCGACGTGAGGAATCGCGCGAAGTCCCGCCAGAATTTTTTCGAGATACGTGAGCGAGAGCGACAGCGGATCGCCGCCGGAAACGATGACGTCGCGGATCTCGGCATGCTCGGCGACGTACTGGATCATCGTTTCGATGCGTCGCTGGCCGGTTGTCCCGTCTTCGTCGACCCACTTCCGTTTGCGCGTGCAGTAGCGGCAGTAAAGCGGGCAATACGACGTGACCAGAAAGAGGCAGCGGTCGGGATAGCGGTGAACGATGCCGGTGACGGGCGAGTCGCCTTCTTCGTTTAGCGGATCCCAGGTCAGCTCGCCGGGATTGAGCAACTCTTCGACCGTCGGGACGGACTGTAACCGCAGCGGATCGTTGGGATTGTCGAAGTCGATGAGACAGAGGTAGTACGGCGTGATGGCGGTGCGATAGAGCTCGAAGATGTCGCCGAGCCGTGCCGTCGTGATTTCATCGAACGGAAAGAGTGCGGAGAGCTCCGCCAGCGTGGTGACTCGATTTTTCTGCTGCCACTTCCAATCGTTCCACTGCTCGTCGGTGACATCGGGATAGAGCCGCGCGCGATTGGAAAGGTAGGTTTGAAGATGGGTGGCGCGAGGTTGAGGCGGGGAGAGTGGTGATGGCTCTTCGGAAATCGAAAGGGAGCTCATGGCACACATCCTTTTCGTCGATGACTTGGGATTTTGCGAAGCCGGATCAGGCAAGGTCCGGGACAGTAGGAAAGAGTTTTCATCGTTCAGCTCACCTTGGCGGGCTTTAGCAAACTTGCTGCCGCGTAGGGTTCGAACTGATGGAGCACGTCGCGCGGAATCCACGCGGTGATGAGCATGGCGCCGTCGGTGACGCGCTGTTCGTAGACTTCGGCAAGCTCGTGAAGCCGGGCGATGACGCGCGCGTCGTTGTGCGGAATTTCGAGATGAAGCACTTCGCCGTTTTCCAGCTCGCGGTCGCGGATGATGTCGATGAGGCGATCGATGTTGCGGCCGGTGAGCGCGGAAACGCTCGCTGCGTTCTTGCGGCGCAGCTCGAATGCGTCGGTGCGATCGGCCTTGTTGTAGACCTCAATCACTCGATCAAGTTGAACGCCGAGGTCGCGCAGGACGTCTTCACCGACGGCGCGCTGGTCTTCGAACTGCGGATGGCTGGAGTCGATGACATGCAGCACGAGATCGGCTGCGACTGCTTCTTCCATCGTCGAGCGGAACGAGGCTACGAGATGGTGCGGAAGTTTGCGGATAAAACCGACGGTGTCGATGACGACCGTTTCGCGCGGCATTTCGAAGACCGCCTTCGATGATTTCGCATCGAGCGTGGCGAACAGTTTGTCGGCCGCCTCGGCCGAGCCGCTGGTGAGGCGATTGAACAGCGTCGACTTGCCCGCATTCGTGTAGCCGACCAGCGCGACGGTGTAGGCAGCATTGCGCGATTTGCGCTGCGTCTCGCGGATCCGCTCGATCTTGGTCAGATCTTCTTTCAATCGCGCGATGCGGTTGCGGATGATGCGCCGATCGAGTTCGAGCTGCGTTTCGCCGACGCCGCGCGTTCCGATGCCGCCGGCCTGGCGCTCGAGGTGCGTCCATGCGCGCGTCAGACGCGGCAGCATGTATTCGAGCTGCGCCAGCTCCACCTGCGTGCGCGCTTCTCGGCTGCGCGCGCGGCCGGCGAAAATATCCAGAATCAATCCACTCCGATCGATCACCTTGACCTCGGTGATCTTTTCGAGATTGCGCGCCTGCGCGGGCGACAGGTCGTCGTCGAAGACGATCAACTTCGCGCCGCTGTTTGCAGCGAGAGACTTGAGCTGCTCCGCTTTTCCGCTGCCGACGTACGTGGCGGGATCGGGACGCGGCCGTTTGGCGAAGACGCGATCGACGACGGCGCCGCCGGCAGTCTCGATCAGTTTTTCAAGTTCGGAGAGGTGTTCTTCGGCGACGCTGCGAGTGAGGTCCGGAAGAATCAGGGCGACTGCGATGGCGTTTTCGGGCACGTTGTCTTGGGGAAAAGATGATACAGAGT
>JAXDIO010000097.1:0-8855 GCA_034663965.1 Thermoanaerobaculia bacterium | reverse complement strand
CCGCATATTGTTTAGCACTCGTGACGCTTGAGTGCTAAACGCTCAGCTCTCGAACCAGCAATGAATCTCGCGGCGTTCTGCCGCGAAGCAATCCACGAATTGGGTGAAAGGAGAGTCACAGATGGCTATGAAACTTCGTCCGTTGTATGACCGAATCGTCGTTACGCGCAAAGAAACAGGGGAGCAGGTGCGCGGCGGCATCATCATTCCGGACACTGCCAAAGAGAAGCCGCAGCAGGCGGAAGTGATCGCGGTCGGCGAGGGTAAGTTCGCCGAGGACGGCAAGCGCATGAAGCTCGACGTCAAGGCCGGCGACACGGTCCTCATCGGCAAGTACTCCGGCACCGACATCAAGATCGATGACGTCGAGTACACCATCCTCCGCGAAGACGAAGTCCTCGCGGTGGTCGAGTAAGCATCATCAACTAAGGAGAAAAACCAATGGCAAAGCGTATTACGTACAGTGAAGATGCCCGTCAGGCCATTCTTCGCGGCGTCAACAAGCTCGCCGACGCGGTCAAGGTGACCCTCGGCCCCCGCGGCCGCAACGTCGTCATCGAGAAGAAGTTCGGTTCGCCCACGATCACCAAGGACGGCGTCACCGTCGCCAAGGAGATCGAACTGAAGGACGAGATCGAGAACGCCGGCGCGCAGATGGTTCGCGAAGTAGCCTCGAAGACCTCCGACACCGCCGGCGACGGCACCACCACCGCCACGGTCCTGGCCCAGGCCATCTACCGCGAAGGCATCAAGAACGTTACCGCCGGCGCGAATCCGATGGACGTCAAGCGCGGCATCGAGCTCGCCGTGAAGGCCGCCGTCGATTCGATCGACAAGCTGGCCAAGCCGGTTGAGGGCAAGGACATCGCCCACATCGGAACGATCTCCGCGAACAGCGACGACGAGATCGGCAACATCATCGCCCAGGCGATGGAGAAGGTCGGCAAAGACGGCGTCATCACTGTCGAAGAAGCGCGCGGCCTCGACACCGTCCTCGAAGTCGTCGAGGGCATGCAGTTCGACCGCGGCTATCTCTCGCCGTACTTCGTCACCGACCCGGAGCGCATGGAGTCGGTCCTCGAAAACGCAAAGATCCTCATCTACGAGAAGAAGGTTTCCTCGATGAAGGACCTGCTGCCGATCCTGGAGCAGACCGCTCGTCAGGGCAAGCCGCTGCTCATCATCGCGGAAGACGTCGAAGGCGAGGCTCTGGCCACGCTCGTCGTCAACAAGCTCCGCGGCACGCTCAACGTCGCTGCCGTCAAGGCGCCTGGCTTCGGCGATCGCCGCAAAGCCATGCTCGAAGACATCGCCATCCTCACCGGCGGCAAGCTGATCTCCGAGGACATCGGCGTGAAGCTCGAGAACGTGAAGTGGGAAGATCTCGGCGACGCGAAGCGCGTCACGATCGATAAGGACAACACCACCCTCGTTACCGACACGGACGACAAGGGTCACAAGGAAGCGATCGCAGGCCGCGTGAAGCAGATCCGCAGCCTGATCGACGACACGACCTCGGACTACGACCGCGAGAAGCTCCAGGAGCGCCTGGCCAAACTCGTCGGCGGTGTTGCCGTCATCAAGGTCGGCGCCGCGACCGAGACCGAGATGAAGGAAAAGAAGGCTCGCGTCGAAGATGCGATGCACGCCACCAAGGCTGCCGTCGAAGAGGGCATCGTCCCGGGCGGCGGCGTCGCACTGCTTCGCGCCATCGCTGCGGTCGAAGCAGTCAAGGCCGAGGGCGACGTGAAGGTTGGCGTCAACGTCATCCGCCGCGCGCTCGAAGAGCCGTTCCGCCAGATCGTCTTCAACGCCGGTAAGGAAGCCGCCGTGCTGCTGAACGAGATCAAGCTCAAGGGCGGCAACTGGGGCTACGACGCCCGCGAAGACAAAGTCGTCGACATGATCGACGCCGGCATCATCGATCCGGCCAAGGTCACCAAGCAGGCGCTCCAGAACGCCAGCTCGATCGCCGGCCTGATGCTCACCACCGAGGCACTCATCTCCGAGATCAAGGAAGACGAGAAGCCGCAGGCTGGTGGCGGCGGCGGTGGAATGGGCGGCGGTATGGGCGGAATGTACTAAGTTTCATCACAACGAATCACGAACGGGCGAGCCGCAAGGCTCGCCCGTTTTCGTTTCACTGCTTTGTCAGCACTTCGCGCACCCGCTTGATACCGCCGGCGATGAACTTCTCCGCGTTAGGACTGACGAGGATCGACGTTCCGCCGGAGCCGTTGTGATGCATGAGTCCCAGCGTCAACTTCCCTTCCCAGTGCACAGTCACGCCGTAACCGAATTTTTTTCCGTCGGATCGGTCGGACCAAACCGTCGAAAGCGACGCTCCGGCGTGGTGCGCAAAGTAGCCGATCATCTCCAACGCCAGAGCACTCTTGAACTTGTCCTTCGCATCGCTCGCGTATTCGTAGGCGGGCGTCGGATGGAAGGTGATGAGTTGCCACGATGGTGGCTCGTTGAAGCCGCGGCGCTCGTGTTTGCGGTAGATGGCGCTGTTGACGGCCAGCTCCCACGGAAATTGCGACGGCGCACGGTTGAAGTAGTCGTCCCATCGTTGATCGAGCCCGGTAACGTACGTCACCAGTGCATCGCGCTGGTCCGCGAGCAGGACTCCGTTCACGCGGCGAACGAGCGTCGCCGAGGTGATGATCGCCATCGCTTCCTTGAACGCAGTGATGCAGTCCGACTCTCCCTTCGCGCATCGGGCCGTGACGTCGCCATTGATGTCGATGGCGAAGGGTGTCTCGCGAAAAAGTCCTTCGTTGTCGTACTTCCACTTACCGGCGTCCAGCGTTGCGATTGCATCCTTGCCGATTGCGGCGGTCCACGCGTCGATCCGTTGCTGGAGCTTGGTCACGTTCGCGCTGCTGCCTGCTGACGCGGCGCTGTTCCGCGCGTCCGTGAGCACTTCCAATGCGCCGGCGCCATCCCGCACGACATTCCACGTCGTGAAGTGCGCACAGGGCGCGATCGCGCACTTGCTACCGCCCAGGCACGATGCGGTGTCGAGACGCCTGAGCGCCAACAATGCCTCGGCTGAGGTCTTCGGCTGTGCGCTGATCTCGTCGCACTGCTGTGCCGTAAGCGGCAGCGTGCAAAGCAACAGCGCGAGAACGAGGGAAAAAGAAACGCGCGCTCTCACGCTTCACCACGCTTTGCGAGGATGGAGTGGAAGGCGTCCCAAATGTCGCGCAGCACCGTCCATGCCGATCCCATGCTGGGCGACATCTTCGCAAGATCGCCCTTGATGTCTGCGACCTGTGAAGCCGTCAGGCCGGCGATCACGGGGAAGTCGTCGTTCGCCTTCTTCTCCTCGGCGTCCGAAATCATCGAATCGCTCGTCAGCGCGCGGAAAAGAGGAATGTGCACGGCCGGGTTGATCAGGTAGTGATTGATGTCGTGCACGTTCGCCTGATGCACGTGCGTGACCTCGACGTACTTGTAGCGATTCGCGGAAACGGTTGCGGCATCGGGCCACGCCTGCGGGTGAAACATCTGCGGAATCGTGAAGGGATCGAGGAAGTGCCTGAAGTTGAGGAAACGAAGGCAGTCGCGCCCATCCTGTCCCGCGCGTCCCGGCTTCACTGCCGATTCGTATGCATCGACCACGGTCTCAAGCAAGCGGCTGGTATTCGCCACCATCGCGATCACATTCGCTTGCTCGATCTTCGGATTGAACGCATTGACCGCGGCGCCTGGGACATGGCCGGTGGCCAGCATGTCGAGCGCGTCATGCGCGACGGCGGTTCCGAGGGAGTGCGCGATGACCGACCATAGCGACTCCTGTTCGGTGTCGTATTGCTTGGCCACCTCATCGATGATCTGTTTCGCGACGCGAACTTTCACGCGCTCGCGAACGGTGGACGAGAGACGGTAGAGCAGCGCGTCGGCGGCATGCGACCAGAGAAAGTTCCCATCGGTCTCGCCGGCGTTCTTCAGCCAGCCCACCATCGTTTCAACTTGTGAGGGAACGATGTCGCCGGCGAGCGTACCGATCGCTTCCGAGTCCGTTTGCCACTTCCCGACGATCTCCTGGAAGATCGGATCGTAGTGGATCATCACAGTCTCGAACTGGTCGTCGAAGTCGATGGCCGCAAGCTGCGGGTATTTCTTGTAGGCCTCGACGAGAACCTTCTTCACGTCATCCGCCCACTCGTCGCCGTCGTAGGTACCAATCCCGTGCACGAGAAAAATCTTGTGGCGCATCGAAGCCTCAATCGACGAAGTTGTACGTCGTGCCCTGCGTCAGATTCACCGGCGCGTACTTGCCGGGCTTCACGCGGTTCTCCGTGTCGCCGAGGCGCGCCTGTACCGACTTGTGGAGCCTCATGCCCGGATCGACGACGCGGTGAAAACGGCCGCGGCTTTCGAAGAGTTTGCTGAACGAATCGTGCAACGTGCCGTACGGCGCATCGTCGGCGCAGGCCGTACCGAACTTGTCGTCGGTGAAGAGCATTCCGTGCTTCCGCGCGCGCTCGGCCATCCAGCAGAGCGTGATGTCGGAGAGCCTGTGATCGTCGTCGTAGCCGCCGCCGATGTCGGAGTGGACGCCGGCGAAGTAGAGCTGCTCCAGGTGCTGACCGGGACGGACCGTCGCCGTATCCCAATACGTCGGCTGGAAATCGAAACGCTGCTCGTCGAGCGACATCGCGTGATACGCGTTCTCGATGCGCGGCCCGAGGCTGAGGTCATGGAATCCTGGAACGAATAGCGTGGTCGTCGTCGCGAAAACGGGGACGCCGAGGGCGCCGACGGTGTCCCAGACGCCGATCATCTTGATCGGCGCATCGACGGCATTCGTCGCTTTGAAATTCGCGACGAGCTTGTTGTTCGCGTCGTCCTTCGGCCGCGTGTAGTTGTTGAAGACGATGTCGAACATGTCTTTGCGATTCGTGGCGGCGAAGCGCTTCCGGTCGAGCAGGCCGACGCGGTCGATCATCCCGCCAAGGCTGCGGGCCTCGTAGGCGCCGCGGCTGAAACCGAAAATGAAGATGGCGTCGCCGGCATCGTACTGATCGGTGATGAACTGGTACCCATCGCGAATGCGGTCGTTCAGACCAACACCAAATGCGCCGCCCTTGATCTTGTCGTACCAGTCAGTGCCGACCCCGCGCGTGTAATGCGTGACCTGCCGCTGGCCGTCGTTGACCGCGGCGCCGTACATCGTTCCGACGTTGCTGTTGTTGTTGACACCTTCCTTGTACGTGTCCCAGCTGCCATCGAGGAACACCGCGATGTTTTTGGCCATACCGGCTCCTTTGTTAATGAAGGACGCATTCTCCCACTACTCACCAGTAACGGCGAACAATCGTCAGGAGCGCCATCGCGTTGCACACCGCTGCCAGGCCGACGACGATCATCGGGTGCATTCGCAGGCGCATGCGCGGGAGCGCGATCGCAGCGAGGAACAGCGGCAGGATTTCGAGAAAGTAGCGGCCTTGCACGCCTTCCAGCGCGTCGCCACAGACAACCGACCAGATCAAGTATTGCGACAGCAAGATGCCGGCGATGGTCATCACGACGATTGCCAGCGCAGTGATGCGGAAGCGCGCCCGCATCGCCGCGCCGCACGTCAGTGCGACGCCGAGCAGCAGAAGGATCTCGATGGTGATGACGACCGGCGAGAGCTTCAACTCATTCGCGCCGAAGCGGCCGATCATCTCTTCGACGTAGAAACGGCCGTTCGTGGCGACGTCGTGCAGTATCACGTGCGCGAAATGAATCGGATCGGACGCGATGCAGCGCAGTTGCGCTCCGGCATCGATCGGCAGGCCGGGACGCGCGTTGTACGCGCCGCGCTGCGCTGCCGCAATCGCCAGCAACGTTCCGATCGCGGTCGCGACGAGGATCGCGATTTTCTGCCGCCAGCGTAGCGGCATCACCAACGCCAGCAGAGCGAGCAAAAAGTACGCGGGCTTGCAGAGCGCGAGCAGGAATCCGACGAGCGCGATCACCCAGATCCGGCGCGGCGGCGCGAGCAGCAACGCGGTGAAGAGCCACGCCAGCGCGATCGTCGTGGCGTCGGCGGACAGCGAGGCCAGTTCGTACAACGACATCGGCAGCAATGCCGCGGCGGCGAAGATCGACCCGTACTGCGGCGCGATGCGAATCGCCAGCGCGATCAACAGAAGCGCGAGGAGAAGGTTCGCGACGCGGCCGCCGTAGAACACCACCGCCGGCCGTAGCGGCAGCGCGGCGATGAGCGACTGCGCGACATACGGCAGCGGCGTGTACCAGGCCGCGAATCGAATCGTTCCGGCCGCGGTACCGTCGTATGGGATCGCCGCAACGATGCGAAGTTTCTGCGCCAGTATTTCGCGCGGCTCGGTCCGCGACAAGACCCAGACGAAGTTCTGCGTCGACTTCGTCACCGGCATCGCGTCGAGTCCTCGCGCCGGCAGCAACTGGCCGCGTCCGACCGCGAGCGCGCGCCAGAAATGGTTCTGCTCGTCTGGCACTTCGAACGGCGGCGTGATGAAAACGTACGCGAGCCCGAGGACCAACGCGGCGGCGACGAAAAGCCGAGGACTCATGTCGCCGCAAACTGCGCAAACGTGATCACGTTTCCGGCGGCGTCGCGGATCACCGTCTCCGTCGATCCGTAGAACGTCTGACGGCTTGCCACGATCACGTCGGTGCTCTCCGAAATCTGCGCTTTCAAGCCATCGAGATCATCGACCTCAATGAACACCGCCGACGCGCCGATCGCGCGCGAACCTTCCAGCACCTTCGCCTCATCGCCGCGGACGCTGTCGAAGGTCTGGTACATCACCTCGACGCCGTCGCGCGTCAGAATCACGAATCCGAGCGCGTCCTCATGCGGCACCTCGGCAGCGCGCGCGAAGCCGAGCGAATCCCACAGTGGCAGCAGCGGCTCGATGCGGTCGACGATCAGCACGGGCGTGATTTTTTTGAGCATCCGCGAACGATAGCGTGCCCGGCCATTGCCTTACAATGCGCCGCAAATGAAAAACGCGATGTTCGCCGCGCTGCTGACGCTCTCCGTCTTCTCGCTCTTCGCACAATCGCCCGAATCCGCTCCCAACCGCCAACCGGCGCCCACACCTCGCCGCGAAACGCCTCCGGCGACTGAAAGTGACGACCGCGCCGACGCCCCGCGCGAAGAGCCGCGCAACGCGCGACCACCTGCCGACGCGAAGGACAAAATCTCCACGACGCAGCACTCCGTCACCATCGGCGGCCAGACCATCAGCTACACCGCCCGCGCCGGCACGATGATCATGCGCGACGAGGACGGAAAGCCGCGCGCCAGCTTCTTCTTCACCTCGTACACGAAAGACGGCGCCGATCCCGCCCGGCGCCCCATCACCTACACCTTCAACGGCGGCCCCGGCTCGTCGTCGGTCTGGCTGCACATGGGCGCGTTTGGGCCTAAACGAGTAGCTTACGCCGACGACGAAGGCCACGCCGCGAGGCCGCCGTATCGCACCGTCGATAACGAGGGAAGCATCCTCGACGTCACCGATCTCGTCTTCATCGATCCGGTCACGACAGGCTACAGCCGGGCGATTCCCTTTGCGGACGCGAACAAGTTCCACGGCGTCGATTCGGACATCCAATCGGTCGGCGAATTCATTCGTCAGTGGACGACGCGCTACAGCCGCTGGGCCTCGCCGAAGTTCCTGGCCGGCGAGAGTTACGGCACCACGCGCGCTGCCGGCCTCTCCGGCTGGCTTGGGCAGCAAGGTTTCTACCTCAACGGCATCGTGCTGATCTCGTCGATCCTCAATTTCGAAACGGCATCATTCGACAGCGGCAACGACCTCGCCTACGAGCTCTTCCTCCCGACCTACACCGCCATCGCCTGGTACCACAAGCGCCTTCCGTCCGACCTGCAATCGGGCACTCTCGAACACGCGATCGCCGAGTCCGAGCAATTCGCCCTCGGCGATTACACGCACGCGCTCATGCAGGGCGACCGCATCACCGATGCGGAACGCCGCGACGTGACCGCGAAGCTGGCCCGCCTCACCGGCCTCTCCCCCGCATACATCGAGCAGACCAACATGCGCGTGAAAATCGATCGCTTCGACAAAGAGCTGATGCGCGCGCAGCGCCGCACCGTCGGACGCCTCGACGGCCGCTTCATCGGCATCGACAAAGACGCCGCCGGCGAAGCAGACGAATTCGATCCGTCGTACGCGGCCATCTTCGGCGAGTACACCGCGGTCGTGAACGACTACGTCCGCCGCGAGCTGAAGTTCGAGACCGACCTTCCCTACGAAATCCTTACCGGCAAAGTCCGCCCCTGGAACTACGACCGCGCCCAGAACCGCTACGTCGACGTCGCCGAAACGCTCCGCGGCGCCATCGCTCAGAACCCGTTCATGAAGGTCTTCGTCGCCAACGGCTACTACGACCTCGCCACGCCCTTCGCCGCCACGCGCTACACGTTCGCGCGCATGCAACTCGAGCCCGAGCTGCGCAAGAACATCTCGATGGACTATTTCGAAACCGGCCACATGGTCTACATCGACCGCAAAGCCCAGGCAAGACTGAAGAAGGATGTGGACGAGTTCATTCGCGCGAACGCGAACGTTCAGTAGGGTGACTTGGACGACTTCGAAATTATCGGTCCAATCGAGGCGATTGAAGTAATCGCCTCCGGAACCGGTATTCGCGAGCTACGCCGATTGATCAAGTCCTACGGGGCAGGCCGCTGGCGTAAACTGAAGGGCATCACGAGGGTGCGCCGAGGCTCGGGAAGGATTCGGCGCGCGGAAGTACACTGGTACGAAGCACACGGCATCGGCAAACGAGAAATGAAAGTCACCCGCCGCTTTGATTGAGCCATGGAAAACGAAAATCGATTCGCT
>JAXDIO010000093.1:0-3479 GCA_034663965.1 Thermoanaerobaculia bacterium | reverse complement strand
CGGAAGGGCTGAAGCTCGTCATCGAGGGATATCGCCGAGGGGGCTGGAAGATGGTCGATCGCATGGATGAGAATCCGCCGCGCTCCACGCGCGAGGTTCTTCATCCCGCCGAGTACTTCACCCGCCTTGCCGCGACGACTGCACCGGCGGTTGTGTTCGACGACAAGTCCCCGCTTCCACACGCGCTCACCGTCGAGCACCTCGGCGAGTTCCACTGGCGCTTCCTCGTTGGCGACGCCGGAGCAGGCTGGGTCGACGATCGCGTGACCGTCGTGCAGAACGTGAAATGCGATCCGACCGTACTCGTCGACACACGTTGGGAAAACGCCGATCGCGCGCACGCCTTTCGCGACGCTTATGCGGCCTTCCTTCGCGGACGCGGCCTCGAACCGAAGATCGCGCTCGACGGCGTTCGTGTCCGCGCCGCGTACGGCGCCGACGCAAAGCTCGTGGAGTCGTTCATCCGATGAATGTCGATTACGAAACGCTCGAAGACGACGTCGCCAACGGCCTCTTTCGCGAGTCGTTGCGCGAGGAACTGCTCTTCGGATTCCGCCAGCTCCACAACGCCGGCGAACGCCTTCCGCCCGCCTCGTACTACGCCGCGCAGATCGCGGACATCGTCAATCGCGGTGCCGCCGAGCCGCTGAACAAAGACCTCGCCTTCAACCTCTACCAGGAAATTCTGCTCGCCGTCGAAACCGCCCGCGCCGAGGTGCTGGGGGAAGAAATGCTGCCCTCGTAGCGGATGACACTCCCAATACAATCCGCCTCGATGACGCTGCTGCTCGGCATTTACGCCTTTGCCATCGGCGCGATCGTCGGAAGCTTTCTCAACGTCGTCATCCATCGCTATCCGCGCGAGGAGTCGATCGTCTTTCCGGGAAGCCATTGTCCGCATTGCGCTGCGGCCATCCGGTGGTACGACAACATCCCGGTCCTCAGTTTCCTGTTTCTGCGCGGACGTTGCCGTGCCTGCGGCGCAAGCATCGCGTGGCGCTATCCGCTCGTGGAGCTGGCGAATGCGCTTTTTTACCTTGCCGTGTATCAGCGCACCGGGCCGTCGGTTGCGTTCGTGATCGTCGCGGCGATCATTTCGATGACGATCGCCCTCATCTACATCGACGCCGACATCCAGATCCTGCCGGACGTCATCGATCTTCCCGGAATCGCCATCGGACTCGGCGCCGGCGCGCTCGGCCTCGGCATTCTGAATCCGTCGCTGATGCTGGCCGATTCGCTGCTCGACTCGCTCTTCGGCGCGCTCCTCGGCGCGGCCATTCCGCTCGCGATCATCGGCATCTACTGGCTGCTGCGCCGCGTCGAGGGGATGGGCCAGGGCGACATAAAACTTCTGGCGATGATCGGCGCTGTCACCGGATGGCGAAGCGTCGTCCCCGTGCTCATGATCGCCTCCGTGGTCGGATCGATCATCGGCGTGCCGCTCGCGATCCGCAGCGGCAAGGGGATGGGGACCGCGCTCCCGTTCGGCGTCTTCCTTGGCATCGGCTTTCTCGCCGTTCTGTTCTTCGGTCACGAGATGGCGGACTGGTATCTGAGCTTCGTGCCGCGCTGAACCCGGCGCTATCCTGTCCGGAATGTCCAACGGATCCGCTTCCCGCAGGTCGCTGCTCGGCGTCTCGTCGATGCTGCTGGCGCTCTTCGCCGCCGGCGCCGTCGTGCTGTCGAGCACCGTTCCGGCGCTCTGGATTGTTGCGCAACGATCCGAACGCGAACGCGAAGCGGCGATCAGCGACGCTTGCGCCGCGATGCTCGCCGGCCAGCCCCCCGACCTGGCCGCCCTCGACGTGCTGCGCCAGCGCTACCGATTGGAAGCGATCGAAGTTCAATCGAGCGGCGGGGTCATGCGATCGGGCATCGTTCCGCCGGGCGCCACGTCGCACGTGGAAACGCGCAGCGCCGGGCAGGCGATCGTCCGCATCTACTTCGCGGAAGAGGCGCTGCGGCATATCGCGCGGACGGTCCGGCTGGCGCTCGTGGCCGGCGTCATCGCCGGCCTCGCGGCCATCCTTCTGCTGCCGGTTTACGTGAATGACGCGATTCGAGGGCGCGCGCCGGCCGAGCGCGGAACGGCGGCCGATGAAGGCGGCACCGCGTATCTCCTGCACACGTTCGGCAGCTCTTTGGAAACTCTGAAGCAGCGCGAAAACGAGCTGAAACGGATGCATCTGCAGGAGAAAGAGCGCGCCGACGAGCTAGCCCGACTGACCGGCACGCTCGTGCGCAGTCTCACCTCCGGATTCATCGCCCTCGACGAAGCCGGTCTGATCGTCGATTTGAATCAGTTCGCTTGCGACATCCTCGGCCTGCCGGGCAGCGCCGCCGCCACCGGCCGTACCGTCGAACAGGCGCTCGGCACCTCGACCTTCGCGCAGACGCTGGCGATGGCGCACGAGCGCCGAATCGCGGTGCAGCGCCGCGAGGTGACCAGCGGCGGCACCGAACCGGTTCACATCGGCGTCTCGACGGTTCCGCTCATGGATCAGGACGGCCGATACCTCGGCATGCTCGCGCTCTTCGCCGACCTGACCGAAGTCCGCAAGCTCGAGCAGCGTGTTCGCGACATGCAGGCGCTTGCCGATCTGGGCGAGATGTCCGGAGGCATCGCGCACGAGTTTCGAAATTCGCTCGCGGCGATTCTCGGCTACCTCCGCCTGGCGCGCCTCGGTACGGCGGATGAAGCGAGCAACGAGCGGCTCCGGAAAGCCGAACAGGAGGCGCTGGCGCTTTCGGATGCCGTCGAGCGTCTCCTTGCGCTCGGCCGGCCGCTCTCCGCGCGGCACGACGACGTCGCGCTGACCGCGCTCGTTCGCGACGTAGTCGAACGGATCGCGCCGCTGGCGCCTCTGATCGCGTTCGACGTCAGTGGCGACGAGATCTCCGTGCTCGGTGACGCTGCGCTCCTGGCGCGCGCGCTCGACAACATTATTCGCAACGCAGTCGAATCGATCCAATCGCGGGGAGGCGAGGGGCGAATCGTCATTCGCACGAACGCGCATCCGCGAATCCGGATCACGGTTGAAGACGACGGAGCGGGTCTCGATCCGGCAGTCCGGCTCTTCGTCCCCTTCCAGTCTGGAAAGCCTGCCGGCTTCGGCCTCGGGCTGACGCTAACGAAGAAAATCATCCTTCTGCATCACGGCACCATCCAACTCCTGCCGCGCCCCGAAGGGGGAGCGGTGGCCGAGATCGAGTTCGATGAACCTCCCGGCACGGGCACTTCGCCGGACGCGGTGCTGTCGGAGCAACTGCGCAGCCGTTACATTTTGTAACATAATCTGATGATGCGATGGACCGCTGGATCCGGTCAAAACGGATAACCTATGGCACATCAATCACTTGAATAGAAAGAACCGGATGGCTCAGCCATTGCTCATAGCGAGCCCACCATGCTGCCGGGAGGACGAATGAAGCACCGCCACAGAGAAAGAGGACAAGCGGTCCTTGCGACGACGATC
>JAXDIO010000423.1:0-3667 GCA_034663965.1 Thermoanaerobaculia bacterium | reverse complement strand
TACGGCGTTCCGATGAGGACGAACGGCGCCCAATAAAACGGATGCCGCCGCATTGGATCGCGCAGCGCTGCCAATTGCGCCTGCCGCAGCGCCTCGGCCTTATTCATGCCGCTCGTCAGTCTCTTGTGAAAGTCCACCATCACGGAAGCGGTGGACGCGGAGCTCACGTCCCATTGCGTGACGATCGTCGAAGGGCAGCCCGACATCAGAAACGCCCACGACACGCCGATGACGCCCTCGCCGGGATGAATCGACCCGCGGCCAGTATTGCAGGCCGCAAGGATGACCAGATCGGCGTTCAGGTGCAGGCGCATGATCTCGCGTGTTTCCAGGAGCCCGTCCTCGCCGCGATCCTGCGGCGACACGGCGAGCAACAGCGACGAATACATCGGGGCGTGATCGTCGAGCAGGGCGTGCGTCGCGAGGTGCAGGATGTCGAAATGTGACGCTTCCTGCTTGAACACTGCTTCGCGCGCGGCATTGCCCGTGTACACGCGTGCGCGCTCCGGCCCATACAGGGCAGCGATTGATCGCACTTCGCGCTCGGCATCGGGAAGCGGTCCGAATGATCCGTCTCGATCCGCGGCGCAAAGGCCGGAGATCGCAGATCCGCTCACGGTCGGATTGCCGAGCGCGAGCAGCGTCATGCCGCGCTGCGCCGGCGAGCGATTTGGCCGCACCATCATGGCCAGCGTGGCGAGCGACGGCGCATAGAACACCGCGTGGTGCTCAATGACGTATGTTCCATCGGCACGCTGCAATGCCTGAAACGGCAGCCTCCAGAGCTCCATATCAGGAACGACCGCCAGCATTTTCACGCCTTGAAGGTCATTGGCAACCGGCTCCAGCAGCAACTTGTAAAGTCTCTTGGCATCTTCGGCGTACAGCACGTTGCCGGACGCCAGCCGCTCGCAGAAATCGTCGACCTTCTTTCGCAACACCTTACGTCGAATCGGGATCGCGTACGAACGCACCCTGAGACCGCGCTCCGTCCGTCGCACCGCCAACGCGATCACGTGCCGTTCGCCGACCACGTACTCGACGACCGCCGTGTCGCGCAGCGACGGCGGCAGGCGGGGCTCGATGGTCATCCGCTGTACGCGCGCCGCGGGATGTGCGACGGCGATTTCTTCCGAGTACCGATCGAGGTTCTTTCGCGCTTCGTCGAGGCGGCGCGCGAGCACGCCGCGCGCGCGCCCATTGCCCGTGGCAAGCAGCGACTTGTTGAGATCGACAACCGCCTGCTCCAGCGATCGTTGTCTTGCGCGCTCGGTCTCGCTCAGCTGCTGTGTGCGATCGACCTGTCGCGACAACGAATCGATCAGCGATCTGCTGCGCATGCGCTCGGCTACGCGCAGCGCCTCGCGCGGTTGCCGCCGCGCGACCAGCAATCCGATCAGCTCCTCGTAGGATGTGGACTTGTCTTCGAAGTGGTTGATTGCGACTTCCTCGGGCGCGTCCCCGCGGTCATCATCGATCACGTCGATCGCCTGGCGGAATGCCCTGATCGCCTCGCTGGTGCGCCCGAGGCGGGAGAGCGCGCGACCGAGGGCGAGGCGAGCGCGCCACGCCGTATCGTGATCGAAGGTGATGTCTTTTCCCGTTCGCACCGCGAGGGTCTCGCGCGCATGTTGCAGCGCTTCGCGCGGACGCCCTCGCGCCAGGCAGACGGAGCTCAGGCCGATGAGCGCGCCTTCGGCCAGAATTTCCTCATCCAACTCTCGCGCCCGCCGGACCGCGTCATGCAACTGCTCCTCGGCCTCCGGCGCCCGCCCCGCCCGCAGCAGCGCTTCGGCATACCAGGTCTTGATCTCGATGATGTTCCTCTGATGGAACGGAGGGATGACCGCTTCGGCGAAGTGTTCGAGCGCGTGGTCGAGGTCACCGGCGCGAAGCTCTTCGAACGCGGCTTCGGCCGCGAAGTCGCTGCGCGTCTCGCCGCCGTTCCGCCGCGCGATCTCCAGCGACTGCCGCGCATAGTCGCTCGCCGCCGCGAAGTCATGCAACCACATGTGAATCTGCGAGAGATAGGTGTCCGATTCCTTCTCGCCTTGCGGCCAGTCATATCGCCGCGACAGCGTCCGGCATTTCTGGGCGATGATCATCGCCTGCCGGTAATCGCGATCGTAGAGATGGATGAAGCTCGTCAACAGCATGCTGGCGAGCGCGATCCGGCGATTGTCGAGGGGATCGACGTCGGACGCCAGATCGAGATCGTGCAGTGCCCGGGGCGTGTCGCCGTTTTTCCACAATGCCAGGGCGAGAAGAAAATGTCCCGCCGCGATGACGTCGTCGTTGCCCGTGGCGACGGCCGCGCGCAGCCCGCTTTCCCCCAGCTCGACCGCGGCTGCGTACTGCTTTTGGTTCCACGCCAGACGCGACCGATAGAGCTTGCAGAAGGCGACGCCGACGTCGTCGTGGGCATCGCGCGCCAGCGCCTCCGCGTAGTCGAGCTCCTGGTCGCGGCGCGCGTATGTAGGGCTCCAGCCCGTTGCGTCATCGGCGAATGCATACGCGAGCACGGAGGGCGGAATCGCCACCTCACCGCTGCGGCTCTGCCACCACTCGTGCGTGCCGTTCCAGAACGAATTCGCCATCTCGCGCGCGGTGAGCGTGGCGAAAGCGATGCGCCAGCCGCGCGCGTCGCGTGTGAGACCGAGGGTCCAGGGAGTGGGCAGAGGCACCGGTGCGCGCGTTCCCGTCGTGGCGGTGCCTTGGATATCGATCACCGCCCGCGCACGGTTCGCGTCGATTCGCTCGAGGATCACGCGCGATCCGCCGCTGAGATCGAAACAGTCGCTCCCCTGAATCGTCTGCCGGACCCACATCCAGTTCCCGTTCGCCGTCGTCTCGGCGGCCAGTGCGTCGAAGGCGTGGAGATCGTGCGTGGACATCGCCGTCGCGAACGAATGCACGACCTGCTCTAGACCGTCGTCCGCGCAAGCCGGCAGCGCCCAACACGCCAGCAGGGCGATGAGAACTGTAGCTCTCATGGAAAACTCGGCTTTCCGGCCATCGATGGATGCCGCATGTTCATACCGTAATTCTAGGAGCGCGTCGCTAACGCAGCGATTTCTCGAGAATGTCGAGTCCCGCCTTCGCGGTGCGTAGATCGAGCGTGAGCGGCGGAAACATCGTGATCGCGTTCCCGGATGTCGTGACCAGGAGGCCATTCTTCTTGCAGCGATCTTCGATCTCGGAGACGTAGTCTTCGCCATCGCCTGCCTCGACCGCGATGGCCATGCCCCGGATGCGGATGTTTTTCAGGTCATCGAAATTCATCGACGCGAGCCGCTGCTCGAAGTAGGCGCTGATCTCGGCGGCGTGGCGGAGGAGCCGCGACTGATTGCGAATCACCCACCGAATGTTGCGGATGGCGATGTCCACAGTGGATGGATGCCAACCGTATGTTGAATAGAAGCCGACGTCACCCTCGACCGATTTCGCGACCTTGGTCGTGACGATTGTGGCCCCCATCGGCGCGAATCCTCCGCTGATCGCCTTGCCCATACACAGAATGTCGGGTTCGAGATCGAAGTGCTCCGACGCGAACAGCTTTCCGGTGCGGCCGAATCCGCACGCCACTTCATCGGCGATGAACAGCGTTCCGTAGCGCCGGCAGAGTTGCTGCGCGCGCTTCATGAACGCGTCCTCGGGAATCAACACA
>JAXDIO010000420.1:0-9703 GCA_034663965.1 Thermoanaerobaculia bacterium | reverse complement strand
TTTCGGCGCGGATCGCCTGCAAATCCGATTTTGTGGCCATCTCATCGCGGATGGCCTGCAGGTCGGATTTCGTGGCCATTTCCTCGCGAACGGCCTCCAAATCGGCCTTCGTGGCCATCTTTTCGCGAATGTCATCAAAGTCCGGCTTAATGACATCGCGGTAGAACTGCGTCAGCACTTCGAATAGCTCGTTAGCCACGTCGCGATTCTACCTCGGTGAGTACAATGCGCCGCACATGAGCACGCGTTCAATCGCCATCACGGACACCATCTCTTTCGGCGGTGATCACCCTCCCCTTTTTATCGCCGGGCCATGCGTCATCGAGTCGCGCGAGCATGCGTTGCGGATGGCGCGGACGCTTCTCGCGCTGCGGGATGAGATGAAGATCAATCTCGTTTTCAAGTCGTCGTTCGACAAAGCGAATCGCACGTCGATCGAGTCATTTCGTGGTCCCGGGATCGAGGAAGGGCTGGACATTCTGCGCGCCGTCAAAGAGGAGACCGGGCTGCCGCTTCTGTCCGACATTCACGAGTGGCAGCAGGCGGAGCGGGCGGCCGAGGTGCTCGACATTCTGCAGATTCCGGCGTTCCTTTGCCGACAGACGGATCTCGTTGCGGCTGCGGCCCGGACTGGCAAAGCGGTCGGTGTGAAGAAGGGACAGTTTCTTTCGCCGGAAGAGGCGAAGAACATTCTCGACAAGGGACACGAGGTCGGGAACGAGCGCATTTTCATCACCGAGCGCGGATCGTCGTTCGGATATCAGAACCTCGTCGTCGACATGCGCGCGTTCCCGATCCTGCGCGGATTCGGCGCGCCGGTCGTGTACGACATCACGCATTCGATGCAGAAGCCGGGCGGCGAAGGGAAGCAGACCGGCGGCACGCCGCAATTCGCGCGGCCGCTGGCGCGCGCCGCGGCGGCGGCGGGCGCGGACGGGTTCTTCATGGAAGTGCACGACAATCCGCCGGCCGCGCTGAGCGACCGCACCACGCAGATTCGTCCCGAGGTCGCGCGCGAGATCATCAGCGACATCCTGGCGTTGCGCGCGGCGCTGCCTCCGCTCTGAGACGTTCGTATGTCGAAGATTCAGCGCATCGTTTCGATCGTCATCGCGCTCTATCTGCTTCTCGTCCTCATCGATGGGTTCGTGCTCGTCGAACTGCTCCGTACGCGCATCGGCCTTTCGGTTCTGCTGGCGCTATTCGAGGCCTTCGCGATCCTTGGAGCCGGATTCGCGGTGCGCGGAGCAATCGCTCGTGCGTGGCGCGTCGAGGATGCTGATCTTCCGCGCGACTTTCTTCTCGGCTATCCGATCTTCGGCACGCTCTGTTTTCTCGCGGGCACGACGAACGTTTCCTCTTGGTCGATGGGCATCCTGCTGGGCGTGTTTGGCGTCGGCGGGATTTACGTGCTCGCGCGACGATTCGAATCTCGTCCTCCGGCGATGCCGGCGATCACAGAGCCGCTTGTCCTCATCGCGCTCGCGATCGTTTTCATTTGTGCACTCATCGCTGCGCAGGCGCCGCCGTCATCACTCGACGAGCTTGCGTATCACCTGGCGGTTCCGTGGACGTGGGTGAAGGAACATCGCGCCATCGGTCTGCCGCTGGTTTCGCATTCGTACTTTCCACTCGGAATCGAATCGGCCGACTTGCCGCTGCTGACGATTCTCGGTCAACTCGCCGGCGGCATCGCCTCGCATTTTCTCCACCTCGGCGCGGCACTCGCGGCGACCGCGATGCTCTTCCGTCTATCTCGCGGTAACGCAATCGCACTCGCCGCGATCGTGACGACTCCAGCCCTTGCGCTCATTGCCGGGTGGTCGCTCGTCGACTGGCCGTTGATCGGCATCTGCGCAATTCTTGTTCTCGCGATCGACGATGACGACTCCGCGACGATCTCGATGGCGATCGCCGCGGGCCTGCTGACGAAGTACAGCTTCATTCCGTTCGCAATCATTGCCATGATCGTTGCGCGCCGCTGGCGCGGCTTGCTGCCGGGCATCGCCATCGGTTCCATCTTCTTCATTCGCAATCTGATCCTGACCGCGAATCCAATCGCGCCGTTTTTCTCTTCGTCCGCGCCGCATGTGGCGGGATATCGCGCGCCGTTCTTGTCCGACTACGTCTTCGACGGACACTTTCTCGATGAAAGTCTCGGCGCGTCGCTCATCGCCGCCTGCACGCTTTCCGCCGGCGTGCTGCCGTGGATTTTGATCGCCGCCGCGGTGCTGCTGTTCTTGCTCGCGCCGTCATCGCGGATCCTTCTGCCATTCCTCGCCATTCCCGCCGCGCGATCGCACCCGCCGCGACGCCTCATGCGTGTGCTCCTCGGTTTATCGATCATCGTCCAGCTTTTTTTGATCGGCTATTTCGTCGATCGAAGCGGCACGTTTTCGCTGCTTTCGGCCGCCGCGTCGGACACAGAATTCCTGACGAAGCAGCGCTCCTCGTTCAAGACGGTGCAGTCCATTGATGCACTCCTTCCCGAGAATGCGCGCGCGCTCGTCATCGGCCTCAACGAAACGTTCTGGTTCGCGCGGCGTGTGCGCGGCGGTGGCAACTTCGACGGACCGCGAGTTTCGCGCTACCTCGAAATGCCGACACCCGAGGCGCTGTACGCGCGGCTGAAGAACGATGGCATCACGCATGTCGCCGTCGTCGCGCCCGCGCCGATCGCCACCGCAGTCGCGCAGAAACTGGCAGAGCGTGAGACCGCGCTCTCGCCTGCAGCACAGAGAATGCTCGCGCAAACTCTCGATCGTTACGCCTACAATGTCGCTCCCGGCGCGGGCGCAACAGTCTTCACGCTTCGATAAGGAGACCCGATGGAAAAAGTGAGAGGAATCGGCGGCATCTTCTTCAAAGCATCCGACTCGAAATCGCTCGGCGCCTGGTATCGCGATCACCTCGGCATCCCGATCGACCCGTCGTACGGCGGTGCTTCGTTCGAATGGATCGAGAAAGAAAAGCCCGAGGTGACCGGCATGACCGTATGGTCGACCTTTCCATCGACGACGAAGTACTTCGACCCGTCCGTCGCTCCGTTCATGATCAATTACCGCGTCGATGATCTCGACGCGATGCTCTCTCAACTTCGTGAGGCCGGCGCAACCGTCGACGAAAAGGTCGACGACAACGACTTCGGCCGCTTCGGATGGGCAACGGATCCCGAGGGGAATCGGTTCGAGTTGTGGCAGCCGCCGAAGGAGTAGCTCAGATCACAGCAGCGTGCCGTGAAGAATCAGCAAGGCGACGGTGAAGTAGATGCACAGTCCCGTCACGTCGACGAGCGTGGCCACGAACGGCGCGGAGGCGGTGGCCGGATCGAAGCCGAGCCGGCGCAAGATGAAGGGCAGCATCGAGCCAGCCAGCGTGCCGAACAACACTACGCCGATCAGCGATGCCCAGATCGTGAACGCGACGAGCAAGTAGTGCGGCCCGTAATTGGGTTTAATCCCGAGTTTTTCCCACAGGACAATGCGTATGAAGCCGATGAATCCGAGGAGCGAGCCAAGGGCAAGGCCGGAAATGATCTCGCGCCGGAAGACGCGGAACCAGTCGCGGAGGCGCAGCTCACGCAACGCCAGTGAACGGATGATCAGCGACGTCGCTTGCGAGCCGGAGTTGCCGCCGCTCGAAATGATCAGCGGAACGAACAGCGCCAGCACGACGGCGCGCGCGATCTCCTTTTCGAAGTAGCCCATCGCCGTTGCCGTCAGCATCTCGCCGAGGAAAAGCGCGGAGAGCCAGCCCGCGCGCTTCTTGATCATCGAAAGCACGTCCACCTGGAGATACGGCGCGTCGAGGGCTTCCATACCGCCGAGTTTCTGGATGTCCTCGGTCGCTTCCTGTTCAGCGACGTCGAGCACGTCGTCGACGGTGATGATGCCGAGCATGTGACCGTCGGCGTCCGTCACCGGGAGCGCGAGGCGATCGTATTTTTCGAACGCCTTCAGAACTTCTTCGCGATCGTCCGTCGCGTTCATCTTCACGAGAGGCGGATCGTCGATGTCCACCACCTTCGTCGACGGATCTGCGAGAACGAGAGAGCTGAGGCGGATGTCCTCGACGAGCCGTCCGCGCTGATCGACGATGTAGACGACGTTCACCGTCTCCTTGCCCGGACCGGTCATACGAATGTGGTCGAGCGCTTCGCCTGCGGTCATCTCCGGCTGCACCGTGACGTAACGCGGCGTCATGTAACGGCCGGCGGTGTCTTCGGGATATCCCAGGAGCCAGCGAGCGTTCTTCAAATCCTCGGGGGAGAGCGCGGTGAGCAGGCGCCGCGTGACTTCAGCCGGCATTTCTTCGAGCAGGCGCGTGCGATCGTCGGGATTCATCTCCGCGAGGACGTTGCGAACCTGCTCGTTGCTGAGCGACTCGATCAGGCCTTCCTGGTGATCGGGCGGAAGGTATGAGAAGACCTCGCCGGCCTCATCGCGAGGGAGAACGCGGAAAACGAATCCTTCCTCTTCTCGCGGCAGGGCGATGATGAGGTCGGCCACGTCGGACGGATGCATGTCCGTGAGGCGGTCGCGCAACTGGTTCCAGCTCTGTTGCCGGATCAGTTCGCGCAGCTCGTCTCCCACCGACACTGTCTCGACCGTCTCGATCATCCTCAACGCCTCCAACGCGGAGGGTACGAGATGCGCCGTCGAAAGTCGAAGCAACTTTGAAGGCCATGCTGCGATAATCAGCGGCCACAACGATGTCCTCGATGCGATTGGAGCTGCTGGGTGATTTATTGATCCGCTCCGGCGACGGCTCGCTCGTCACGATCGGCTCGAAAAAATCGCAGGCGCTGCTCGCATACCTGGCCATCAAGCCGGGGCAGCACGTCTCGCGCGAGAAGCTGGCGGGTCTGCTGTGGTCGAGCACCGGACCCGATCAGGCGCGGCAGAGTCTGCGGCAGACGCTTTCGAGCGTGCGCAAGGATCTGTCGCACATCGCTCCGGATCACAAACTGCTGGTCGAGGAGAGCGACCTGCTGTCGCTCGACCGCTCCGTCTCCTGCGACGTGGCCGAAATGGAATCGCTGATCGCCGCGGGAACCGAAGAGGCGCTGAAGAGCGCGATCGATCTCTACCGCGGCGATTTCCTCGATGGTTTCAGTATCAACGAAGAGCGCTTCGATCAATTCGTGACCGGAGAGCGCGACCGGCTCCATCGCGTTGCTCTTCGCGCGCACGCGCAATTGGTCGAACTGCAGTCGAAGCGCGGCGCGCTCGATGAGGCTATCGGCACCGCGCAAGCGTCGTTGCGGCTTGACGTCCTGCAGGAGCCGATGCACCGCACGCTGATGCGCCTCTACCTGCAGAGCGGCGACGTCGTCGAGGCGCTGCAGCAATACGAGAGCTGCGCGAAGGTGCTCAAACGAGAGCTGCGGATCGAGCCCGACGCCGAGACGAAGGCGCTTCAGCGCGAGATCGTTCAACTCCGCGCCCGCCGCACCGAGTCGTCCGCGCCCTCGGCCGATGGAGACCGCAAGAAAACGATCCTTGTCGTCGAAGACAACGTCCTGAGCCGCGAGTTGACGAATGCCGTGCTGAAATCAGCCGGCTACGCCGTGGTCATGGCCAAGGACGGCGCGGAAGCGCTGATGATGGTCGGCCGCGAATCGATCGACCTGATGGTGATCGACGTCGATCTCCCCTACATCGACGGGCACTCGCTCCTACAGGCCATGCACGAAAACGGCGTGGAAGTGCCGGCCATCTTCATCTCCGGCCTGCCCGGCGATGATGTCGAAGTCCGCGCGTTCGAAGTCGGCGCGGTGGACTTCATCCGCAAGCCGGTGAAGAACAGCGTGCTGCTGGCGCGGGTGGCAAAGGTTTGGCGGGACGCGTAGTGGATTACTTAACTGACTCCCAATCTTCGATCCGTAAGTCAGCGACGCGAGAAAACTCGCGAATGTTGTGCGTGACGAGGACAGCGCCGTGGGCGCGGGCCGTGGCGGCGATCAGAACGTCGTTCGGTCCGATCGGCGTTCCCGCACGTTCGAGTTCCGCGCGAACGAGGCCGTACTCCTCAGCGCAGCGATCGTCGAAAGGAAGGCTCGCTACCGTGTCGAAGAACTCCTCCAGCAGGCGTAGGTTGTCAGCGATCCGGCCGCTCTTCCGCGCGCCGTAGAGAAGCTCAGCTTTGACGACCGAGGATAGGCGAATCTGGATGCGTGGAACGAATCGCAAGCGCTCGGCCAGAGACGGTGAGGTTCCCCTCAGGATTCCCACGCACACGTTCGTATCGAGCAGGTACATTTGCTAAAGCGGCTCGCGTTTCTCGAACTGCCCTTGATCCGGACGTTCAAGCTCGCCTTTCCAGCCACCGACTACTCTCTCGAAGAAACCTTCCGGCCAGTCGCCGGCAACTTCGGCGACCACGAGGTCTGCCAGATACGAAGAGAGCGACTTGCCGGCGGCCTTCGCTCGGGCCTTCGCCGTCTCTGCAACATCATCAGGAACGTAAAGATGTAACTGGGGCATATCAGTCTCCTGCTGAATGCACATATAGCAGGATACAGCGGTTTGCTGCAACTCGATTTAATGATCCGCCGCGTCCAAACACCGCACGATTGCCGCGCACGACTTCTCCACATCCTCCGCGGTTGTCGACCAGTTGGAGACGGAGATGCGCATGGCGGCGTTGCCTTGCCAGGTTGTGCCGCCGAGCCAGCAGGTGCCTTCGCGTTGGACGCGGGCGATGACGTCGCGGGTGATGTCGTCGCTGTCGCTGAAGCGGACCAGGACCTGGTTGAGGACGACGTCGTTGAGGATCGTCACGCGTCTATCGCGGCCGAGGATTTCAGCGAACTCGCGGGCGCGGGCAGAGGAGGCGTCGATGAGGGACGCGATTCCGCGGCGGCCGAGGGTGCGGATGGCGGCGTAGATTGGGAAGGCGCGCGCACGGCGGGAGAATTCGGGGACCCATTCGAAGTTGTCGCGCTCGACGCCGGTGGTCTGTTGCAGATATTCGGCGGTGAGCGTCATCGCAGCGCGGTGCGAAGCGGAATCGCGGACGATGACGATGCCGCTGTCGTAGGGGACGTTCAGCCATTTGTGCGCATCGTTGGCCCACGAGTCGGCGAGTTCGCACCCGTCGAGGAGTGCCCGTTTCGATTCCGTCGCGCGGCCCCAGAGGCCGAAAGCGCCATCGACATGCAGCCAGGCGTTTCGTTCGTGCGCGATCTCGGCGATCTCGCGCAACGGATCGACGGCGCCGCTGTTCACGTTGCCGGCCTGGGCGCAGATGATGACCGGTCCAGCGAGTTTTCGCAGCGTCTCGCGGAGTGAATCGGCGCGCATCCTCCCCTGCTCGTCGGCGTCGACTTTGATCAACGCGCGCGTTCCGAAGCCGAGGAGGCGCATGGAGAAATGGATGGTGATGTGCGAGGCGGCGCTGACCACGAGATGCACGGGCGGCGCGCCGGTGAGGCCATCTTCTTCGACGTTCCATCCGGCGTTGCGCAGCACGCCGTGGCGCGCCGCGGCCAACGCTGTGAAGTTGGCCATCTGTCCGCCGGTGACGAAGCCGACGCTCGACGTGCGAGGCAGATCGAAGAGCTCGAGCAGCCATTCGCGGGCTATGTCCTCGACCACCGAGGCGGCGGGCGAGGTGGCGTAAATGCCGGCGTTCTGATCCCAGGCGCTGGTCAGCCAGTCGGCCGCAAGCGCGACCGGGAGGCTGCCGCCGATGACGAAGCCGAAGTAGCGCGGACCGGCGCAGGCGATGAGGCCGCGGTCGGCGCCGTGCGAAAGCGCTTCGATGACGGCGGCGGGATCTTCACCGTCATCGGATAGCGGCGTATGCAGCGCCGCGACGAGTTCATCGCGCGTGGCTCGCGCGCCGACGTGGCGATCGGGAAGCTCGCGCAGAAAATCCGAGGCGCGGTCGCGGGCGAGATCGAGTAAGGAGTTGCTCACGCGGCGAATGATATCTGGCCGCTAGAGAACGACGGTGTATCCGAGCGTCGTCAGGTCGGGCATGCGGTCGAGATAGACGTGGCCGTCGGTGTGGTCGATCTCGTGCTGGAAGATGCGGGCGGTGAAGTCGGTCACTTCCAGCTCGGCGTCGTTCCCTTCGTGATCGAGTCCGCGAATTCGCAGGCGTTTGAATCGCGCCACTTCCCCGCCGAGGAATGGGACGCTGAGGCAGCCTTCCCAATCGGTGATGGTCTCGGTGCCGATCGGCTCGTAGACGGCGTTGAAGAAAACGCCCGCGTTCAGTTTGGCGATGCCGCGGCGCTTGGCGACTTTCTCCTGAACCTCGAATACGAAAATCCGCAGCGGCAGGTGGACTTGCGGGCCGGCCAGTCCGACGCCTTCGTATTCGTGCATCGTCTCGATCATGTCGTCGATCAGCGCGCGGAACTTGCCCGCTTTGATGTCGGCGGGTTCGACGTCGGAAGCCTTCATGCGCAGGACGGGATGGCCGAGGCGGGCCACTTTCAGAATCGACATGCGCTGGATTTTATCCTGCCGCTTCGGCGAGCAACGGCTGCTTGCGCATTCGTATCGCGATGAGGAACGCGATCGCCGTCAGCACCGCGCTGCCGTAGAACGCGCCGCGTGCCTGCGCGAGGTCGTAGAGCAATCCGCACCAGATCGGACCGAGAAAGCGCGCCAGCGATCCGATGCCCGAGGCCAGACCGAGCATGCTTCCGTGCTCGCTGGGCGGGGACGCCTTCGTCACGAGCGACGTCAGCGACGGATACGAAAGTCCCTGCCCGACTGCGATGAAGAACGCCACGACGTAAAGCATCGGCACGCGCCAAACGAGCGGAACGAGCGCCAATCCGATCGTGAACGACGCCGCGCCGACCGCGACCAGCGTCTTTTCACCGAAGCGTTTGGCGAGACGTCCGATCAAACCGCCTTGAATCGTGGCGACGATCAATCCCATGAAGAGAAAGAACCAGGCGAGGTCGAGCTGCGCGAAGTGGAAGCGGTCGCGGGCGTGCAGCGTGACGCTGGTCTCCATCCCGGACACGGCCAACAGCGTGATGAACAACGTGGAGATGACAGCGAACAGCAGTCCGTGCGTCGCCACTTCGTGCCAGACGCGCTTGTCGAACTGCGGCGGGACTCCGCTGCGCGGCTGCAAGTCGGGCGCTTTCGATTCGCCGAGGAAGAAGAAGGCGAGCAGAAGCGCGATGAGCGATAGCGATCCGGCCGCGACCCCCGGCAGAAGGTTGCCGGCCATCCCGTGCTTCGTGCCGAGGTGCGAAAGGATTCCGCTGAGCGGCGGTCCGAGAATAAATCCCATGCCGAACGCCGCTCCGATAATCCCCATCCCTTTGGCGCGATTTTCCGGCGTCGTCTTGTCGGCGATGTACGCCTGCGCGGTGCCGATGTTCGCGCCGCCCGCGCCCGCCACGATGCGCGACAGAAACAGAATCGTGAGGCTGCGCGAGAAGGCAAAAAGGAAATAGCCGGCGCAGCTCGCAGTGAGGCTGATCAGGATCACCGGGCGCCGTCCGATGCGGTCGGACATCCGTCCCCACACCGGCGCGAAGAAGAACTGCATGATCGAGTAGATGCCGACCACCATCCCCACCGTCGTGCCGCTGGCGCCGTATTCGCGCGCGTAAAACGAGAGGAACGGGATGACCATCCCGAAGCCGATCAGATCGATGAAAACGGTGAGGAACAGGACCGCGAGGGACGTTTTCTTCATGACCGGCGGCGAAGTGTACCCTGTCGCC
>JAXDIO010000407.1:0-5204 GCA_034663965.1 Thermoanaerobaculia bacterium | reverse complement strand
GCCGCGAAAAATGCGCAGCCGATGTCGAGCGGAACGACAGCGGTGACTACGACCACAACAACCATCACAACCACGACAACGACCTCAACCGCACCGCCGCCCAAACGCTGAGCTGGAATCGACCTTGCAGCCGCGGCCCGGCGGAGAGGAAGTTTTCACGTTCATTGCAGTTCCACGAAGCGCCGTTTACGACGTCTACATACCGGAAGGGTCGCCATGAGGCCTGTCAAAGTCGCTCTAGCCATCGCAACGATGTTCTGCGCGATGGCCTCACAAGCACAAACCACGAACATCAGTGACCATTACACGAGTATCAAACCGCTCGAAGACTCACTGACGAACGGCACCGCCACGCACGACCAGCAAGTCGATCTGGCGCGTCTCTACATCGCCGATCATCGCTATTACGAGGCGTCGAAACTTACGCAGCGTCTGCTCGCTGCCGATCCCAATGACGCCGCGGCGATGAAACTCCGCGATGACTCCGCGTCCGGCCTGCAGGCGTATACGAAGCAGAAAGTCGCCGACGCCGAGGCGCTGGCGAATAAGCGGGGATCGACCGATGCCGACCGGCTGGCGGTTGCCGACGCGTACTTTGAAGCGGAGAGTTACGGCGCCGCTGCCGACATCTACGCCCACTTGCCAGCATCGGCCATGAATCGCGATGCACGGCTTCGTTATGCACGGTCGCTGGCCTGGTCCAATCAGCTCGATCAGTCGGAGCATGCCTATTCAGCGCTCCTGAAAGAGCAATCGACTCCCGAGCTCGAAGCCGAATACGGCCGCGTTCTTTCGTGGATGGGCGCGACCAAACCTGCCATCGTCCGGCTGCAGGCCGCCTACGACAAGAATCCGACCGAAGACAATGCCATCGCCCTCGCCAACGCCATGGCCTGGAGCGACAACCGCGCCGGCGCGATCGCGCTGCTCAACAGCTATACGCAATCGCACGCCAACGCGGTACTGGCGAAACAGCTTGCCGATCAACTTTCGGCATCCCCCGATCTGCGTCTCGAACAGATCGGCCGAATGATTCAGGCCGAGCCGTACAACCTCGCGCTGCGCGCGGAACAGGCCCGGCTGCAATACGACACGGGCCATTACTCCGAGGCGCTCAGCACCATCAATTTCATCCACGATCATCAGAAGGAGCGAATCGACTCGATCGAAACGCTCCAGCAGCAGGCAAAGCAAAGACGTAAAGAGGAAGCGGCGAAGCTCGATGAGCGTCTGCGCGTCCTCGAAGCGCAGGGGTCGATGGCGTCATCGTCAAATCCTGACGAAATCCTCAATCTCGCCAAGGCCTACACAGCCCTTGAAGAATATCGTCCCGCCGAGCGGCTCTATGAACGCTACCTGCGTCTGCGCCCGGAGGACACCAATGCCCGCATCGCCTATGCGCGCGTGCTCAATTGGGATCAGCGCTACGCTCCCGCCGAGCGCGAATATTCGGCGATCCTGGTCGCACATCCAGACCGCGCCGATCTTCGTCTCGAGCGTGCGCAGGTATTGTCGTATCAGGAGGCCTACAGGCCTGCCATCAGCGAGTTCGCGCTACTGACGGACACGTCCAAAACGCCGCGCGCCGACCTCTATCCCGACGTCGCGCCGCGCGCCTATTTCCAACTCGGCCAGATCTATCGCTGGTTCGGCTGGAACAACACCTCGGCACTCGAACAGCAGCAAGCCATTGCTCTCGATCCCGGCTACATGCCCGCCCGCAATGAGCTGGATCTCGTCCGCCATCTGCGGCCGGCCTCCAATCTCAGCGGGACGTACAGCTACTCGCACGACTCCAACGACTTCACGTTGCGCCGCATCGATCTCGCCGCCCAGAAATGGACTTCGCCGAAGATGGCGTGGGACCTCGCCCTCGGACGCCACGAATTCTCGACGTCGAATCAGGACGTGTTTGCCAATGCGATCAGCGGCGGCGCCGACTATCGCGCCAGCGACCGGCTGCTGTTCCGCGGCCGCATTGGCGTGAATTTCTACGATCGCGGACTCGGCACACGCCCGTTCGGCGGCGTCGGCATGGAGTTTCTGCCGTCGATTCAAAGCCGCGCTGCCTTCGACTTCAATCACTACGATCTCGTCTACGACGTCTTCACGCTGCAGTCGTTGACGATTCCGTCCACCGGCTCGACGAGCTTCTTCGGCGATCCGATTTCCATCAACGACTTCCGCGGTCATTATGACTACAACACCGGCGGCCATTGGTCGTGGCTGGGCGACGCGTCGGAAGGCTTCATTTCCGACAGCAACAAGCGCCTGGCCGCGCACGGTGAACTGGCATTCCGGATCATCAAAGCACCCTTCGTTGCTGTGAAAGGCGAAGGCCGCTATCTGCGCCACGATTTCCGCACCAGCCGCTATTGGTCGCCGACGAACTATCATTCATTCGCCGGCGTTCTTCAGGTCGGCTCGAATATCCGCAACCGTTTCTTCTGGACGGCGGAAGCGAAAGCGGGCAAGTCGTATGAGGATGGCCGCTCCAGCGATCTTCGCGCGTACGAGGCCAAGGCCACAATTCCGATCACCGATGCTGTGGATCTCGTCGCCGACTACGGCTACGGCAAGAGCGGCCGCTTCGATTCATTCCTGGGCGGCACCACCGGCCCGACGACGTTCACGAATTACTGGCAGCGCCATTTCTACGTAGGCTTCCAGGCCAAGCGGCTCTTCATGCACGATGACCGCGTCCGCAATCCTTACTACTACGACACGCGGGTATTGGCCGGAGCCTCTCCGGTAATCCCGCCGGTTGGGGAGTCCCACTAATGGACAACAACGTTCCCGAAACCTTGCCGGAGCCGAAGCCGACCGTAAAACGGCCGCTACGGCCGATCACGCAGCTTCTGATTTCGATCGCGATCATCGTGGTCGTCGTCGTCGCCACGGTCTTCCTCTTCAAATATCCGCAGAAACTCGGACCGATCTTCATTACGGCTCTCGTAGTGACGCTCGCCTCCTTTCTGTTGCTGCTGATTCTGCGGCACTTCATCCTGATCTGGTTCAGCTACCTCCATCAGCGCGAGCTGTCCCAGGAAAGCACGGCCGACGTTTATCCCTTCGTGTCGATCATCGTTCCGGCCTTCAATGAGGCCGAGGTCATTCAATCGTCGCTGTCGTCGTTGCTCGAGCTTCGTTATCCGTACTACGAGATCATCGCCGTCGATGACGGATCGACCGACGGCACGTTCGAACGGATGCGCGAGTTCGAAGGCAATCACTACGGTGTCAACGTTTCGGTTTTCCGCAAAGAGAACAGCGGTAAGGCGGACACGCTCAATTACGGCATCCGTCGTTCGAAAGCACCGATTGTGGTTTGCATGGACAGCGATTCCCGCCTGACGCCGGACGCGCTTCGCTATGCTGTCAAGACCTTCGCCGATCCGGCGGTCGGAGCTGTGGCCGGCAATGTCAAGGTCATCAACCGCCACAACATCTGGACGAAGCTGCAGGCACTCGAATACATCGAAGGGCTCAATATCGTCCGCAAAGCGCAGGCGTTCTGGCGCTCGGTGAATGTCATTCCCGGTCCGATAGGCATTTTCCGCCGCGCCGCCATCGAAGCGACCGGCGGTTACGACAATGACACATTCGCCGAAGATTTCGACATGACCGTCAAGATCTTATCGGCGGGATGGAAGATCAATTACGAGCCGAAAGCGGTCGCATACACAGAGGCACCGGAGGTTCTGCTGGACATCATCAAGCAGCGCTACCGCTGGAGCCGTGGCATTCTGCAGGCACTGCGCAAACAGAAACACCTTCTGGCGAGCACCGGCGGCAACATCACTACCCCACTGTCGCTCTGGTACATGATTTTCGAAGGGCTGGTCTGGCCGGCTATGAACATCTTCAGCAACCTGTTCTTCGTCTGGATCGCGCTGATCTACGGGATGACCAAGTTGTTGGTGATGTGGTGGATTCTGCTGACAATCCTCGACATTCTCATCGCCATCCACGCCATTCTGATGGAGCGCGAGGATATGGGGCTGGCCATTTACGCGGTGTTCTACCGCTCCTTCTACATTCTGATCATTGACGTTACGAAACTATTCGCGACGCTCGAGGAGCTGGTGGGCCTCGATATGTCGTGGGGAAAACTGGCTCGCAAGGGCCGAATCTAAATCGCCTCAGGAAAAAGGGACCAAACCATGCGCTTCGACTGGGTCAATATCCTCGCTACTGTCATTTTCGTCTCGATCGTCGTGACGCTCATTCTCGCCGTCGCCTCCTACTTCGCCTACAAAGTCCGCGAAGCACGCCGCCCCAAGACCGCCTCAGAATTGCGCGACGAGGGGAAGGTCAAAGTATTTTTCAACGAATACAACCCGAAGTAGCGTAGCGATCCGGCTCCGTTCATCCCATGTCCCTTCGCGACCGTACAGGTTTTCGCGTACTGAAGACGCCTGCGGCGGATGAAGGGAACCCGGCGCATGTGGCCGAGGACGCTGTATCCTCCGTCATCCAGGAAGCGGCAGCGGTTGTGGAAGACGCCGCGGCCGTCGTCGAATCAGCGACTGCCGTCGCGCACGATGCCGCCGAAGAGGCGCCGAACGGCGCAGCCGGCGTCGTGCGCAACGCCGCCCATGTTGTCAACGACGCAGCGAATGTCGTCAAGGACGCCGCCGCGGTCGTGCAGGGCGTTGCGGCCGATCGCGCGGCCGAAGCCGCCGCCGGCGGCCGCCCGCAATCGAGACATGTGCAGGACGCGGCAAACGTCGTCCAATCGGCAGCCGCCGTCGTCCAGGAAGCGGCGCAGGTCGTTCAGGACACGGCCGCCGTCGTTCAGGATGCCGCCGCCGCGCGCGACTGGCCGGGCAAGGACCGGCGCCGCTTCCCGCGCCTCAAATCGCTGGCCCGCCACGAAGCGCTCGTGCAGTGGAAGCACATCCTATGGTACGTGCCGATCCTCGCAGCGGTGATCGTTGTCGGCGCGTTGGCGATCTGGTCGTTCATCGAACGGCAATCGCTCGTCATCGAACCGGAGCCGTTACCGAAGGTGACCTTGGTTACCGCCGATCCGAACTCGCGCCTTACCGCAGCGTGGGTGCGGCTGCTGACGTCGTCCGAGATCCAACCGACGCTCGTTCCCGCCGATCAACTCGAGGTCCTGCAAGGCGTGATCGTGATCTGCGATCTGTGGGCGATTCCACCGAAAGTGCAGGAGGCGCTGCAACGCTTCATCGAGCACG
>JAXDIO010000397.1:0-6314 GCA_034663965.1 Thermoanaerobaculia bacterium | reverse complement strand
GTGCGCACTTCACGATCGAGTTCTTTATGGGTCTGGCCAATTTCGAGGAGCAGATCGCGGCCGCCGAGGGAGCCGACGTGCTGCGCGGCAGCCTTCCGGTTATAAAACGAAAGCGCGGAGTATTTATGCAGTGAATCTCCCCGCCAGCCGATGTAGATGCCGAACACCGGCCCCTTGTTTTCGCGATCGCCTTTCCGCATTACGAGTCCTTCCAGGACCCGGCGATAACAGGAAAGGTTCTCGTCGCAGACCTTGGCCTTGTGATGCCAGCCATGAACGAAGGTCACAAGAACGGCGCCGGGGTATGACTCCTTACCCGACTCGCCTTTCAGCGCGACGCGCCGGAGCTCGCGGAACACTTCATCGCGCTGGCCGACGTCCTTGATGTGGCCGTCGTCGCTCAGCTCGATGACGCCGACTGTGAAGACTTCGCCGTTCGGCGCGCGGAACTTCTCGATCGAGCGTCCGCGGAAAAGCTTCTCCGAGCACTCTTTACCACCCTGTCCGTTGTCAACCGGATTGCGATTCTCCAGATCGGCAACATTGATCGGCGGAATCGGCGCGGCGGTCTTTCGATACTGCTCGTGAGAGGCACAGCCGGCCACCACCAACCACAG
Organism: Thermoanaerobaculia bacterium; assembly: GCA_034663965.1. Lineage (GTDB taxonomy): Bacteria > Acidobacteriota > Thermoanaerobaculia > Gp7-AA8 > Gp7-AA8 > JADGNZ01. Next base: position 5,697 of record JAXDIO010000397.1, on the reverse strand, counting down.
CACCAGAACGCCGCAAATCCGCTGATTTCGCATTTGAGTCCTCCGTTAAGGCTTCAGCATGATTCCATCTTTTCATTGAGACGGCAAGATTGTCAATTTTGGCAGTGCGAAATCATCAGAACGTCTTCAACAACTCGATCAGCGCGCGCTTGTCGTCTATCGGCAGTTTCGCACCGAACTCGTGGCCTTTGTCTTCCACGAAATCGGCGCACTTGTTCACGGCCAGGAACCGAGGCACGACGCGTTGCTTCATCAGCTCTGTGGCCTGCTGCTCGTTGAGATGCTTCGCTTTGATCTCGACCATAGTATCGACGATGCTCTTAAACAACCTGAGGCGCCGCCAGCCGAGGCGAAGGCCCGCGTCGAGGTTCGTGTTGGCGATCAGATTGATCGGCGTGCCCGCCGGAATCGGTCCGATCGCCAGGTTCTTGCCGGCGTCGATCAGCTCAGGATGCCTTCGCGCGATGAGGTCGCCGAGATCTTTCGGCATGTAGACCAGCGGGATGTTGATGTAGCTCGTCTTCGTCGTCCGCCAGACGATGTGCTCGCGCGGCTTGATCATCAGCATCCGCTCGATGCCGTCCTGGAACGCGCGCATGCGGCCCGCCACCGACGGATCGCCGAAGTCGTTGCCGACTGTGTTGTTGTGCAGGTACGGCGCGCTTGACCAGAGGCTGATGAGCGAGGGCGGACGGTAGTAGCCCGGTCCCTTGCCGGGGATGTCGATCGTGATCGGCTTCGCGGCATCGAAGACGTTCTCGACCTGGAACGCCGGCACCTTCGGCAGTGTCTTGTAGGTCTGCGACGAGAAGTTGTCCCAGATGTGGCCCCGCATCGCGTTGGTTGCCGCGGCGCGCGTGGCGTTCGTACCGATGATGTTGACCGGCTTGCGGCGCTCGTCCCCGAGGAAGTTCTGCGTGAAGAAATTCGGATCACTCTGAACCTGCTGGCGGAACCACTCCGTCCCCTCCGGAGACCTAGGATCGACCGTCTCCGGCGGCTGCTTGCTCGAGTGGCAGCGCGCGCAATTTTCGGCGAAGACCATCTTGCCGCGATTGAGCTGATCGGGCGTCGCGGTCAGGTAGGCCGCGCCGCCCGGCGCGTCCTTCAGCAGCAGCGGCTGCGCCACTTTGATCAGGTACTTCGCCAGCGCCGGCGAGCGTTCCTCGCTCCAGTTCCACTCCGGCGAAGTCTCCTGAAGTTTGCGGACCGGAAGAGGCGTCTGCGAAACGAGCGGATTCGACAAATCAAATCCGAATCCGCCGACCAGCGGCCGGAAGTGGCGGCTCCACTCCGGCCACGCTTCGCCGATGTTGATGTAGACGCGGCTCAGCGCCCCTTCCAGTCCGACCGAGTCATCGCCCTGCTTGAGGACGCGCGGGACGACCAGCGACCCGTTCCTGATTCCGTCCGCGATGTTGCGGAGATCGAGCGCGCCGCCGGTGAGGTACTCGGTCATCGCGTCGTATTGGACAGGCTGCGATTCCACCGCCTTCGCCGCGCGCTTCACGCGCTCTCCGAGCGAGTAGATCCCGTTCATTGTGCCGGGGTTGTTGAGGTAATCGGTGGCGATGAACGACGTATCCAGCGTCCCCTGCGGATTCGAGTGGATGAGCTGCCAGACGAAACTCTCTTCCTGATCGTTTCCGGTGATCGGATCCTTCGGAACGAAGACAGCCCACACCTTCAGATATTGCGCTCCGGCGAAGTCGTTCAGGTTTTCCCACTTCGGATTTTCGGGATCGGCCGGCGGACGCACCGGGTCCGGACCGACGTGACAGAACGCGCAGGCCATCCCGACGATGTATGGCCGCACGAGCTTTGGATTGTTGAAGTACTCCGGCTTCTCGTAGAAATCGTGGTTCACACCGTCCGGCCCGATGTGACTCTTCCAGTCCGCCTGCGCCGCCGGGTTGTTCGTAAACGCGGGGTTGTCGGAGATGCGCAGACCGACGACGCCCGACGACCGGCCGTACGTGCCGGCGTCGATCTTCGAATCGATCTGGCCGTCCGGATCGCCCGGCTTCGGCTCGTCGAGGTACAGACCGTTCGCCGGTTTCGCCGCCGTCTGAAATCCCGGCTGATTGATGATGCCGATCTCGGCGAAGCGGTGCGCGCGCCGCCGCGAGTCGATCGTCTTCAGCAGGTCGGCCGTCCCGAATCCGTGTTGCGCCAGGTAATCCCACATCAATCCGCTGTCGCCGGCCCAGAGGTTCCAGACGTTGCGGCCGCGGATGTCGTCCGCATCGAGATTCAGGTTCGGACCGTCCATCCCCGGGAAGACGTCGACCTTCGTCTCTACCCATTTCGGATTGCTCGCGTACGTCTTCCCGCCGGCCGGTTTCGGCTGCGGCTGCGGCTGATCGATCGTACACGCGAGAAGCGCCGCCAGAAGCACCGCAACGACAAGGAATCCGACTCGTGCTTTGCGCATGGGCTCGCTCGCTCTCACTCTTTTTTTCGGGATCTATTGTAGGAGTGCTCCAGGATCATTTTTCCCTACCCGAATGCTCGGCCGAAGGCACGATTTCTGCTCTTAATAACCTTCGGAGAACATAATCATGAACAAATACAAAACGCTTGCAGCAGCTACAGTTGCGCTGCTCCTGATGGCGGCCTGCGGGACGTCAGGGAACGGCATCGGCGACATCTTCGGGAACGGCGGCTCTCCGACTACCAGCAATGCCGCATATCAGATCCGCGGCACCGTCGATTCCGTCGACACGCGCGGCCAGTCGATCTTTCTCACCAACGTGTCCGGCTACAACACCAACCTCAACACCGGCAGGTCGGACTCGCTTCGCGTCTACTACGACAATCGCACCACGCTCAACTATCAGGGCCAGAGCTTCCGCCCCGATCAGCTTGAGCGCGGCGATGAAGTGACGGTCCGCGTCGATCAATCCGGCAATCAGCTGATCGCCGAAACGATGGACGTCACCTACAACACGCGCGGCGGCATGGCCTCGGGCTCGAACGGCACGTACGGCAACCCGTCCTCGTCCTATCCATCGCAGCAGCAGTACTCGACGATCCGCGGTACGGTCCGCAACGTCGATACACGCAACCAGACCATCGAGCTGGAGAACACGAACTGGGTCTCCGGCTTCCGCACGAACAACAGCAGCAGCCGCTTCGTCGTCCGCTACGATCCGAACGCCAGCGTCGACTACAACGGCCAGATGTATCCGCTGACGAACCTCGAACGCGGCGACGTGGTCGACGTCCAGCTTCAGGACCTCGGCTCCTCGAACTACGTCGCGCAGCGCCTGACGCTCGTCCGCAACGTCCGGTAAGCACACGCAGTGACTTCTACAAAAGGCCGCCCGTCAAGGCGGCCTTTCTTCTTGCGCGCGAAGCGCAGCGGATGGAACGCTGGCGTCTCGCCGGCTGGCTCGGCGGCGTCCTCGCCGCCGAATGGGATGCTTGCGCCGGCGTCGGGTTACCAGCGAATGTCGAGGGCCTGCCGGTTCGGCGGCGAGACGCCAGCGTTCCGTCGTGCGCCATGCGACAATTCGCCGGGATCCCCACATGTCCGGCGAGAACGACTCCACGCTGATGCTCGCGCCTCCGCCGCTGTTGCGCGCACTCGCGACGCTTCCGGAGAAACGTATCGGTCGCTACCAGATTCGCGGCCTCCTCGGCGAAGGCGGAATGGGCAGCGTCTACCTCGCCGAACAGCACGAACCGATCGAGCGGATCGTCGCACTCAAGCTGATGCGCTCCACACTCGCCGGCCCAGCCTCGGTCGCGCGATTCGGCGCCGAACGGCAAGCGCTCGCGCGGCTCTCGCATCCCAACGTCGCCGCGATGTACGACGCCGGCGCAACCAACGATGGCTTCCCGTATTTCGTCATGGAACACGTCGAAGGCCGCCCGCTCGTCGACTACTGCGACGAACATCGCCTCACCATCCGCGACCGCATCAAGCTGCTGCTCCAAGTCTGCAAAGGAGTCCAGCACGCGCATCAGAAAGGGATCATCCATCGCGATCTGAAGCCGTCCAACGTCCTCGTCGCCGATGTCGAAGGGCGTCCGCTGCCGAAGATCATCGACTTCGGCATCGCCAAAGCGATCGATGACAACTTCCTCGGTGAATCGACTGCCGTGCTCACCGGCATCGGCGTCGTCGGCACGCCCGCGTACATGAGTCCCGAGGCGTTGAGCGGCGACGATCTCGACACGAGAACGGACGTCTACTCGCTCGGCGTGATCATGTACGAACTGCTCACCGGCGCGCGTCCGCACCGCGTCGATGACCTGCCGCTCGCCGCCGTCATCCGAACGGTCGCCGGGCACGACGCCCTCCCCCCGCACACGCTCTTCCGCACGATGGACGACGACACGCGGCAGAAGACCGCCGCCGCGCGCGACGCCGACGAGCGCTCGCTTGCGCACGTCCTCGCCCGCGACCTCGGCTGGATCGCGCGCAAAGCCACCGCTCGCGAGCGCGAGGAACGCTACGGATCGGCCGCCGATCTCGCCGCCGACCTCACGCGCTTCCTCGACGACGAGCCTGTCCTCGCCAGTCCGCCATCGCTCCGCTACCGCGCCGCGAAGTTCGCGCGGCGTCATCGCGGAGCCGTCGTCGCTGCAGCGCTCATCCTCCTGGCGATCCTCGGCGGCATCGCCGGAACGACCATCGGCATGCTCCGCGCGCAACGCGCGAGAGCGGAAGCCGAGGCTGTGTCGACGTTCTTGACGAACCTGCTCGATTCCGCGAGTCCGTGGCAGCGAAAGAACGAGACCACTGTCCGCGAGCTCCTCCACGAAGCCGCCGGCCGCATCACGACCGAACTGAAAGACCAACCTGCCGCGCGCGCCCAGCTCCTATCGACAATCGGCTCCTCGGAGTTTCACCTCGGCCATCTCGAAAGTGCCGAGACGCTTTTGCGCGAAGCGCTCCGCCTCCGCATCCAGACCGATGGAGCGAACAGTCCGATCGTCGCCGGCCTCCTCAACGATCTCGGCCTGGTCCGCAAGCATCAGGACCACCTCGACGACGCCGAACGCCTCCTCCGCGAAAGCGTGGCCATTCGCGAAAAATCGCTCGGCCACCTCAACGGCAACACCGCCCGCGGCCTCTTCGACCTCGCCAGCGTCCTCGTAATGCGCGGAAAGAACGCCGAGGCGGAAGCCGCGCTTCGCGAAAGCCTGAACCTGCGCGAAAAACTCTCCGCCGATCCGCGCAACGGCGTCGACCTCTCAACCGTCGCCCTGACCATGAGCGGCCTCGGACAACAACTCGCGCGCATGAACCGCCTCCCCGAGGCCGAATCGATCATCCGCCGCAGCCTCGCATTGCGCCGCCGCGCCGAGCGCCCCGGCTACGCCTACGCGTTGGCCACATTGCAACTCGGCAAAGTCGTCGCCCGCGAAGGCCGCCTCGCCGAAGCGGAAACCCTCGACCGCGAAGGCCTCGCTTCCCTCCGCAACTTCGTCGAACGCGGCGATCACCGCATCGAAGAAGCGGAGCAACAGTTGGCGGAAGTGGTGAGATCAGAAGGGAAATCACATTGACGCGTGATGGCCGTCACCCTTTCGCAAGCGAAATGCTTTAGAATCCGCGCCCAACAGCAGCACACACCAAAGAGGGCGTACCTACGCCCTCTTTTTTTTTCACGGAGGACATTTGAAACAACACCGGGCTTCATCACTCATCGTTTTGATCATCGTTTGGGCGGGCGTGGCGGCAAT
>JAXDIO010000389.1:0-22852 GCA_034663965.1 Thermoanaerobaculia bacterium | reverse complement strand
TGAAGGAGTTCGGCGGCTCCGAGAACCGCTACTTCCGCTTCACCTTCGTGGCCGACAACGACGAGAAGTTCACCTACAGCTTCCACCTCGACGATCCCGCCGTGAACTACTTCACGCACCGCGAGATTCTGAAGCTGGCCATGCGCGCGGTGTAACGGGCGCGATAAACTTCGCCGTTCAATGATCCGGCAGATCGCAGTCATTGGGACCGGCACGATGGGCCGCGGGATTGCGTATCTCGCGGCGGTGGCGGGATATGAAACCGTCATCCACGATGCCGATCCCGGTGCGCTCGATGCGGCGAAGGCTTCGATCGAGTCGACGCTCGCGAAAGGTGTTGAGCGCGGCAAGGTGACGTCGGACGCAGCGGCTGCGGCGAGTGCGCGAATTCACCTCTCGCCAGACCTTGAGCCGGCGGTTCATGGCGCCGATTTGATCGTTGAGGCGGTGCCGGAAGACATTGATCTGAAGAAGAACCTCTTCGCGCAGGCGGATCTTTTCTGTGGCGAAGACACCATCCTGGCCACGAACACATCCTCGATCTCGATTTCGGACCTCGCGGAGTCCGTCGAGCGGCGCGACCGATTCATCGGACTTCATTTTTTCAATCCGCCGCATGTGATGAAGCTGATCGAGATTGTCCGCGGCGATCGGACCTCGGATGAAACCGTCGCTGAGGCGCGCGAGGTGGCCGAGGCGATGGGCAAGACCGCGATCGTCGTCCGCGATTCGCCCGGCTTCGCCACGTCGCGCCTCGGCGTCGCCATCGGACTGGAAGCGATTCGCATGCTCGAAGAGGGCGTCGCGTCCGCGGAGGACATCGATAAGGCGATGGAGCTGGGATACAACCATCCGATGGGACCTCTGCGTCTCACGGACCTGATCGGCCTCGATGTTCGCCTCGGCATCGCCGAGTATCTTTGCTCCACGCTTGGTCTGCGCTTCGATCCGCCCGAATTGCTGCGGCGGATGGTGGCCGACGGAAAGCTCGGCAAGAAAACGGGCGAAGGCTTTTATCGTTGGCCGGCGTAGGCAAATGACCGCGGCCGAGTCGTACGGCGCGTTCGCCTATGCCTACGACCAAGCCCTCGGCGAACGCTACTTTCGGTCCGTGCGGCGTTTGCTCGTGGAGATGCTCGATCGTTATCCCGCCAGGTCGAAGACGCATCTCGACGTTGCTTGCGGTACCGGATTGGCGATGCCGTTCTTCGCCGCGCGCGGCTTCGTATCGACCGGCGTCGATATCTCGCCGGTGATGCTGAACGTCGCCCGCAAACGCGGGAAGACGCTCGTCCTCGGCGACACGCGCGCGCTGCCGTTTCGCGGAACGTTTGCGCGGGTCACCTGTCTTTACGATTCACTCAATCACCTGCTCAATCCGCGAGAGCTGGCGACAGCGTTCGGCGAAATCGCAAACGTCATGGATCGCGACTCGCTCTTCATCTTCGATATGAACCATCCCGAAATTTATCCCGCGGTCTGGGGGATGAAGGAGCCGTTCATCGATGAAGGGCGCGACTTCCATCTCGAGATCGCCACGACCTTCCGCCGCCGCGATCTCCTCGGCCGCGCACTCGTGACGGGATGGGCAATCGTCGGCGGCGAGCGGATCAAGATCCGCGAACGCCACACGCAACGCTGCTACGAGCGCGACGAGATTGTCGCCGCGCTCGCAGTGGGTGGGCTCGATGCGATCGAGATCCACGAATTCGATCCGTGGAACGAAGGTCGAATCGTGAAGCTCGTGTTCGTATGCCGGAAGCGCGTAGCGCCGACTTCGTAGCGCCGCCGGCTCGGCGGCTGGACCGCCAGCGGCTCGCTGGCAGTCCAGCGTTTCCGAACGCGCCGCCGAGCCGGCGGCGGTCCAGCCGGCGAGCCGCCGGCGCTACGTTGCTACATTACTTACCCAATACCGCGTTCTTGAAGTCGTCGCCCATGGCCGGTTTCGGCCCGATCCAGGTCGCGACGATCGCGTCCGCGGTTGCCTTGCCCGGGATCGTGCCCTTCACTTTTCCGTTCACTTCCACGATCGTGCCGGTGCCGGGGACGTAGGTGATCACGAGGCGATTGCCCTTCGGAATCGGCTCCATCCACGAGCAGAGCGTCTTGAAATCGTTCTTCACAACGGCGGAGGCATTCGGCGTATTTGCCTCGAGGCCTTCCTCCCACGCGTCGCACATCTGATCCTTGCTGACGCTGTAGAGGAAGTGCATCATCATGCGGCGCGGCGTGTCCGAGCCGAGGATTGAAGCGGGATTCGACATCTTCGCCGGCAGGTAAAGTCCGCCGACGTAGACCTTGATGAAAAACTTCTTGCGCAGGCCGGCGCCGTTCAGGACGAGGTTCTGACCGTTGACGGTGGTCTTGTCTTCCATCTTCACGCCGGCGACGTCGGCGGCGGACGCGGCGATCGGGACGAGCAGCATGAGCGACAGCAGCAGCGGGGTAATCTTCAGGCGCATTCAAGCCTCCATTCGTTGATTGGTTGTGGGACCGCGGGCAAACATCGTAGCACTTGAGGCTGGAACAGCCATCGCACGGACAATGTTGCAGACGACTCCGATGACGTTTCTCGACAAGCCGTTTCATATTGGCGGCGTGCTGATTGATCCGCCGCTCGCGCTCGCGCCGATGGCCGAGGTGACCGACACGTACTACCGCTCGCTCGTGAAAGAGCTGGGCGGTGCGGGGCTGGTCGTCTCCGAATTCATCTCCGCCGAGGGGCTGACGCGCGACAACACGCGCACGAAGGCGATGCTCGCGTTCGATGAAAAGGAGCGGCCGGTCGCGATCCAGATCTACGGCGGCGATCCCGATCGGATGGACGACGCGGCTGCAATCGTCGAGGAGCAGGGCGTCGACATCGTCGACATCAACATGGGCTGCCCGGTACGCAAAGTAGTCAGCAGCGGCGCGGGGTCAGCACTTTTGAAAGACTTCGATCGTGCCGCGCGCGTGGTCGAAAAGATCAAGAAGCGCGTGAAGATCCCGGTCACCGTGAAAGTGCGCAAAGGGTGGGAGAGCGATGACGTCATCCCGCTGCTGAAGCGCTTCGAGGAGATCGGCGTGGCGTCGATCGCCATTCACGGCCGCACGCGCAACGAGGCCTACACCGGCGCCAGCGACTGGGGCTACATCGCGCAGGCGAAGAGCGAACTGGGGATTCCTGTCTTCGGCAACGGCGACGTGAAGACGCCGGCGGATGCGATCCGTATGTTCGAGACGACCGGCGTGGATGGGGTGATGATCGGCCGCGCCGCGCTCCACAATCCGTTCATCTTCCGCGACATTCTCGCGCTCGTGAACGGCGAGCCGGCCGGCAACGAAGTCGATCGCCGCATCGACGCCATGCACCGCTATCTCGCCAAGATCGACGGCGCGCCGCAGGTGATCAACTGGAAGCTGCACAAGGCCCGCACCGTGATCGGCTGGTTCTCGAAAGGCATCGCCCACGGCAAGGACATCCGCAACGGCCTCGCGGACATCACCTCGGTCGCAGACGTCCGCCGCCTGCTCGACGCGGCGCGCGTGCGAATGGCTGCGTAGCAGTGCCTTTCCCGGATCACATCGAACGCATCTTCGAAACCTTCCGCGTTCCCGCCGACACGAAGGCGGCGCTCTACGATCTCTACGTCTCCCTCGGCGATGAAGCGCTGGAGGTTTTCGGCGACATCGCGGAGTCGATCGATCCGTCTACGCTGCGGCCGGAGCACTGCGGGGCGATTCGCTCGCAACTCGTCGAACGTTACCTGACGCGCAATCATCCGTTGTGGCTGGAAGGAACACCGACGCCGAGTTTCTATCGTCCTCGCGTACTCGAAGGACGCGCATCGGGCATCGCCATTCCGCTCGGCGAGATTTCGGAACGAATCGTCAGTCAGCCGCCGCCGGACGGCATCATCGTGCAGGGCCGCAACGCCCATTTCGGCGGGCGCATCGAGACGATCTCCTTCGACGTCATCGCGCGCGACCTCGCCGACGCCATCGCCCTCGGCCGCGCCTCCGGACGCCAACACACGCTTCCCGGATCCGCGGGCGCGACGAGCGGAACGACCGACGCGATGCATCAGATCGCGCTGCTGTGGGAAATTCAGCCGAACGTCTACAAGCCGTCCGCGGATCGCAATCGCGAGATCAGCAAGGTACATCGCCGCCATCGCAACTGGCACGTGCTCACGCTCGCCACCGCGATCGAATGGCTCCACGCAAAGTCGTTCCGCGTCTTCATCGTCCGCGGCGAAGCGCTTCCCGCGACACACGAAGTGAACGCCGGCACGCTGTCCCCCTCGATCATCGCGCTGCACAACCGAACGGTGTCGAGCGTCGCTCAGTCGCTCGGCCTCTCTCTGGAACCCGCCACGCGCGACGACGAACAACTCCTCACCAACTCAACCGTGATGAACACCGGCCTGCAACAACACGTCGCGGAGCTCGGCGCGAACGGGGCGGTGTGGCGGGTGGGAGCGTAGTGCAGGCGAGGACGGCCGCACTACACCTTCTTCTCCATCAACGTGCACTCGATCACCACGCCATCCTCCAGCACCACCGGTGCGTCGGCGATCGCGATGTATCCGGATGACTCGTACAAGTTACCCGCGCTGCGCATGGCCACGAGTTGGAGGCGACGGAATCCCTCCGCCGCCGCGCGCTCCTCGGAATGTTGAAGAATCGCGCGTCCGATGCCGCGGCGTCCGAACGACGGACGGACGAACATTGAGCGAATGCGAGCCGGCTCCAAAGCAGGATCGAGCAGTTCGCTTTCGTTGCCCGATGCCGCCGAGCCACTGTAGACCTTGCGCCGCCGGCTCCAGCCGCCGCAGCCGATGATCGCGTCCCTCTCGATCGCCACAAAGTACGTTCCGTCGATGATGAGCTGCTCGTCGGGGAGGCAGATGTAGCGAAGCGCACTCGCGATTTGCTGCGGCATGTAGACGTCGCGTCCGAATGTCTCTACCGACTCGCGCATTACAGCCGCGATTGCCACCACATCATCCAATGACGCGTTGCGGATGGAGAACATGCAGCCAGCATAAAACCTGTGCGACGATGCCCGCACTCCCACGAGCCAAGAGATCCCCAACTCACAAATGCTTGCGGTGCGCGGACGGCAATTCGACCGTCGCCGAAATGAGCAAGGGCAGCTCGGCCGCGCGAAAGTTTTTGACCTCGACGAGATTGACCGTGGCGCCGCGCTTCTGCTGTCCCTGCAAGTAGGAGAAGGCAGTTTGGATCGACACACCGTGGCCTCTGAACGGAGTTGCCGATGCGCGGCGCGCTTCATCGTTGCAGCCGCGTGCCGCGCACAACGCCATCCTCGGGACAGGAAGCGCGCCCGCGATGAAGAGCTGGTTCGCGGACGCAGCATCGTCATTTTTGCGCATTTCCACGCGCTCCAACAGCGGCTGCACAGGATCAGCGTTTTTTTCATGGACGCAGGTCCTAGACTGTGCGGGCAAGCCATCGCGCCGTTTCCGAGGCGCCGGGATGTTCGATCCGGCGGCGCACTTCGAGGGCGCGGGTGAACGCGCGTTGCGCGAGGGCGAGCTCGCTGTTGGCGAAGTACGCCTCGCCCCAGGCCTGTGCCGCATCGGCTTCGCCCCAGGCGTAGCCGCAGTCCGGATGGGCGGCGAGGTCGAGCGCCTCCCGCGCCGCCTGAATCGCCTTGGGCGGATCGGGCCAAGCCAGCCGGATGCGAGCCAGCACGACCAGCAACTCAATTCGCAGAAGGCCATAGCCGCAGGCCACAGCGTGGAGCAGGCCGGTGTCCGCCTCGCCGAGGGCGGCTTGGGTGTCGCCGCGGGCGAGGAGGTGTCGCGCCGTGAGAAGGTGCGCTTCGATGATCCACTCCATGTCGCCGGTCCGCGAGGTCCAGGCACGGATCGCATCGAGATGGGGCGTGGGATCCTTGCCCTCGGCAAGGTCGATCCGGGCCAGCAAAGCGTCGAACCACGGGAGTTCGTAGTGCCAGCCAATTATGTGGGCTTTTGACAGGCCGTGATCAGTGAAAGCCCGCGCGGCAGCGAGGTCGCCCAGGTCGAGGCGATGGCGCGCGTGCTGCGAGCCTCGCAACGAGTAGAGTGACTCGCCTTCCAGCTCGGTTGCGGCGGCAAAGTCGGCGCGCGCCGAAGCGATGTCGCCCAGGGCGTGTGCAGCGATTGCACGATATGCGTGAGAGTCTTTCTTCCGTGCGATGTATCCTACAGTTTCGTGCTCGTTCAAGGCCTCGTCTGCTAACCGCCTCGCTTCTGCCAGACGACTGAGGCTGAACGCCACTTCGCAGGAGTTCTGGAGCCCGATCGTTGTCTGATCCGGCTCGGCAAGAGACTTCTTCCAGGCGTCGTCAATCCGTCGAATCGCTCGCGCCTCCGTCAGCCGACCTAGATACTTCGCGAACACTGAGAGCGCGTTGGCGAGGACGGACCGCTCTCTCGGTGGCATTTTCACGCCGAGGTCCTCCGGGCGGCCGGTCGCGCTGAAGGCCGCCAGGATGCGGTAGCCCCGTCCGTATTCGCCGAGCACCCAAGCGAGGTTTCGGTCTCCCAACCCGTTCACGAACAGATCGAACGCCTCCTCCTCCCGCCCGGCGAGCCGCGTGGCCTCGATCAGGCGTTCGTACCGGTCGAGTGTGCCCGGATCGTTCGGCTTGGTGTCGGGACGCTTCTCCAGTCCGGCGCCGAGGGCAGTTGCAACGACCTCGAAGACCCGCTCGGCGGGACAGCCGAGCAGCTCGCGGAAGCGCTCGCGTAGGAACGGATGTGCGGTCCACGTGACCGCCTCGCTGCTCTCATACTGGAAGACCAGCCCACGCGTCCGAAGACTCGACAATAACGCGATGAGACGCGGCTTTGCCTTTAGAAGGAGTCCCGCCACCTCGCCGCCGGCATCGATGATCACGCCGAGCAGATCGATCGTTACTCCGCGGGGAAACACGGACAGCCGGGCCAGCAGCTCCCGCTCCTCCTCCGGCAGCCGCTGCGCGTAATAGGCGAGCACTCGGGCGAGCTTGGCCGCCCTCGGGTCGTCGCCCGTCACCGCGTCGAGGTCGAACTCCTTGACCGCCTCGATGCGTCCGTTGGCAAATGAGCGGAGATAGGAGCCGAGCACGGCCACCGACAGCGCGTGGTTGCCAACCTGGGCCGCCGCCGCGCGCAGTGCGTCGTCGTGGCCGGCCACGCCCCAGCCGCGCAGGACGGACACGGCCGCTTCCGGCGAGAGGTCGTCGAGAGTGGTGTCGCGATATCCTCGATTTCTCCATGGATCGAGATCGACCAGGGGATATCGCGAGGTCACCAGCGCTCTTGCCCGTCCGAGGCCGGCGGCCATAGCCCTCAGGAGGAGTTTGAGGGTGTGGTCCGACAGCTCGCCGCGCACTCTGCCGCCGCCAGCATCTTCCTGAACGCGCTCCAAGCCGTCGAGGACGATCAGGTGCGGCCGCCCGTCGCGTAGTCCACGCTCGAGCCGTTCCAGACGCCCCCCAGCTTGGCCCTCTTCTTCGCCGAGGAAGAGGTGATTGCACTCGCGCAGGAAGGCATCGGCGTCCGGCTCCTCGTAGAACGACCAGACCAGCACGTTGGCTTCGCCGCGCTTCATCTCGGCGACGGCGCGCTCGACCACTGCCGTCTTGCCCGTGCCTCCCGCCGCCACCAGAGACCACACGCGGTCCGGAGACGTGAGGTCGGAAACCCACGCGCCGAGATCGCGGACCAGTTCCTCGCGTCCGTGAAAATGCGGCGCGGGTTGGAGCGCGTGAACGATGCGGATTTCGCCGCGCCTCGGGGTGGGCGTGGCTGCGGCCGATGCCTTTCCGCGTGCACTCAACGCGAGAACGATCTTGCGTCCCAAGTCATCTGCGGTGGTGAAGGCCTCGCAGACGAAGCTCGCGCGCAACCAGGTCTTGAAGTCGAGCAGCGCCTTGACACCCGCCGCGACCTCCGCCACACGCACCGGATCTGCGAGCACGATCGGGTCGGAGAGAAGGTCCTGTTCCTTCTTCTCAGTCCAGGGGAAGTCGTCCACCACGATCCAGGCCAGAACATCCTTGCCCGCCGCCCTGGCCGCCTCCACTTCCCGCCGTGTGATGCTGGTGCCCAGCACTTTGTCGGGGACGAAGCCGTAGCGGTGCGCGACGATGCACACCACCACGTCGGACTCCCGGGCCTTGCGCTCAGACTCGGCCACCGGCGTGCCGGGCAGCGCTCCAAAGCGCTCCATCCCCACGGCTTCCTGCGACATCCGCAGGATCGTGTCGTCGGCCACTTGCCGGTAGGTCACCAGGTCTTGCGCGGTCGAGGAAAGAAAGACCTTCATCTACGGGAGGAGTGACGCCACCGCGGATTCCCCTACCCAGCGCTGTAGTTCCTACCGCGGCACAATCGTGTAGAAGTGCTGGGTCTTGTTGTTGGTCACGGAGACAAACGCCCAGAACTTGAGCCCCTCGCTGAGCGGCTCGACCTCGATGCGGACGTGGTGACCGTTGGCCGGGATATCTTCGGAGAGATCGCACTCCATGCTGAACGACGGGCGTAGCGCCTGGCCCTGTTCGTTGCGCTCGTCGCTCATCGGCCAGAGCCACATCGTCTGGTCGTACACCAGCTCCTCGGTGGTCAGATCGTACGCGCGTACCTGGACCGTTCCGTAGGTGGTGCCGTCCAATCCGAAGATGCGCACGGTCTGGCGGAAACCGGGATCCATGCGCACGCCGACGAAGCTGATCTTCTTGTCGACGAATTCGGAGGCGCGCACGATTGGCAGCTCGGCGAAGGTGCGGTCCTCCAGTTTGTCGCGGTCGCCGCTTTCGACGATCAGCGACATCCGCATGCCGTCTGCGTCCGCTTTCGGCATGTAAAGAAAGGTCGGGAGCGGCATGGAGGAAGCGTTGCCGGCGATCTCGCGCCCTGCCGTGGCGCCGACTTCGCCACAGCCGTCGCCGGCGCACTCCGTCTTCACCTTTCGCGCATTCTGGTTGTAGACGACCAAGTGCGTCTCGTAGCGCGAGTTGTAGGCGCACATCACCAGCGACGGAGCGACGGGCAAAAGGATCTGTTCCATTTCCTGGGCGAAGATCGGAAGCGCAAGTGCGCAGAGTAACGATGCGAGGGCGACGATTTTCATGGGGTCTCCTCCTGTTCGCGAGAGCAAGCAATTCCAGCTCCAGGCAGTCTACTCCGCTCCGCCACGCTCTTCGTGCGCAAGCGCGCCTGACGCGATCTTGTCCTCGATGCGCCGGTCGGGCGCTAGCCAGAGCAGCGCGACCGTCACGAAAATCGCCCAGGAGATTTCGCGATGTACGAACGCGAGCGGAATCGCGGCGACGTAAAGCGCCGCCGAGATTTTGCCTTTCGTATCCTTGCCGATGGCGGCGCGCAGCTTCGAGTGCGCGCCCTGATGCGCGATGATGACCTGCACCAGGATCGTGTACGCGACCGCCGCCATCAGCAGCACGGAGCCGTACAGTGCTGTCGGCAGCGGCGCGAAGTCGTTCTCGCCCATCCACCCCGTCGCGAACGGCACCAGCGACAGCCAGAACAAGAGGTGCATGTTCGCCCACAGAATCCCGCCGTTCACGCGATCGACCGTGTGGAACATGTGGTGGTGGTTGTTCCAGTAGATCGCCAGCAGGATGAAGCTGAGCGTGTAGATGAGCAGCAGCGGAACCAGCGCCCGCAACGCGCTCCACGACGCCCCATGCGGCACGCGCAACTCGAGCACCATGATCGTGATCAGGATGGCGATCACGCCATCGCTGAAGGTTTCGAGACGCATCTTGGACATGTGATGTGAAGTGTAGTGCCGCGGACATCTGTCCGCGGACGAACGTCCGCCGGACACCTCGCGGACATCGTAAGTCGCTGAAACGAAACGACCGCTGCGTGGCACCTCGGTTGCGCTAGCAGCCGGCAATGATCGAGAACAGTTCCTCCATGGATCGCCCGGCGGCGGCGCAGCGCAATCCGCGCGTGATCGCAGCAGTGGCGGCCGGCGTGGTCCTGTTGATCGCACTGGCCTTCGCGTTTCCGGCGATTCGCCGTTGGTCGAGTGCCGAGCGCGCCGTCGACGGCTCCACGCTTCGCCTCGGCACCGTCACGCGCGGCGATCTGCTTCGCGACCTCAGCGTGCAGGGACGCGTCGTCGCTTCTCTGTCGCCGACGCTCTTCAGTCCCGGCCAAGGCATCGTCTCGTTGCGGACGCATGCCGGATCG
This sequence comes from Thermoanaerobaculia bacterium, assembly GCA_034663965.1. GTDB lineage: Bacteria > Acidobacteriota > Thermoanaerobaculia > Gp7-AA8 > Gp7-AA8 > JADGNZ01. The sequence goes on along the minus strand of JAXDIO010000389.1, from coordinate 12,653 downwards.
CAGGTCAAGTCCGGCGACGTGCTCGCCGTCATCGACTCCAAAGAGCTGCATGCCGCGCTCGATCAGGCGCGCTCCCAGTTGCTCACCTCGCACTCGGAACTCGACCGGCAGCGCATTGTCGCGCGGCAAAGCGAATTGCGCGCGCAGCAGCAGGTCGAATTGCAGACGCTGCGTCTGGCGGCGGCGAAGCGCCAGCTCGAACGCGTCGAGCGCACGTTCAAGGAAGGACTGAGCAACAAAGTCGATCTCGAAACGTCCCAGGACGCCGTCCACATCGCCGACATGGAACTGACGCAGGCGAAGAACGAGCTGTCGCTGCTGCACGAGACCTCGGGATTCGAAGTGGCCACCCGTCAACAGCAAGTCCAGCGGCAGGACTCGGTCACCGGCGAGCTGCAGAAGCGCGTCGACGACCTCACCATCCGCGCGCCGTTCGACGGCATGGTCGCCGCGGTCGCGGTGCAGGAAGGAAACGGTGTCGCGCCGAATCAGGCCGTGCTCACCGTCGTCAACCTCTCGTCGCTTGAATTGGAAATCGGATTACCGGAGGAGTACGCGAATGAGACCGGGGTGGGGACGCCGGCGGTGATCACGTTCCTCGGCCGCGACTATCCGGGCAAAGTCACGCGCATCTCGCCGGAAGTCACCAACAGCGAAGTCATGGCCACCGTCGCCTTCGCGGGCGCGCAGCCCGAGGGCCTCAAGCAGAACCAGCGGCTGACCATGCGGCTCACGTTCGAGTCGAAACACAACGTGCTCAAAGTCGCGCGCGGCGCGTTCATGGAGTCGGAAGGCGGGCGCGCGGCGTATGTCGTCAACGAAAAGATGGCCACGCGGCGCGACATCGCCACCGGCGCCAGCAGCGTCGCCGAAGTTGAAATCGTCAGGGGATTGAGCGAGGGAGAGACCATCGTGCTCTCCGATACAGCCACATTCGGTCACGCGCGCACGGTGATGCTGCGCTGAACCCAAGGAGAAACCCGCAATGCTCGAGATGACGCACATCAAGAAAATCTACCGGACCGTTTCCATCGAGACGCATGCGCTCGAAGACCTCTCGCTCAGCGTCAAAGCCGGCGAGTTCGTCTCCGTCACCGGCCCCTCAGGATCGGGCAAGACTACGTTTCTGAATGTCGCCGGCCTGCTCGACACCTTCGACTCCGGCAGCTACATCCTCGACGGCAAAGACGTCAGCCGGCTCTCCGACCGCGAGATGTCGCAGATTCGCAATCGGACCATCGGCTTCGTCTTCCAGTCGTTCAACCTGATCCCCGATCTCAACGTCTTCGACAACGTCGACGTGCCGCTGCGCTATCGCGGAATGCCGGCCTCGGAACGCAAAGCGCGCATCGAGAACGCGCTGTCGATGGTCGGACTCTCGGCGCGCGTCCGCCACCTTCCGTCGCAACTTTCCGGCGGACAGCAGCAGCGCGTGGCGATTGCGCGCGTGCTCGCGGGCGATCCGAAATTGATCCTCGCCGACGAGCCGACCGGCAACCTCGACTCCGCGATGTCGCGCGAGATCATGGACCTCCTCGGCAAGATCAACGACAACGGCACCACGATCGTCATGGTCACGCACAACGCGGAGTGCTCCGAACGCGCGCACCGCCAACTGCACGTCTTCGACGGACGCATCGCCGACGTCGACCGGCCGCGCGTCGTCCTCGGTTCCCCAGTCGCCACCGCCGGACTCACGGCTACATTCAACTAGGAGCCGACATGCTGCTCTATCAACTGAAAATCGCCCTCACCAGCCTGCGCCGCAATCCGGTGATCACGTCGCTGCTCATCGGCGGCATTGCCCTCGGCATCTGCGTTTCGACGACGTTCATCGCGCTACGCCACGTCTTCGAGAAAGATCCGCTGCCCGGCAAGAGCAACACGCTCTTCTACGTCCGTCTCGACAACTGGGATCCGCAGCGCGCGTATGTGGCTGAGGATCCGAAGTCGCTGCCGACCATGGTCACGTATCGCGACATGCGCGAGCTGATGAAGTCGAACATCCCGACGCGGCAGACCGGGACATTCCGTACGCGCTTCTTCGTGCATCCCGATCCGAAGATCGGAAGGCCGTATGCCGAGGATGTGAGGCTGGTGTTTGCGGACTTTTTTACGATGTTCAATGTGCCGTTTCAGTACGGCGGAGGGTGGGACAAGACCGCGGACGCCAAGCCGGAGCCGGTCATCGTCATCGACCAGAACACCAACCAGAAACTGTTCGCGGGCGCGAACAGCGTCGGACGGACGGTGCGGCTGGAAGATCGCAATTACAAAGTCGTCGGCGTCCTCGCGCCATGGAATCCGCCGCTGCGTTTCTACGACCCGACGCAAGGCCTCGGCCCGAAAGTCGAGCCGATCTACATGCCCTTCAACTTCACGCCCATCCTCGAGATCCAGACCTTCGGCAACAGCGACGGCTGGAAGGGGAACGACGGTGACGGATACAAGGCCTTCCTCAACTCGGATACGTGCTGGCTGGAGTATTGGGTCGAGTTGCCGACGCCGGAGAAGCAGCAGGCCTTCCGCCAGTACGTGAACAACTACGTCATCGATCAGAAAAAACACGGACGCTTCGGCCGTCCGCTGCACACCGAAGTCACCTCCATGCCCGAGCTGACGAAAGAGCTGGGGATCGTGCCGCCGCAGATTCGATCGCTGGCAATTGTGTCGGTGCTCTTCCTCATCGTCTGCTCGCTGAATCTCATCGGTCTGCTCCTCGGCAAATTCATCGCGCGCATTCCGGAGATCTCAGTACGCCGCGCCCTCGGCGCCAGCCGGCTGCACGTGTTCTGGCAACACATCGTCGAGTGCGAGGTGGTCGGCATCGCCGGCGGCTTGATCGGACTGGGCATCTCCGTCGGCCTGCTGAAAATGGTGGCCAAAGTGATCCCGAACGGCGACGTCGTGCACCTCGACGCCGAGATGATCGCCGTCTCGATTTTCCTGTCGCTCGTGGCCGGTCTTCTGGCCGGCATCTATCCGGCCTGGCGCGTCTGCTCGATCCCGCCGGCCATGCAGCTCAAAGTGCAGTAAGAGGAGGACGCCATGCCGTTCGGTCCCATCATTCGCGCGATGCGCCACAACCGTATGCGCTTCGCTTTCATCATCCTCGAGATCGCCATCACACTTGCCATCGTCACCAACGCCGTGAACATGATTCTCGACGAGCGGAAGAAGATGCTGCAGACGTCCGGCTTCGACGACGACAACCTCGTCTCGATCGCTTATCAGCCGTTCGCGCCGGAGTTCAAGGAGCAGCCGTACGTCGAGGCACTGGTGCAGAAGGACATGCGCGCCATCCACTCCATCCCCGGCGTCAAGGCAGTGGCCACGACGTACTTTCTGCCGTGGCAGGGCGGCGGCAGTTCCGGCGTATGGAAGTCCGACGGCTTCAACGGCAAGTTCCAGGCGCAGCTCTACGCTGCCCGCGGCGAGATTTTCCAGACCCTCGGCGTGAAAGTGACGCAGGGCCGCGCGTTCGTCGAGACCGACACACCCGCCGAGTCCAACACGCCGACGCGCGTGACGATCATCAGCCGCGCGCTCGCAAAGAAACTGTGGGGCAACGCGAATCCCATCGGCCGCGTCATCACCAATGGCGAAGGCGCCACGCCGCGCACGGTCATCGGAGTCATCGACGACTTCTACAATCCGTACGCGTGGAACATCGGCGAGTTCGTGCTCTTCACGCCCGGCCGCGCCTACGACAGCGGCGGCGCGGTATTCCTCGTCCGCACCGAGCCGGGCGCGATGAAGTCGGTGGTCTCGCAACTCGAGCCGCGGCTTCTGTCGGTTAACCCGGGCCGCGTCTTTCGCATCGTAAAGATCTCCGATTTGAAAGATCAGTACTTTTCGGGCGGCAAACTGGTGATTGGGGCCATGACGGCGATCATCATCATCCTCGTCTTCATCACCGCACTCGGCATCATGGGTATCAGTTCACTCGCCGTCGCCGAGCGCACGAAACAGATCGGCACCCGCCGCGCCCTCGGCGCCACGCGCGCCGACATCCTGAAACACTTCCTCCTCGAGAACTGGCTGGTCACGACGGCTGGCCTCATCCTCGGCGTCATCGGCGCGTACGGACTGAACGTGCTGCTCGTCAGCAAACTCTCCGACGTCAAGATGCAGTGGGAGCTCGTGGCTGGAGGTATGTTGTTGCTTTGGCTCAACGGGCTGATGTCCACCGTTCCCGCGGCGATGCGCGCTACGCTGGTGCCGCCGTCGATCGCCACACGAAGCGTTTAACCATTCATGCCGAACGTGCTCATCGTCGAGGACCAGCCGGGCGTCGCCAGCGCCCTGCGGGTCCTCTTCGATCTGCACGATGTCCCATCGGCGGTCGCCGAGAATCCCGACGCAGCCTTGCGCATGGTCGAGCGCGGCGAAGCCGGCGTCGTCCTGCAGGACATGAACTTCACGCCCGGTACGACGGGCGGCGACGAAGGCATCGCTCTCTTTCGCCGCATGCGCGCCATCGATCCGGAGCTGCCGATCCTCTTGATGACCGCATGGACGTCGCTCCAAACAGCCGTGCAGCTGGTCAAGGAGGGCGCCGTCGATTACATGGCCAAGCCGTGGGACGACGCCAAACTCGTCGCTACGGTCCGCGCGCTCTTGCGCGCACGCGAGCTGCGCGACGACGAAGCGCGTGAACGCCGCGAACGCGTGCAATCGCGCAAGGAGCTTGCGCGCAAGCACGATCTTCGCGGCACCGTCTACGAAAGCGAGTCGATGCACCGCGTGGTCTCGCTCGCGGTGCAGATCGCGCCGTCCGACGTTCCGGTGCTCATCACCGGCCCGAACGGGGCAGGGAAGGAAAAGATCGCCGAGATCATCCACGCCGGATCGAAGCGACGCGACAAGCCGCTCGTGAAAGTGAACGCCGGCGCGATTCCGGACGAGTTGGTCGAGAGCGAACTTTTCGGCGCCGAGGCGGGCGCGTACACCGGCTCGACACGCCTGCGCATCGGCCGCTTCGAAGCCGCAAACGGCGGCACGCTCTTCCTCGACGAAATCGGCGATCTCTCCGCCGCCGGCCAGATGAAACTTCTGCGCGTCCTGCAAAGCGGCGAATTCGAGCGCCTCGGCTCCAGCGAAACGCGCCGCGTCGACGTCCGCGTCATCACCGCCACGAACTCCGACTTGCAGCAAGCAATCGCTCGCGGCACCTTCCGGCAGGATCTCTACTTCCGCATCGCCGTCGTCGAGATCGCCGTCCCGCCGCTGCGCGAACGCCGCGAGGATGTGCTGCCGCTCGCCGAATCGTTTCTCGATCGCCATTCGCTCGATGACGCGTCGAAATCCGCGCTGCTCGCGCATGACTGGCCGGGCAACGTGCGCGAGCTGCAGAACCGCGTGCACCGCGCGATGGCGCTCGCATCCGGCGATTCAATCACCCCATCCGACCTCGACTTCGGAACAGCAGGGGAGGCTCGCGCGGAAGATGTTCCACTCGAACGGGTGCAGATCGAGACCGCGCTGTTGAACGCCAACGGCAGCGTCTCGCGCGCGTCCGAGGCGCTCGGGCTGAGCCGGCAGGCGCTCTATCGCCGGATGGAGAAGCTCGGTATCGTGATCGAGAGGAGACCCAAGTAGGCTGAGACTCGCCAGCCGCATCCATCTCGCCATCGGATTCGCCGCCGCGGTCGCGGTGGCGTCCACCTTCGTCGCCACGCGCGTGGCGCGCGCCGGCGCGCTGCCGATGCCTGTGGCGTTCGGCATCGCCGCGTTCATCACGATTGCCGCCGTGCTCTGGAGCTCGCGCGTTATCGTCTCGCGCATCAGCGACCTGCACGCCGTCCTCGGCAACGCACTGCGCGCCTTCCGCGATGGCGACTTCGGCCTGCGGCTCGCCGCCCGAGGAGATCGTGAAGTGGCCGAGCTCAAGTCGCTGTACAACGAAATTGCGGACGCGGTCCGCAACGATCGCCGCGGCCTGCACGAAAAAGAAATCCTCCTCGACACGATGCTGCAGCGGACGCCGGTCGCCGTCGTCCTGCTCAACGCCGCGGATCGCGTCATCTACTCGAACAACGTCGCGCGCGAGTTGCTCGCCGGCGGCGCGCGTCTCAACGATCGTCTGTTGCACGAGATGAACCTCGCCGCTCCGTTGCGCGAATCGCTTGCCGGCGCCGGCGACTCCATCTTCAGCATCGAGGACGAAACCTTTCACGTCAGCCAGCGCATCTTTCACCTCAACACGCAGCGGCATCGGCTCGTGTTGCTCGAACGCCTCACGCCCGAATTGCGGCGACAGGAAGTCGGCGTCTGGAAGAAAGCGATCCGCGTCATCAACCACGAGATCAACAACACTCTCGCGCCGATCAGCTCTCTCTTCCATTCCGCGCGCCGCGCGCAGGAGATGCCCGAGCATCGCCATCGCCTGGACGAGATCTACGGCCTGATCGAAGAGCGCCTGACCTTCCTCCGCAACTTCCTCGATGCCTACGCCGAATTCGCGCGATTACCGGAACCGCGCAAGCAACGCACCGCCTGGAGCGACGTGCTGGACGACGTGCAGACGCTCTACCCATTCCGCGTCGAAGGAACACCGTCACTGCATAGCAACATCGACAGCGCGCAACTCCAGCAGGCGCTCATCAACCTCGTAAAAAACGCCCACGAATCCGGCAGCGATCCAACCGAGATCGTCGTCAACGTTCAGAGCGACGGCACCGACGTTGTCATCCGCATCCTCGACCGCGGCCGCGGCATGAGCGACGACGTCATGCGCCAGGCCCTCCTCCCTTTCTACTCCACCAAACCCGGCGGCTCCGGCGTCGGCCTCGCGCTAGCCAACGAAATCATCGAAGCCCACGCCGGCCGCATGCGTTTGCAAGCGAGGGAAGGCGGGGGGACGACGGTGACGTGCTGGCTGAGGGCGGCGGAGTGAGTCAGGCCGGGCGATCACCATCAAACGGATTGACGATCTCAACGCCGGCCCTTCGAAAGTCTGCTTCGTTGCGCGTGACCACGACTAGTGCGTGAGTGAGCGCTGTGGCCGCGATCAAACTATCTTTAATCGGCATAGCGGTCCCGGACGCTCGAAGTGCCGCGAGTAGCTCCGCCCAACGAAGCGCCGTGTCGGCGTCCCAAGGCAAACAGAAAATGTGCTCGACGACGCCGTGGAACCATTCATCGAGCGCTGCCCGGCGCTTCCCTCGGGGCAGAAGAAGGATTCCAAAACGGATTTCGCCGAGGATGATCGGATCGACTGCAATCTCTCGCTGGAAGTGCCTCAGCCAGCGAACGACGCCTTTGTCAGGCGTTGACTTTGTCGGCTCGCTCAGAACGTTCGCGTCGACGAGATATCTCACAAAGTGTCTGTCGACTCGGACTGAATCGGGACGAAGAAGTCTTTCTCAGGGCAGTCAAGCAGCCAATCGACCAGACCTTTGTTCGGCGTCGGCCGGTTCCGCACGAGCTTGTACTCGCCCTCTTCGAGCCGTTCGACAGCAAACTCGTCGCCGGCCTCGAGGTGGTCCTGCTCGCGAATCGCCGCCGGCAGTACGATCTGCCCTTTCGATGACATCGTCGTTTTCATGTCCGGTAAGATAACGTCTTACTTCGACATTGTCAATGTCTGATCGCAGAATGTCCCGCCCCTCCCTCGCGTTCCTTGCTCCGATATGAACGTCAAGCGCGCGGCGAAGTATGGGTTCTGTTCCGGCGTCCGGATTGCGGATCTGAAGGTGAAGCGATTCGCGGCTGGGGGCGGACGCGGCGCGATTCTCGGGCAGGTCGTCCATAACGAGCGGGTCGTCGAGGAGATGGAGCGGCTCGGTGTTCGGACGATCGATGAGATCGACGCGGTGCAGGAGCCGACGATCGTTTTCTCCGCGCATGGCGTCCCGCCGTCGTTTCACACTCAGGCTAAGTCCGCCGGGCTGCAGGTGCTCGATACGACGTGCAAGTTCGTTTACGACATCCATCGCGAGGCCGGCAAAGCGCTGAGCGATGGCTATCATCTAATCTTCATTGGCGATCCCAAGCATCGCGAAGTCATCGGATACACGCACGACCTCGATCCGAGCTCGTACCACATCGTTACGACCGTCGCGGGTGCGGACGCCATCGATTGGTCGCAGTATCCGAAGCTGAAAGTTTTCTACCAGACCACGTTGAATGCCGAGGAGTTCGAGGACGTCGTCAACGCCATCGAGCGGCGGGCGAAGACCGTGGAGCGCGGCGACACCATCTGCTACGCCACGAAAGAAAACCAGGATGCGGCGCGCGTGCTCTCGCATGACCCCGAGGTCGATGCCATCGTCGTCATCGGCGGCAAGAAAAGTGCGAATACCAAACATCTGTGGGAGATCTGTCGCGAAGCCAAGCCGTCGTACCTCGTGCAGGGCGCGGACGATCTCGATCCGTCGTGGTTCGCTGGTGTGCGCACGGTCGGCGTCACCGCTGGATCATCGACGCCTGATTACGTAATCGTCGAGGTCGAGGAACGGCTGAGCACGATCGAACGTAATACGTTGCAGGCCGCGGACTAAAGTCAGCACCGCACTCGTTTTGCCTCGCGTTCATGAAGCCGATCCGATATTCGCTTCTTGTGTTTGCGCTCGCCTGCGTCACCTCGGCGAGCGCGGTCGAGCTCAACTGCCGCGGTCCGGCGAACGTGGAGTCGTTCAAATACTCGTGGAAGCTGCGCGGCGGACTCTCTTGGATCGCCGGCATCATGTTTCCCACGTCCGGCATCGGCGAGTTGAAGACGACCTATCCCGCTGCCGGCCGCGCCGCCATCGACAGCTCGCTGCTCATCACCGCTCCCGCCGGCAAGAGCGGTTTCTACGCGTACGAAACGCAGATCGAAGCGTCGGGGCAGCGCACGCTGATGACGTATCACGCGTATTCGTGGAAAGACAAATCGCGCAAGGAGCGGACGCTCTTCGATTACAACGCCGGCGTGGCGCGCATGCACAAGGAGACGCCGGAGAAGCAATGGGACAAGGTCGACCACATTCCGGCCGGTGCGTTCCACGACGTCGTCAGCGCGATCTACTACCTGCGCGCGAACGCAGCCACGATTCGCGGTCCGGTGGCGACGCAGATCTACTCGGACGGCAAGTCGTATCCGGTCATCGTGCGGCCGGCGAACCGTCAGACGTTCACCATCGGCGGCCAGCAGGTCGGCGCCAGCGGATTCGAAATCGTCGACGGACCCGGCGGCAAGAAGTGGCCCGGCGGCATGAAGATCTGGCTCTCTGACGATGCGCGGCGCATCCCGTTCCGCATCGAGATCATCCAGAGCATGGCCTCGCTGCAGCTCGATCTTCAGTCCATCGATTCGTGCGCCTTCATGCAGGCATCGAAGTGATTAGACCCAGAACACGCCGGATGTATCCGTCGCGACGGCCTTGAGCAGCACGCGGATGTCCTTGTCCGTCTTCGCGCTCGACAGTCGATGCCAGCGCTGGTTCGTGTCCGGCCAGTAGAGCGACCAGACGCTTTTCGCCGGCGAGTAGCGGAACTTCGCCTTCGGCACCGAGGTCCATTCGAGATGGTTGAGGAACGACGGACGCCGTTCGATCAGCACGACATGGTTCTCGGCGATCTCGAATTCGAGCCGCGATGATTCGGCAACATCAGCGGACGAGCTCTGCGCACAGAACTCCTTGAGCGCGGTTTCAGCGTCAGCACGAACTTCGGGAGGTATCGCCACGCGCGAATATTAACCTGACGCCCGGCTCAGTTCACCACCAGTAGGGACTGCGCCGTGGCGTACCCGAATGCTGACGCTACCGAAGGCCAACCGTTCGGCGTCGAGCGCGCGGACTCAGTGCCCGACATGCGATGGTGGCGGTCCACCTTGCTCAGTGGGGTGGACCGCAGTTGAGGCGCTGATCCTCGAGCGCTCCCCTAACGGTGAGCATCGCGCCGTTACTCGTCGCATCGAATCGGTAGCACGAGCGCGCAGCCTGGGTAGTCAAACCGCTTGGCCGCGAGATGGTGGTCGACACATTGATGCACGATCCTGCAGCGACGCTCACGAGTCCTGTCGCAAAGGGTAAGAATGTCGTTGGGCCGGCGACTGTGCAGCTTCCAGCGGCCGGCTCGCCCGCGAACGCGTACGACACGATCCGTGAGGTAGCGCTGGCATTGCAGACACGAACGCTCGTCGCGACCGTCGTCTCGGCAGGGCAGACCGATTGCACGGACGCGCTCCCGAAGAACTGGCACTTTCCGGCGCCGCGGGCCGCGGCGATGGTGTTGATCTCAGAGGCTGCGAGGGCGCGGCGATAGAGGGTCACTTCATCGATGCAGCCCTGCATCACTGAACTCGATCCGATCACCGATTTTCCGACGCGAAACGGAACGATCGCCGTGAACGGCGCCGTGAGGGTCATCGTCGAAAGCGGTACCCCGGCCTGAGTGCCATCGATGTAGAACCGTGCACCGTTCGGATCGACCCGCACGAATGTCGCGGCCACGTGATGCCACGTGTTGTCGTCCGGCACCTTCACCGTTGCACGCAGTGCCGTCGTCGTCGACGCGGACAACTCGAGCAGCGGATACCCTTCCTCCAGCAGCAACGCAATGCCGCGAACGGACCCGTTTTGGTCACTTTTCTTTTCGACGACGACGCGCTTGCCGTTGTCGCCGGGCATGCGCTTGACCCATGCCTCGATCGTGAACGGTCCGGCCCCGATGGAGATATCGCTGTAGTGGGGCACATCCACCGACGGGGGAGCGGGACTGGCGAAGCAGATTCCGCGCGTCGCGACCTCGTTGACGACGTTGATCGTTCCGGTCCGGGTTCCCGCAGTGCCGAGCGGATTCAGCGCCGTCCCGCCTCCCGGCTCGTCAAGTGGCAGCCACAGAACCATGTCGGCCGGAGGCGGGACGCAACCGCTCGGCTCGAGATAGCGCTTAGTGCTCAGCGTCTGCAGTGCGCGCTGCATGCGCGCGGCCTGCCGGTCGGTGATGAAGCAGGAGTCCCTCACGCCGCCCATGATGTTGTTCGTCGCAGTGTTGCCGGGCGCGGTCGGATCGGTTCCCCAACCGCCGTCCTGCGGACACGCGCCTCCGCAAACGAGGTCGGACAAATAGTCGCAGGCGTTCGGGATGCACTCGCCACCGTCGTATGGATGCAACAGGCCGAGGACGTGCCCCATCTCGTGCGCGAGAGTGCCGTGCGTGCTCCAGTTCAGAAAGCCGCCGGTGTACGTGTTGCGCATGTGTATGTACTGATCCTGGGCCATGTTCGTCGATGGCAACGTGTTGACGAGGCCGGAGTATCCCGGGTTCGGACCATCCTGATTGAAAAGGATGTTGAGCTGATTTTTCGCCGCGGGATGATCTGCGAGCGCGCGCGCAAAAAGAGGCGCCTCGTTAAATGGCAACGCGGCGTTCAGCGCCGTGTCGCGATAGAAGTAGATATTCTTGAGGACGAATCGGATGCGCGTGTCGGTCACCGTTCGCGTGGACGAGGGACAAGGATCACTCGGCGGACAATTGACGGAGTAGCGGTTGTTGATCTCCGGGATCAACGACTCGAGTTGCGCGCGATCGAACGGCGTGTCCTGCCACATGTTCGTGCCGTCGTTCTTCTGAAAGATGTGGAAGTTGAGCGCGACGGTCAGAATGGGCGTGCTTAGGGTCGGGATGTACGCCGAAAGACAATCCGCAGTCGCCTTCCCGGGCGCTGCCGCCGGTTGCGGCTGCCGCACATCATTGGTGAACACCTGAGGCGTTACGATCTTCGGCTGCTGCGCCGCGACGGACGTGGCGGTGAAAATGAACAGAAAAACGATTCGCCGGCACGGATGCATGGGCCACCTCTTTCGAGATAGTGACGCCAACGTGCCGGGCGTTTCACTCGATCCTTCTCCGTGTGGCACAGCCGGGTCGGCAGCGCCACACGGATTCCCTTTACTCATCGAGACAGTCGTGATTCGGTGTGTTGGCCGGGTCCGTCGGCGTGGCGGTCGGATTTGCACAAAAATAGGTCGACCGCAACGCACAGGAGCGTTGCGGTCGCGCAGCACAAGCGGGAAGTGACTCGAAACTACATGGGCCGCCAATACGGCGTTTTCTTGCCTACCTTCCATCCGCCGTCGTGTAGCCGATCAGCGCCAGGCACATCTCGTCGGTCGTTTGTTCGCCCCAGCGCACGTCCTTTGGCGGGGAGCTCGGGTTGTGCCAGTTGTCGGTGGAGTTGTCGAAGTGCGACTCGACGTGCAGGACGCCGCCGACGGCGATGTGGAGCGGCGTCTTGTAGACGTACTGCCCCTGCCAGTTGAAGTCGTATTGCGGCACGTCGATCATGCAGACCGTCGTCCCGTCGGCCAGCTTCGCCTCGACTTTCGTCTTCGTGCCGAGGAGGTGCATGTGTGGGTAGACGGAGACGATGTCGATGGCTGTGTCCGCGGCGCCATACGCATCGACCTTCGAATCGTGATCGCCGGCGCGGATGACGAATTGGTCATTGATGATGAAGTCGTAGTGCATCTGTTTCTTCACCAGCGTGGTGGTGAGATACAGGCCGATCTGCGTTTGATCGGGAGCGACGCGGCCGAAGTGCGGGTGATAGTGAACCTGCATCACCACGCGCGCCCCTTTCGGAATCCGCACCGCCGTCCCCTCGGGGAGCGCCGTCGGCCGCGCGCCGGGCGTCCAGGCGCCGAGCGCCGTGGCGGTGT
>JAXDIO010000350.1:0-15551 GCA_034663965.1 Thermoanaerobaculia bacterium | reverse complement strand
TCTTGCCGACTCCACCCTTTTGATTGGCGACAGTGATGATCATTGAACCGGTGGGATTGTAAGTGAAGTAGGCCGGCGGGGGTCGGGTGTCGGGTGTCGTAGAAAAAAAGGGCCGAGCGCACGACGCTGCTTTCCTCCGACCCCCGACTCCCGACACCCTGCTCCCGAACACTCACATCTTGTACTTGCCCAAATCCTCGGTGTCGAGATTCTCGAACCAGTTCTTCGTCTTCTCTTCGCGATCCTCGTCGTCCGGCGTGATGGTCTGGGCCTGGTCGAGGACGGATTGCGCCACGTAGATCGGCGCCTCGGTGCGCAGAGCCAAAGCAATCGCATCGCTCGGACGCGCGTCCAGTTCGAGCATCGTGTCGAGGCCCGCGCGGTTCACCATCATCCGGATCTGGGCGAAGAAGGTGGAGTCGCGAAGGTCGTGAATGACGATGCGCGTGACGCGGCCGTCGAGCTGGGAGATCGCGCTCTTGAGGAGGTCGTGCGTCATCGGCCGCGGCGTTTCCACGTTTTCGAGTTGCAGGGCGATGGCGTTGGCTTCGAAGATGCCCACCCAGATCGGCAGGAAAAATTTCTCCTCCTCATCTTTCAACACGACGATGGGCGAATTGGAAACTGGGTCGAGCATCAACCCTTTGATCGACATCGGTACGAGCTCACTCATGCGACAGCCTCCCCGCGCAGCGTGTGATGCTGCGCCTGATCGATGCGGACGCCCAGCATACTCCCGGGCGGCGTCGACGGGGCGGCGCTGAAATTGACGACGATGTTGTAGTCGGTACGGCCGGTCAGCATCGTCGCGTCATGCTTGCTCGGACCTTCGACCAACACGGGCAGGATCCGTCCGCGATACGACTCAAGATGCTCGCGTTTGATTCGCTCGTGCAGGTCGAAAACGCGCGTGAGACGCTCCGATGCGATCGTGTCGTCGACCGGCGCGCCGATCTTCAGCGCCGGCGTTCCCGGCCGAGGCGAATACTTGAACGCGAACATCGATCCGTAGCGGACTTTTTCGATCAGCGTCAGCGTCTGCTCGAAGTCCTCGTCGGTTTCGCCGGGGAAGCCGACGATCACGTCGGTCGAGAAATGGATCTCCGGAATCGCTTCGCGGATTCGCGCGATCGTTTCGAGGTAATGCTCTCGCGTGTACAGCCGTTTCATCCGCCGCAAGATTTTCGACGATCCCGACTGCACCGGCAGGTGGAGGTAGCGCGAAATGTTTTCGTGATCGCGCATTGCCGCAATCATCGAATCATTCACCTCGGCAGGATGCGAGGTCATAAAGCGCAATCGCGCTACGCGACCGATCTCCGCGACTGCGGACAACAACGCTCCGAAATCGCGGCCGGTGATCGGGCAGCGATACGCGTTGACCGTTTGTCCAAGGAGTTCAATCTCGACACGACCCGACTCAACCGCAGCGCGCACTTCGCGCACCACGTCATCGAATGGACGCGAAACCTCGCGGCCGCGCGTCGTCGGCACGATGCAGAAGGTGCAGTTCTTGTTGCAGCCTTCGATGATCGTCACCTGCGCTTTCGTGGCCGAAGGACGGTCGACGGCGAGGTAGTCATAGTTGCGGTCGTCGGGAAAATCGATGGCCACGCGGCGATCGCCCGACAGGATCTGATCGAGATGGCCGACGTTGCCGGGACCCATCACGAAATCGACCCACGGCGCGCGATGAAGGATGGCCTCCCCTTCCTGCTGCGCAACGCAACCGCAGACGCCGATCTGCAGCTCGCGCTCGCTTTTCATTTCGCGCAGACGCCCGAGGTGCGAAAAGACTTTCTGCTCCGACTTGTCGCGGATCGAGCAGGTGTTGAGAAGGATGAGATCCGCCTCCCCTTCCGTGTCCACGCGCCGATAGCCGCGCAGCTTCAGACTGCCGGAGAGCCGCTGACTGTCGAGATCATTCATCTGACAGCCCCAGGTTTCGATGAAGAAGGTTTTGGTCATGACGGGTTGGCGTGCGCCGGCGGTTTCAATTTCTCCAATGCGTCTCTCGCCTCGGTGAGTTCCTTGCGCGCCGAGTCGAGTTGTTGCTTCGTCTGCTCGAAGCGCTGCGCGATGGTCTTGTCGCGGTAGTTCGGATCGTTTTCCGCGTAGTACGCCTGCTCCAGCCGATCGAGCTCCTTATCGAGATCGTTGACCTTCGCCTGTGCCGCGTCGGTGCGTTTCTGCGCGGCAGCGCGATCGTGCAGGAGCTTGTCCTGATCGGCGATCGACATCGGCGGCGCAATCGCGGGCGTCGTTGATTTCGCCGCGGCCGGAACCGTCGTCACCTTGCCGGACGACTTTTTCACGTCCGCATTCGTGATGACTTTCTTCGTCGATTTCTTCGGACCGCCATTCGCCTTGGCCGCTTTCACCAGCGGCGAATCGTCGGCGGTGCCGTCGATCGCTGCGATCAGAAAAATGACGAGTGCGAATTTCATGGTGCGTTTGTGCCTGTGCGTCCGTATCGATCTTCGAGTCTGACGACGTCGTCGAGCTCCGGCGTGGAGACCTCGGCGACGTCCGTATCTTCGATTGCTTCCATGCGATGAATCATGCGCGGGGCGATGTGAAAGGCCTCGCCTGCGCGCAGCGGAAACTCGCGACGGTCGCCGTCGATTTCGATCGTCAGCTTCAGCTCCCCGGCCACAACAAACAGCGTCTCTTCTTTGATTTCGTGGTACTGCAGGCTCAGGCTCTCGCCGCGATTGATGTGCAGGATCTTGCCGACGTAGCGCTCCGTCTTCGCGAAAATCAGCTCGTAACCCCACGGCTTCGGAACGCGTTTGATCGGCAGATTCGCAAATCGAGCGTCGGTCATAACGTTTTATTGACCAGCCCCTCGGGGAAGCGCATGGCCACGCTCTCGATGACGAACTCCTCGATTTCCTGCGCCGTCTTTTTCGTCAGCGCGACCTCGGCCATGCGGCGGCAATCTTTGTAGCGCACCGAGCGCACAACATTCTTGATCACCGGAATCGACGACGGATTCATCGAGAAAACTTCCAGGCCGAGGCCGAGCAGGACGACGGCGAACAGAGGGTCGGCCGCCATTTCGCCGCAGAGCGACACCGGGATCTTCGCCTTGTGTCCCGCATCGATCACCATCTTCAGCAACCGCAGCAACGCCGGATGCAGCGGTTCGTAGAGATAGCTGACGTTCTCGTTCGAGCGATCGATGGCCAGCGAGTATTGAATGAGATCGTTCGTGCCGATCGCGAAGAAGTCGGACTCCGTCGCCAGGATGTCCGCGATGATCGCCGCGGACGGCACCTCGATCATGATTCCGATCGGGACGTCAGGATTGTTTGCGATCCCCTCGGCGTCGAGTTCCGCGCGCAGTTCGCGCACGAGCGTCTTCACCTGCCGCAGCTCCTGCACGCTGGTGACGACTGGAAACATGATCTTGATCTTGCCGAACGCCGAGGCGCGAAGCAGCGCGCGCAACTGCGTGCGGAACATGTCGCGGTGCTTCATGCACAGCCGCAGTCCGCGCAGCCCGAGGACGGGATTGTTTTCCTTGCTGCCGATGACTTCCTTGGCCAGCTTGCGCCCGCCGAGGTCGAAGGTCCGGATTACGCACCACTGCGGCGCGGTGGCCTCGGCCAGCGCTTTGTAGAGCTGGAAATGCTCTTCCTCATTCGGCAGCAGCGGGCTTTTCGAGATGTACAGAAACTCGGATCGATACAGCCCGATGCCCTCGGCTCCGAAGCGGATGGCGTCTTTTAACTCTTCGACTAATTCGATGTTCGCCTGCAACGTGATGCGGCGCTCGTCCTTCGTGACCGCGACGAGATCGCGATTCTCGAGAAGCTTCCGCTCAGCCTCTTCGTGACGAATGACGCGCGTCTGGTACTCGGCGATCATCGCCTGCGTCGGATTGACGAGGACTGTTCCCTCGTAGCCGTCGAGGATCACCATCTCGTCGTTGTCGACGACTTTCGTCAGCCGCGGCACGCCGATGACGGCCGGCATGAAGAGCGACTTGGCGATGATCGAGGTATGCGACGTCCGTCCGCCCGCCTCGGTCGCGAATCCGACGATCGGTCGGCGATTGAAATGGATCGTGTCCGACGGCGTCAGATCATCGGCCAGGATGATCACGTCGTGCGTGATCTCGGAGACATCGTGATGTGCGATGCCCTGTAGATTTTTCAACACGCGGTCGGCGACGTCTTTCACATCCGCGACGCGCTCGCGAAGATAGACGTCATCGAAACTGAGGAAGCGCGCCTGCAACTCTTCCTGCACCTCGGCCATCGCCCACTCGGCGTTGACCTGCTCGGCTTCGATCTTCTGGATCACTTTGTCCGCGAATGACGGATCGCTGACCATCATCGCGTGCGCCTCGAAAATCTGCGCGTATTCGTCGCCCATCGAGCGCTTGACGCGCTGTTTCAGTTCCTGCAGCTGCGTCTTCGTTTTCTCGACCGCTTCCAGAAAACGATTGACCTCGGACGGCACCTCGTCATCGCGAATCGGAACGCGATAGATGGCCGCCTCGCGCCGCTCGATGATGACGGCACGCCCGATGGCGATGCCGGGCGAAACGCCGATCCCTTTGTAGGTTCGGATGGCGCTACGCGAGGCGGTAGCGAGTCTGACAGTGCCTTCGGTGAGCATGAAATGCGGCTTCGAATGAGCCGCAAGTCATTCTACTTCATCGAATTTCGCGTCGATGAGCTTCTCGATTGCTTCGACCGCCGCGGCTTCGTCCTCACCGTTTGCCTTGATGGTGATGACGGTGCCGCGGCCGGCGGCGAGCAGGAGGATGCCGAGGATGGACTTGCCGTCGACCTCTTCATCGCCCTTGCGGATCTTGATGTCGGAGCGAAATCGCGCGGCGCAGTGGACGAGCTTCGCGGCGGCGCGCGCATGCAGGCCGAGCTTGTTCTTGATCTCGATGTCGTGCTCGATCACGACGCCGCCCGCCGTTCCGCGGTGAGCAACTCCGAGGCCACACGGATCGCTTTCGATCCCTTCTCGCTGATCGTGTGCGCGACCGAGGTGAGGTCCTTGCCATCCTGCTGCAGCGTGGCGAACTTCACGACCATCGGCAGGTTAACGCCGGTGATGATCTCGACGCGGTCCTTCTCCAGAAAGGAGAGGCTGATGTTGCTCGGCGTCCCGCCGAACATGTCGGTGAAGATGATGACGCCGCCGTCGGTGCCGACGCGATCCAGCGCGACGCGGATTTTCTCGCGCGCTTCGTCGACGCTGTCGGTCCACTCCAGCGGCACCGCCTCGATGACGACGTCCGTCGATTCAATCTTTCGGGCGGCGTTGAGCAGTTCATTCGCCAGGTTCCCGTGCGTCACGATCAAAGCACCAATCAATCAAACTCTCCTCTTGCAGCGGGCGAATGATAACCGCTGTCATCGTCACCGCTTGCAGTCGCGATGGACGATCTCGATCGCGTAGCCGCGCGCGGCCAGATCGTCGGCGAGGCGCTGTCCGATGGCGACGGAGCGGTGTTTGCCGCCGGTGCAGCCAATGCCGATCGTGAGATAGCTCTTCATCTCTTTCTGATACTGCGGCAAGAGGTAGGTCACGAAGTCGAGGAGTTTGCCGTAAAAGATGTCGTATCCCGGCTGCGCTTTGAGATACGCGACGACCTCGGGGTCGAGTCCCGTCTTCGGCCGGAGCGATTCGACAAAATGCGGGTTGGGCAGGAAGCGGACGTCGAAGAGCAGATCGACGTTGTACGGCATCGCGTATTTGAATCCGAAGGTGACGATCGTGACGAGCATGGTCACTTTCTCGTCCTTCAGTTCGAACCGGCGCATGACCTCGGCCTTGAGCTCGTGCACCGAGAACTGCGACGTATCGAGCACCATGTTCGCCAGCGACTTGACCTCGGTCAGCGCAGCCCGCTCCGAGGCAATCGCGTCGATCAGCGGCTGATCTTTCGCCAACGGATGCGGACGCCGCGTCTCCGAGTAGCGTCGCGCCAGCACTTCATCGCTCGCTTCAAGAAAAATCAGTACGCAGTGCGGAACCAGTTTCTGAATCCGCTCGCGATAGAACGTGGGGAAGATGTTGGCAAAGTCGTGCGTGCGGACATCGACGACGATACCGACGCGATCGGCATTCTCATGCTCGCCCACTTCCTCGAGAAACGGCTCGATCAACGCGATGGGCAGGTTGTCCGAGCAGTAGAAGCCGACGTCTTCGAGCGTCGACTGCACGTAGCTCTTCCCCGAGCCGGAAAGGCCGGTGATGATGACGAGGTATTCGGGGCGGGGCATGTTTGTCGTTGAAGTTTATCCTGAGCGAAGACTCAGGATCTCCGGCGGCGGAAAGGGATCGTGAGTTCGTAACCAGCCGCGCGGTATCACCCGAGATCCTGCGCGCTTCGCCGCAGGATGGGGTGTCTAACGCTGTCTTCGCGTCCGATCCAGCACATCCGGAGCGAAGCGCATCTTCGTGTTCATGCTGCGCAGTTCCGAGCTGGCCATCTCGTTGGGATTTGAATGCGGAAGAGAATCGCCGGCACTCCCCTGCTTCGCGATCTGGGCGTCGATGCGCTGGAGGAAGGCGCGTGCGGAATCGTAGCCTTGAAGTTTCATCAGGTGATTGCGCGCGGCGATTTCGACGAGGAGCGCGAGGTTGCGTCCCGAGGCGACGGGGAGGCGGACGTACGGTTTGGAGACGCCGAGCATCTCGAAGGTTTCGCCGGTGATGCCTAGGCGGTCGTATTCGGTGCCTTCGACCCATTTCTCGAGGCGCACCACGAGATCGATCGGCTTCACGTCGCGTGTCGAGGCGACCCCGAATAGATCCTTGATGTCGATGATGCCGATGCCACGCAGCTCCATGTGATGGCGCAGCAGATCATTCGAGTAGCCGAGGAGGACGTCGTTCGGGTGGCGCTTGATGATCACCATGTCGTCGGCGATCAGGCGATGGCCGCGGTAGATCAGATCGAGCGCGCACTCGCTTTTGCCGATGCCGCTGTCGCCGAGGAGAAGCACTCCGATGCCGTAGACGTCGAGCAGGCCGGAGTGCATGGTCACCTTCGGCGCCATCGTCTCTTCGAGGAAGTACGTCGTGCGCGTGATCGAGGTCGATGACATCGCAGGCGTGGAGAAGAGCGGAACCGAGCGTTTCTCGCACTCGTGTTTGAACTCTTCGAGCGGCGTGATGCCTTTGGTGACGATGAAGCAGGAGACGTCGAGCGCGGCCACGTCGCGAACGCGTTTCTCGCGCAGACGCGCAGGAAGGCTCTGCAGATACTTCGTCTCCGACTCGCCGATGATCTGCACGCGCCACGGTTTGATGTATTCGTAATATCCGGCGAAGGCGAGTCCGGGCTTCTGCACCCGAGGACGGAGGATGGTGCGATCGAGGCCGTCGTCGCCGGTGACGATCTTCAGCGCCAGCTCATCGAGCTCTCCGCCCATCAGCGAGCGGACCGTAGTCTCGATGAAATCGTCGTTTTCGCTCATGGAGCTTACGGCGTCGCGGGCTTCGCGGCGGCGAGCTTGGCCTGCGCCACCAGTTCGTAGACCTTGTCGAGCTCTTTCTCGTTACTGTACGACGCGACGCGATCACGTTCCGCGCCGGTGTCGACTTCGATCTTCACCGTCAGCGGTTTTCCATACGCGGGAGGCAGTGCGGAGGCGGGATAGGTATAGGTGTACTCATTCACAAAGGTCGTCGAGTTGCCGGGATCGTTCGCCGCACCTTGCATTTGCTCCACGGTAGCACCGCCGAAATCGCCCATCGAAACTGGGGGGGCGAGGCGCATGTCGCCGGCCTTTTTCTTTTTCGTGACGCCCGTGGGAGCGGCAGGTCCGAGGAGGATCATCATCTTGCCGCGCGCGGTGAGCGAGCCGGGAGTCTTGCCGATCGTCAGGTATTTGTCGGCCTGCGCCGCGTTCTGTGCGACCTCCTTTACGAATGCGTCGCCGCCGCGTTTGGCGACGAAGTCGTTCACGAATTGCTCGGCCTCCGCGTCGCTATGCAGGTTAGACCACTGCGTCTGTTCGGTCGTGGTCATGAAGTAGGCCTGCGGTGAGTGCGCCCAATCCTTGTATTTCTGCGACAGTCCGGCGGCGAAAATGGACGTTGCGAACAGCGAGATCGTGACGGCGGCGGCGATTCGTTTCATGGAAGGTCTCCTGCTCAGATTTCGGGCGCGATCAGTCCGAGGTTGTTGTCGCGGCGTTTGTACATCACGGAGATGCGGTCGTTGTCGAGGTCGCGAAACACGATGAATTCGTTCTTTGATCCATCGAGCGACTCGGCGGCGTCCTCGATCGTCATCGGCAGGATCGGAAGATCGTTGGTCTTGATGATGCGTGGCAGACGTTTCGGGCCGGGCTTGCGAAGCTTGCCGGGCTCCAGCACCTGCACGGACCACTGCGTCACCAATCCGGCCGCTTCCTTGTTCCGGCCGCCGTCTTTGCGATGGTGATCGCGAAGCGTGCTGCGATTTTTCTGCGCCTGCCGTTTGACGTGATCGAGGGCGCTGTTGATCGCGTCCTGCATCGAATCATCCGACTGCTGCACTGACTTGACGTCGTGCTCTTTGCCGGTGATCAGGATCTCGCAGATGTTGCGGTACTTCTCGACCTGCAGCACGACGCGCACGTCGATGACGTCGTCGAACAGTTTCTCGACGATCTTGTCGAGCTTCCTGGTGATCAGGCCGCGGATGTCGTCCGTGACCTCGTAGTGGCGCCCGGTAATCGATGTTGCCATGGCGCCTATCGTACTCCGAGGTTTACGTAAGGCGCTCTTCGTCCTCGGGTGGCGCGGCGCCGTCGTGACGATGGTGATCGCGGATTTTCTCGCGATTCTTCTGGGCCTGGCGCTTGACGTGATCGATGGCGGAGTTGATGGCATCCGGCATCGAACTCTGCGACTCCTGCACCGACTTGACGTCGTGCTCTTTCCCGACGATGAGGATCTCGCAGATGCTGCGGTGTTTCTCGACTTCGAGCATGACACGGACGCTGATGACATCGTCGAACAGGCGATCTTCGACGCGGCCGAGTTTGGACTCGACCATCTCGCGGATATCGGGCGTGACTTCGAAATTGCGCCCAACGATCTCGGGCGTGACTGCGGACATTCGGAACCTCTTTCTAGAAAATTTGCTTGCGGTCCGTCGATGAGGGGATGTTCAACTCATCGCGGTACTTCGCTACGGTACGACGGGCAATATTGATGCCCTCGTCGTTGAGGATCTTCATGATCTTGGAATCCGACAGCGGTTTCCGCGGATCCTCGCCGTCGATGAAGCCCTGAATCTTCTTCTTGACTGTGAGGCTGGAGATGTCCTCGCCGGTATCGGAGTCGATGCCGCTGTGGAAGAAGTATTTCATCAGGAAGAGCCCGCGCGGCGTGTGCATGTACTTGTTGGAAACGACGCGGGAGACGGTGGACTCGTGCATCTGGATGTCGTCGGCGACGTCGCGCAGGACGAGCGGGCGAAGGAAGTCGATCCCCTTCTCCAGGAACTCGCGCTGATGCTTGACGATCGACTCAGCAACTTTGTAGATGGTGCGCTGGCGCTGATCGAGCGATTTGATGAGCCACACGGCGGAGCGGATTTTGTCTTTGATGTAGTTGACCGTCTCGCCGTCCGACTTCGAGTCCATCGAGTGGAGCATGTTCCGGTAGCTGCCGTTGATGCGCAGCTTGGGCATGCCGTCTTCGTTGAGGACGATGATGTATTCGTCGCCGACTTTCTGGATGTAGACGTCGGGCTCGACGTAAATGGCGCGCTCGTTGGAGTACTTGCGGCCGGGCTTGGGGTCGAGGTGCTTGATGATCTCGACGACGCCCTCCAGCGTTTTCATGTCGATCGCCAGCGCCTTGGCGATCTGCACGAAGTGGCGCTGCATGAACATGTCCCAGTGATCGCGCACGATCGACTCGACCATCGGGTTGTCGACTTCGAGGAACTCGAGCTGGAGCAACAGACACTCGCGAAGATCACGCGCACCGACGCCGATCGGATCGAGCGACTGGATGACGGAGATGGCCTTCTCGACGTCGGCCGGATCGTACGGACCGGCGGCGGCGATCTCTTCATTCGTGGCGCGCAGATAGCCGTCTTCGTCGATGTTGCCGATGATGAAGGCGCCGATCTCTTTCACCGCCGGAGATGAGTCGCTCATGCCGAGTTGCCAAGCCAGATGATCGGTGAGGTTCGGCGGGCGCGTCAGCGTGTTCTCGATGGGGAACTCTTCGTGGTCCTCCCCCATCCGCGGGTTGTAGCCGTACTCGATGTAGTCCTGGAAGTAAGCGTCGTAGTCGATCTCGTCGAAGGAGTCTTTCTCCTTCTCCGGCGCCGGTTCCGCGGCCTTCGCTTCTTCCTCGGTCTGCGTCTTTTCCTGCGCTTCCGCTTCCGCTTCTTCCTGCTTCGCTTCTTCTGCGGATTCCTCGAGCAGCGGGTTTTCGAGGAGCTCCTGATTCAGTACTTCCTGGAGCTCGAGTTTCGACAACTGCAGCAGCTTGATCGCCTGCTGCAGCGAAGGCGTCATGATCAGTTTCTGGGAGAGTTTGAGGTGGAGTTTTTGTTCTAGTGCCATTGGTCTGGGTCAGCAGGTTACTACGTCTCGTGGTGCTCTCCGGTCAGTAAAGGTTGAAGGATTCGCCCAGGTAAATTCTTCGAACCTCTGCGTCTGCCGAGAGAGTCTCAGGAGCCCCCTGCCGGAAAATCTCGCCCTCTTTGATGATGTAGGCCCGATCCGTGATCTTCAATGTTTCGCGTACGTTGTGGTCGGTGATGAGGATTCCGATGCCGCGCGAGCGGAGCTGCGAAACGATACGTTGAATTTCGAATACGGCAATTGGATCGATTCCTGCAAAGGGTTCGTCTAGCAAGATGAATGCCGGGTTGATTGCCAGGCTCCTTGCGATCTCCACTCGCCGCCGTTCTCCTCCCGAAAGTGAGAAGGCCCGGTTGCGCGCGATGTGCGTGATGCCGAATTCTTCGAGCAGCATGCGCGTGCGCCGCTTCCGCTCCGCGAGCGGTAAATCCATCGTCTCGAATACCGCCAACAGATTCTCTTCGACGGTGAGCTTGCGAAAGACTGAGGCTTCCTGCGGCAGGTAGCTGATCCCGCGCTGGGCGCGCAAGTACATCGGCAGGTTCGTGATGTCGTCGTCGCCCAGCGTAACGTGGCCGTCATCGGGACGAACGAGTCCGACGATCATGTAGAACGTGGTGGTCTTGCCCGCGCCGTTCGGCCCGAGCAGTCCGACGATCTCGCCCTGCTTGATCTCGACCGAAACGTCGCGCACGACTTTGCGGCGCTTGTAGACTTTGACCAGATGATCCGCCGCCAGCCGCAGCGGCGCGTCGGACGGACGATCGCGCTCGGCAGCCGTGAAGGGAACGACGGTGCGTCGATCAGACATTCAGGGTGCGGATGTTAACTGATGCGCGGCCGCCGAGACGTGACGATGCGCTCACGGCTTCGGCTTGTACGTCCCCTGCATCGTCGTCTTCGGACTGAGGACGTCAACCTTGTTGCGCGCCAGGTCGATGGCCATCATCTCTCCGTCCTTACTTCCGCTCGGATCGCTGACGACGGCCGGCGAGCCGGTGAGATAAATCATGCGCCGCCCTACGTTGTACGTGACTCGGTCGCCGGTTCCGCGCCGGCCGGTAGCCTTCTCCACGAACACGATCTTCTCCTGCGCCTCGATGTGATCCATCTTCTTGTTGGCGTCGAAGAAGAACGAGGCGCGTTCGGAAGTGAGATGGCGCTGCTCGCCGTCGTCGATCTGGACGTTGCCATTGAGGTCGATGCGACGGTCGCCTTTGTGCGCGATGAGCACGTCGCTCTTCGACTGCATCGGAACCTTGCGCTGCTCGGCCGTGGCATTTGCGCTGGTGTTGTAGAGCAGCGTGCGCACGTTGCCGCGCGCGGTGACCTGTTCACCGGCGCCCTGCACCTGCAACTCCTGCGAGAAGACGGTATTGGTCTCCTGCCAAGCGCGCACGTTGCCGCTGAAGACCGCGATCTTGCTCGCCTGGCGCATGGTCACCGTGTCGGAGTTGACGAAGACCGGCTTGTTGGTCGGAAAGACGTTCGTCGAGTCGGCGCTGACGGCAGTGGCCGCGCCGCTGGCCTGTTTCGAAACGAGCTGCGCGATCACTTCGCCCGTCGCGCGCGCGGTGCCGGCGCGCGGCGAGAACTCGATCACTTTCGCCTTCAGCGTCTGCCCGTCCGCGACGACGGCGGGAAAGAAGCCTGGTTCGCCGGTCAAGACCACGGAATCGTTGTTGATGTCGTAGTTCGCACGCACCGACCGCGCATCGTTCTTCGGATCCTTGTAGTGAACGTCGCCCTCAAGATTCGCGCTGGTGGCCTTGTGCGTGGCCGGGTCGAAGTAGACGATGAGATGCCCCGAATTCATCTCGCGTTTGATTGGAGCAGTCTCCTTCATCACCACGTTTTCGTCGGCCTTCATATCCGTGACCTGCTTGTTGGCGATGCCGACCCGGAAGGTGTGCGCCACGAGGTCGCGATTCGGCGGACCTTCGATGACGGCGTGGGCCGGCCCGGTGTCGCCGATGAAGTTGAGCGCGCTGATCTGCTGATTCGCGCCGATCTCGCTCCAGAATCGATCGGCGGTGATGGTCTTGCGCCCCGCGGTTTCAGCCGGCTTGCCCGTTGCCAGATCGCCGCTCATGACGACGGTAAGATGCCCCTGCCCTTCCAGCGACAGAAGCGATTTGCGGTCGGCGCCGAAGCGGCCGAGGATGTGATCGACGTTGAAGCGGTCGGCGTCGCGCGTGGCCACGACGTCTTTGGTGAACTCGGCGAAGTTCTCCTTACGGCGGAAGAACCCTTCCTGCCCTTTGATGTTCAGCGGCGACTCGGCAGCCGTCTCCGGCGCCATCGTGGCGTCGACTTTGTCGTAGAGCCGCAGCATCTCGCCCGGGACGTCCATGTCCAGCGCGCCGCCGCTTCCGGTCCAGCGATCGACTTTGAAATTGACCGCGACGTGATTGGTGAGGTGATTGCCGTCGAAGTGAATCTGCGCGGTGGTGATCTCCACGCCGTCGCTCGAGGTGACACGCACGCCGCCTTTGGCGTCCGCCTCTTTCGTGTTGCTGTTGAACTGCGCCTGCGGACAGACCAGTTCGTAGGTCAGTCCGGTCGGCCGGTAAATCGTCATCTGCACGTTCTCGAGCGTGTTCCAGCCCGACTGAAACGCGACCACGCGCTCGGCGCGGATCTTCGACGCGATCCGTCCATTGACGGTCTGCGTGTCCTCGAACGTTACCGAGAGAATGGCCGGCTTGTCGTTCGGCCGCATCGTCGACGTGACGGGAACCGTGCCGGCCTTGTCCTTGTGCGGTTTTCCGTGCCGCCAGTTGACGGCGATCACGGCGATGAAGGCGATGAAGAGGAGGGGAAGCGCTACGCGAAGGATGCGGATCGTGCGCTGCACGGGGCGGGTAACTTGTTGTGGATGAGGGGTATTCCGGTGTCTTCTGCCGAAAAAGTCAAAAGCAAATGTTGAATGGTGAATGGTGAATGTTCAATGTTGAATGAACCGGGGATCAGCCATTCAACATTCAACATTCACCATTGAACATTCAACATTTGCCTTCTTCGACGGACGCGCGTCGACGATCGTCAGCTTCGCTCCGGATGCCGCATAGCTGTCCGGCTCGATGTGAAACAGGAGGTCGACCGTCGCCCCGTTCTTCACCTCGCCCGCAAGCGCGCGGACTGACGGCCACAGCACCGCCGCCGCGCGTCCCGTTCCGTCGTCGACGGTGAGTTCGCAGCAATCGGGCGCGAACTCGCGCGTTGCGGTGACGTTCGCGTTGCGCGTCAGGAACAGCGGCTGAAGATTTCCCGCGCCGAACGGCTGCATCATCTCGTGTGCCTTCACAAACTCCTCATCAACCTCGGCCAGCGTGACTTCGGCATCGACCTGCGCCTCGCGTAGGAACACGTCCTCATCGAATGCCGCGAAGCGCTCCTCCAGCCGCCGCCGCAACTCGCCGACGTTCGCCGCCGGCAAAGCAAAGCCGCATGCGAATTCGTGTCCGCCGAAATGCGTGAAGAGATCCGCAACGGCAGCGAGCTGCTCGTGAAGATTGATCGTCGGAATGCTCCGGCCGGAACCCACGGCCAAGTCCCCCTCGATGCCGATGGCCAGCGCCGGACGGTGATACCGCTGCGCGATGCGGCCGGCGGTTAGTCCAAGCACGCCTTTGTGCCAGTTGGTTCCGGCGAGGACGAAGATGCGGTCTGTCGATGTCGTTCCCACCATCGCTTCCGCCTCCTCGCGCACTCCTCGCTCCACCTCCTGCCGTTCCGCGTTGAGTCGATCGAGCTCCGCGCAAAGCGTCCAAGCTGCTTCTTCAGAGGTTGCGGCGAAGAGATCGATGGCCGTTTCGGCCGAGGACAGCCGTCCGGCCGCGTTGATGCGAGGTCCGATTTTGAAGCCGACATCTACAGCTCGTAGCGGCCGGCCGAGCATCCCCAGACGTCGAATAAGCGCCCGCAATCCCGGATTTCGCGGATCGGCCAGACCAGCCAGACCGAGCCAGGCGATGGTGCGGTTCTCGCCGACCAGCGGCGCGACGTCCGCGACCGTTCCGATCGCCGCGATCTTCAGCAGCGAGGCGATGGCCATCTTCTTCCCGCTCCGCCGCAACAACTCGCAGCAAAGTTTGAACGCCACGCCGACGCCAGCCAGTTCTTTGAACGGATACTCACACCCCGGCTGCTTCGGATTCAGCACCGCCGCCGCCTCGGGCAACAGCTCCGGCGGAAGATGGTGATCGGTGACGATGACGTCGATCCCGCGCTCGATGGCCTGCCGCACCGGATCGACGCTGGTGATCCCGCAATCGACTGTGATGATGAGCTTTACGTCCCTGTCGACGAGCACGCGATCGATGACCGAGGTCTTCAAACCGTAGCCGTCGACGAGCCGGTGCGGGACGACGTGCGCCGCATCAGCGCCGATCGCGCGCAGCACCGTCTGCAGCAGCACGATCGACGTCACGCCATCGACGTCGTAGTCGCCGTAAATGAGAATCGTCTCGCGGTCGCGCACCGCCCGCTCGATCCGCTCGCACGCCTCGCCGATCCCATGAATTGTGGCGGGATCGTGAAGATCACCGATGCACGGCGCCGCATACCGCCGGAACTCCTCGTCGGTCGTAATCCCCCGCCGCGCGACGATCGCGCGCAGCTTGTCGTTCGAAATCGCAAGGAGCGGAAGATCGAGCAGTGGTTCCGCCAGGTGCCACGAGTCGTGGAGCATTCGATGAAAGTGTACGTGAGGGAAGATGGTCTACGTCGCGTAGAGAGGAAACCTGCCCCCGTTTTGTTCTAAGCGGTCCCGAGCCTCACCAGTACAGACAAGAGTGTCTGTGCCACACCATCGTGCCGTCCTCGCAACTGCTGCTACGTGCGCGAGCGAGTGTGGCACAGACCACAGCTGTCCAAATTAGGATGAGAAGACTTCGGTTCTGCTGAGTGTACGAGTCATTTTTGATGGGAAGTGGAGATCCACCCCTCAGATGCTGTCCCAATTGAGCGAGAGCTGGG
>JAXDIO010000349.1:0-3212 GCA_034663965.1 Thermoanaerobaculia bacterium | reverse complement strand
AATTCTCCACACTTCTTCTGCGTGCGAATTCAGCGACTTACCTCGCTGCGCCGCAGTTGAATGCGAGTGGCTAAGCACCCGACCCCCATTCTCAGGCAACTGCCGGTTTCGGGTCTGTGCCACACCGGCTCTGCCGGTAATCAGCATTGGTCAAGTGCGGCAGGATCAATGTGGCACAGACACTCTTGTCTGTGCTGGTGAGGCTCGGGACGGCTGAGAACAGTGCCGGCTACCCCTCGCCCCACTTCAGTTTCGTCCGCAGGACGTCGAAGTAGCTCTTGTTCGGGGTGCGGATCAGCGTCACCGGGTTCAGCGACTTTTTGATGCAGACGATGTCCTGCTCGGCGATCGGGAGGCCTTCCTGGCCGTCTAGCGTGAGGAAGATTTCCTGATTCGGAGTGGCGATGCCGACCTGGATTTCGAGAGTGTCGGGGAGGACGACGGGGCGATTGGTGAGCATGTGTGGGCAGATCGGCGTCAGCACCACCGCGCCCATCGTCGGATAGATGATCGGGCCGCCGGCGGAGAGGTTGTACGCGGTCGATCCGGTTGGCGTAGCGATGATCAGGCCGTCGGCGCGGAAGGACGACATGAACTCGCCGCCGACCGTGACGCGCATTTCGATGATGCGAGCCAGCGCGCTCTTGTTGATGGTGGCGTCGTTGAGGACGCGATAGACGCGGTGGTCGCGGCCCGGCCCGCGCACGGCAACGTCGAACGCGACGCGCGTTTCGCTTTCGTAGTCGCCGGCGAGCACGCGCTCCAGCACTTCCGGGAACTCCTCCACGCGCACCTCGGTGAGAAATCCGAGAGTGCCCATGTTCACGCCGAGGATCGGGACGCTGTTCGGAGCGTGACGGGCGACGGAGAGGAGCGTGCCGTCGCCGCCGAACGTCATCAGCAGATCGGAGTGCTTGCCGAGCTCGCCCTTGGCCACGCACTTGCCGCGATCGCCGAGCTTGTCGGCAGTGGCGTAGTCGAAGCAGACGCCGAAATCGCGCGCGCGAAGATCGGCGGCAACTTTGGCGGCGAATTGCAGCGCCTCCTCCGAGGTGATCTTCGCGGAGATGCCGATCGTCTTCACGGGAGGGAGTTTACGCGAACACTTCACGCGTATAGCGTCCGTTCATGACCGCCGTGGGAGACTGCGCCGATTTATGTGTGGCATCAATGGGATTGTCTCTTTTGGCGATGGCGCGCCGCCGGTCGACGTCGAGGAACTGACGCGCACTCGCGAAGCGATGCGCAGCCGCGGTCCTGACGCCGCGGGCATCTGGCTCTCTCCCGATGGCCGCGCGGGATTCGGACATCGCCGCCTCTCGATCATCGACGTCAGCGATCGCGCCAACCAGCCGATGGTCAGCCGCGAAGGCGACTTGGTGCTGACGTTCAACGGCGAGATCTACAACTTCAGGGAATTGCGCGAAGAGCTCGATCGCGATGGCGAGACCTTCGCGACGACGTCCGACACCGAGGTTGTGCTGCGCATGTATCGGCGCTGGGGCCATGCGATGTTGCCGCGGTTGCGGGGCATGTTCGCGTTGGCGATCTGGGACGCGCGGAAGAACACGTTGTTCCTCGCACGCGATCCGTATGGAATCAAGCCGCTGTACTACGCGAACGATGGGAAAACCTTTCGGTTCGCATCGCAGGTGAAAGCGATTCTCGCGGGCGGCGGGGTTTCCATGACGCGCGATCCGGCCGGCATCGTTGGATTTCTCCTGCGCGGCCACGTCCCGGAACCGTTCACGATGTACGAGGCGATCCACCAACTGCCGGCAGGAACTTCGATGATGGTGACGCGCGATGGCGCGTCAGAACCGCGGCCATACTTTTCGATCGCGGCGGTGCTTCGCGACGCCGTGAACGAACATCGTCATTACAGCGACGACGAGCGTGCGGCGATCATCGCCGACAGCGTTCGCGAGTCGGTTCGCTACCACCTCGTTTCCGATGTTCCGGTCGGAGCGTTTCTCTCCTCCGGCCGCGATTCCAGCACCATCGTCGCACTCGCCTCGGAAACGGCCGCCTCGCTGCAGACGGTCACGCTTCGCTTCGGCGAGTACATCGGCACTGAAAAGGACGAGGCGCCGCTGGCCGCGCAGGTGGCGATGCAATACGGCACGACGCATCGCACCGCCACGCTAACTGGCGAGGAGTTTCGAAGCGAATTGCCGCGGGCGCTCGAGGCGATGGACCAGCCATCGTTCGATGGCCTGAACTCGTACTTCGTCTGCAAAGCGGCGGCGGAACTCGGATGGAAGGTGGCGCTGTCCGGCACCGGCGGCGACGAGCTGTTCGGTGGCTATTCGACCTTCCGGATCATTCCGCGAGTCGTGCGGATGTTTGGAACGTTCAAGCACACGCCAGGCGTTGCAGCAGCGTTCCGGCGCGTCTATGGCCGGATGACCAGCAACCCGGCTCGATTCAGTCCCAAGACCGCGTACACGCTGCAGTACTGCACGTCGTATGAAGGCGCCTACCTGATGAAGCGCGGGCTATTTCTGCCGGACGAGGTTGCGTCCATCGCCGGTGACGAGGTTGCGCGCGAAGGGCTGAAGCGGCTCAACCTCCTCGACGCCATCCGCGACACGATTACGCCCGATCCGGGAACGGGATTCGCGCGCATCGCGGCGATGGAGTCCGCCCTGCTGTTGCGCAACCAACTCCTGCGCGACATCGATTGGGCGTCGATGGCGCATTCGCTCGAAGTGCGCGTCCCGCTGGTCGACGCCTTCCTGCTCCGCAACGTCGCGCCGGTGGTTTTCTCGGCCAGGAAGCGGGACGGCAAGGAACTGCTGTCCCGCTCTCCCCAACGCGCGCTGCCGGAAGCAATCCTCAACCGAAAGAAAACCGGTTTCACCATCCCGAACGTGGCCTGGCTCGACGACCGCCGCCATACGCCCCAGCATTTCGGTACGCGCCCATGGGCGCTCCACATCCTCGAAGCCGCCGGGTACGCGACGATCGCGTGAGGCCGCCCGATTATCAAGATCAGGCGCTGCACCTTGCCAAAGCACAGACGAGTGTCTGTACCACACTCACTTGCGCCTGTAGCAGCATTTGCGAATTACGGCAGGATCAATGTGGCACAGACCACAGCTGTCCAAATTAGGATGAGAAGACTTCGGTTCTGCTGAGTGTACGAGTCATTTTTGATGGGAAGTGGAGATCCACCCCTCAGATGCTGTCCCAATTGAGCGAGAGCTGGG
>JAXDIO010000347.1:0-19676 GCA_034663965.1 Thermoanaerobaculia bacterium | reverse complement strand
GAATCGCGTTCACGATTCTCGAACCGCAGCAGGCGCGGCGCTGGCGCGCGATCGGCGAGGACGATTGGACCGAGCAGAAAGGCGCCATCGATCCGACCATGCCGTATCGCTGCAACCTGCCGTCGGGTCGTTCGATCGACCTGTTTTTCTTTGACGGCCCCATCTCGCGCGCAGTCGCCTTCGAGCGTCTGCTCGCGCGCGGCGAGAACCTCGCGCATCGCCTCCTCGGCGCGTTCGGGGAAGGACGCACCCATCCCCAGCTCGTCAACATCGCCACCGACGGCGAGACGTACGGTCATCATCATCGCTACGGCGACATGGCGCTGGCCTACGCGCTCGACTACATCAACGAGCAGAAGCTCTCGCGCGTCGCGAACTACGGCCAGTTTCTCGCGGACGTCCCGCCGACGCATGAGGTCGAGATCGTCGAAGACACCGCATGGAGTTGCAGCCACGGCCTCGGACGATGGAAGCGCGACTGCGGCTGCAGCACCGGCGGCGGCGACGGTTGGAACCAGCAGTGGCGGACGCCGCTGCGCGAGGCGCTCGACTGGCTGCGCGACGAATGCATCGCTATCTTCGAATCGCGCGGTGCGTCGCTGCTCCGCGATCCGTGGGACGCGCGCGATGAGTACATCGACGTCGTTCTCGACCGCTCCGACGACAACCTGGCGCGCTTTCTGGCCAAGCACGCCAGCACCGAAAACGACACCGTCACTATCCTCGAGCTGCTGGAGATGCAGCGCAATGCCATGCTCATGTACACGAGCTGCGGCTGGTTTTTCAACGACATCTCCGGCATCGAAACCGTGCAGGTCCTGCACTACGCCGCGCGTGTGATTCAGCTCGCCGAAAAGGTCGCCGGCCGCAGTCTGGAGTTGGAGTTTCTGCGCCGCATCGCCTCGGCGAAGAGCAATCTGCCGCAGCACGGCGACGCGCGGCAGATCTACGAGCTGGAAGTGAAGCCGACGCGTCTCGATCTTCGCCGCGTGGCCGCGCACTACGCCGTCGCCTCGCTCTTCGACAACTTCGCGCACGACGATCGCGTCTACTGCTATCGCGTGCGGCAGAACGATTTCGAATCGTTCCGCGCCGGCCGCGCGCGCATGGCCATCGGCTCGATCACCGTCACCTCGCTGATCACGCGCGAGGAAGCCTCGTTCGAATTCAGCGTCATCCATCTCGGCGAAACCGAGCTGACGGGCGGCGTGCGGCCGGCTGCGCTGGCCGAGCACTACGCCGCCATGAAGCGCGACCTCAGCGAAGACATGCGCGTCAATGGCATCTCCTCGGTCATTCGCGTGCTCGACGAGTATTTCAACGAGCCGCTGCTGTCGATCCGCGCGCTCTTCCGCGACGAACAGCGCCGCATCCTCAACCTGCTCTGCGACACCACGCTCAGCGAAGCCGAGAGCGCGTTCCATCAACTTCATGAGCGCTACGATCCGCTGATGCGCTTTCACGCAACGCTCGGTGTGCCGCTGCCGAAAGTCTTACGAATGGCCGCCGAGTTCGACGTCAACACGCAACTGCGGCGGATGGTCGCGAGCGACGACGTTCCGCTCGGCGAGTTGGAGTCGCGCCTGCGCGAGTCGCGCGACGAAAAAGTCTTGCTCGACGAAACGACGCTGATGTCGCTGACGGCCGCCATCGAACGCGCCGCCGGCGACTTCTCGCGGAATTCCGACGACGTCGAGAAGTTGGAGAGCTGGGCCAAGCTCGTATCGATCGTTCGCGATGCCGGCGTCGACGTCGATCTGCGCCGTCCGCAGAACGACTACTACCGGCTCAAGAAATTAGTCCGTCCCGTGATTGCCGCCAACGCCGGCAACGGCTCCTCGGCCGCGAATCGATGGCTGCAGCACTTTGACGCCCTCGGCGAAAAACTTTCGATCAGCCCAGAGGCACGAGGGTGAAAGGCGAAATGTTGAATGTTGAATGTTCAATGTTGAATGTTGAATGGAGGCACCGCGGCCGCTCATTCAACATTCAACATTCAACATTGAACATTCAACATTAATCATCAGATGACGCATACCTCTATCCCGGAAACAAAGAACCCCACCCGCACCGCCGGCGTCCTCCTCCACCCGACCAGCCTGCCGGGACGCTTCGGCATCGGCGACCTCGGCGACGAGTTGCTGGCGTTTCTCGATTGGGCGCAGAGCGCGGGGCTGCGGATCTGGCAAGTGCTGCCGCTCAACGCGCCGGGCTACGGCAACTCGCCGTACGGATGCCTCTCGTCCTACGCCGGAAATCCGCTGCTGATTTCGCCGCAGCGGCTCGTCGAAAGCGGATTGCTTCCCGGCGATGCGCTCGATGACGTGCCGGCGTTCGCCGAGGACTACGTCGAATTTGATCGCGTCCACGCGTACAAAGAATCGCTGCTGCGGCAATCGTTTCAGCACTTCGCCGAACATGCCTCGGACGAACAACGCCAGGCGCTGGCCGCATTCATTCACGACAACGCCTGGCTTCCCGAATGGGCGTTGTACGCGGCGTTGAAGGAGCGGCACGGCGGAAAATCGTGGACCGCGTGGACAACCGGCGCCGCATCGCGCGACCGCGGCGCGCTCGCCGAGGCGCGATTGGATCTCGCGGATGAATTGCGGTTTCACGAATACGTCCAGTGGCTCTTCTACGCGCAGTGGGCGGCCGTGCGCGAAGCCGCCGGCGCGCGCGGCATCCGCATCATGGGCGACATCCCGATCTACGTCGCCGGCGACAGCGCCGACGTCTGGGCCAATCGCGAGATTTTTCAACTCGACGAACATGGCGAGCCGAACGTCGTGTCTGGTGTGCCGCCCGATTACTTCAGCGCCACCGGGCAGCGATGGGGAAATCCGCTCTATCGCTGGGACCTGTTGCGCGCGACGAATTTCCGCTGGTGGGTTTCGCGATTTCGCGCCGCGCTCCGTTTCGCCGACGTCGTCCGCGTCGATCACTTCCGCGGCTTTGCGGCATATTGGGAAATCCCGGCCAGTGAGCCCACCGCCATGAATGGCCGCTGGATGCCCGGCCCCGGCCGCGCGCTGTTCGCCGCGCTTCGCGCCGCGCTCGGCGATCTGCCGCTCGTCGCCGAAGACCTCGGCCACATCACGAAGGAAGTGCACGAGCTGCGCGAGGCCATCGGCGTCCCCGGCATGAAGATTCTGCAGTTCGCATTCGAGCAGCCCAACAGTCCGCATCTGCCGCATTGCTTCGATCCGAAAACGGTCGTCTACACCGGCACGCACGACAACGACACTGCGCGCGGCTGGTACGAGCAAGCCACGTCCGACGAGCAGAAGGCGCTCGCGTCGTACCTCGGCGTGCGCGATGCGAGCGATGTTGCGTGGACCCTGATCCGCGCCGCGTTCACGTCTGTCGCCGAAACGGCCATCGTTCCCGTGCAGGACGTCCTCAATCTCGGTAGCGAAGCGCGCATGAACCTTCCCGGCGCGGAGCACGACAACTGGTCGTGGCGCGTCGCCGACGGTGCGCTGACGGCGGAGCATGCCGAGGAGTTGCGCGAGTTGGGCGAGGTATCGGGCCGGATTTAACGTCGGCTGGTATTTGGCCGAGTTTGACATTCGCTGTTAACGCCGTTGACGCCATTAACGTTAGCAGTGTCAACATGAGCACGCGGACCAATCTCCTCACGCCGCTCGGCGGTTTCACGACAATCAACGCGACGCCGCCGCGTTCCGCCTCATCTACCGACGCGCCATCCGCCGCTTGTATCGCGGCATCGCTGCGCCAAAACCGAAAGGAGCTGCTGATGAAAACCGTCCGCCTCGTCGCCGTACTGCTGCTGCTGTGCGCCGCGTCCGCGCGAAGCGCTGAACCCGCACTGCCGCACGGCACCGTGCGCATCGTTCCGATTCATTCCGAGGCGCTGGCGGGGAACCGGCTCGGCGATCCGGCCGATCAGAAATTCGCCATTTACCTGCCGCCCTCGTACGCGTCAGGCGCGAAGCGCTATCCAGTCGTCTATCTGCTGCACGGTATCGCCGACACGTACGAGGTCTGGACTGATTTCTGGAAGATCCCGGCGCTGCTCGATCGCCTGATCTCCGAAAAGAAAATCGGCGAGATGATCGTAGTGATGCCGAACGGCCGCAACCGGCTCCTCGGCAGTTACTACCTGAACTCCGCGGCAACCGGCCGCTGGTCCGACTACATCGCCGACGAAATCGTCCGCGCGGTGGACAAGGAGTTCCGCACGATCGCCACGCGCGACGGGCGCGGGATCGTCGGTCACTCGATGGGCGGCTTTGGCGCGGTGCATTTCGCGATGACGCGCGCCGAGGTGTTCAGCACGGCGTACGCGATCAGCCCGTGTTGCCTCGACGCCGTCGGCGACATCGGCTGGGGCAACCAGGCGGCGTGGATCGGCGCGATGTCGTTTCATTCGCCGGCGGACGCCGATGCCGCGCTGGCGAAGGGCGACTTCTATCCCGTCGCCGCGTACGGGCTGACCGCCGCGATGATTCCGGACGCGTCGCTGCCGACGTTCGCGCGCATGCCGATGAAGATGGATCACGGAATGGCCATGCCGTCGGACCCGGTCTACACCGCGTTCGTCGATCAGTTTCCCGTGCAACAGGTGCGTGCCTTCCGCGACAACCTCAAATCTTTGCGCGGATTCGGCATCGAGTACGGCACGTCCGATCAGTTCGCAGACATTCCGCCCGGCGTAACGCGCTTCACGAACGCGCTCAGCGAGTTGCGCATCCCGTACACGCTCGACGTCTACGACGGCGATCACCGAAAGAAAGTTGTCGACCGGATGGCCACGATCATCTTCCCGTTCTTCTCGCGGCTACTGGATCCGGCGCGTTAGGCGGCTCCGCCGGGAGCGTTGGCTGCCTAGGGCTACTTCGACATTGCCGTTGCGAGGTGGCTGCCGCAAGGATTCCTAGGCGGCGAAGATTTCGTCGAGCTGGATTTCCAGCATGGGGAACAGCGGCGACGTCAGCCTCTCGTTTCGCGATAGGTTCGCGGCGATCTCGTATCGTCCTTCCGCATTGCGCCGGAAGACGCGAACCGTGTCGTGGATAGGATCCACGATCCAGTACTCGCCGACGCCCGTGCGTTCGTAGAGCGCACGCTTCGTGACTTCGTCGTAGCGCGTATTCGACGGCGAGAGAATTTCGATGAGCAGATCAGGCGAGCCCTGAACATTTCTTGAGGTGATGATCGCTAGGTGCTCTTTGCTGATGAACATCAAGTCAGGCTTGACCACGTCGTAACGTGAGAACACCACGTCAAATGGCGCGTGGTAGAGCCTTCCGACAGGATGCTGCCGGAGGTAGATTCCGATCTCGACGATGAAGTTGTAGGAGACGCGCTGATGTTTTTCAAGCGGTGATGCGTTCACGTAGTGCTCCCCGTCGATGATCTCGTGGCGGAGACCGTCCTCAGGGAGGAGGAGCAAGTCCTCATACGTCATCTTTGTAGATGTCTGCGGCGCCATGGGCAAAAGTCTACGCCTTCTCGAGAACGGCCACCGGAAAACGGCTGAACAGAGAGCGGAGAGGGATCTGATCCCCCTCCAAACTCTCCTCGGTGAAGAGATTGCGCCAGGAGCCGGCGATTGGGATTGAGGCCGCGGGCCAGACGTCGCCGAGGGGGAACGTGCCCAGTTTGACGAGGTTCGCGATGAGACGCGGGACGGCGATGACGACTGCGTCCTCTTCGTGGCGGCGCATGAATGCGACGACGTTCGGACCGGCATCGAGAGGTTCGTACGTTCCGTCGCGGAAGAGATCCGCGTGACGCGATCTTGCGTCGAGCACTTTCCAGGTGACGAACATTTTGATCCGGCTGTCGTGCCAGCGGCGGAGGAGCGTATCGATTGAGAGCGAGTCCTTTTCGGCGGCGGCCTTCATTTTTTTCAGCATCGCGCTGCGACTTGCGTAGTCGATGGGACGGCGGTTGTCGGGATCGACGAGGCTGAAATCCCACAGTTCGGTTCCCTGATAAAAGTCGGGCGCGCCGGGCGCTGTCGCTTTAAGGACGACCTGAGAGAGCCCGTTGAGAAAACCGTAGAAGGCGATGCGTTTCTGGATGCGGACGAGGTCTTCGCAAAACGCAGCGTCGCTCAGGATCGCGTCGGCGAATGCGAGGAGTGATTCTTCGTACGCGGCATTCGGAGTGATCCAACTCGTGTGCGTCTTCGCTTCGCGCGCGGCTTTTTCGAGGTATTGCTTCAGGCGGTCGCGCACCGAGGGGAGGTCCTCGTTGTCGAGCGGCCACATGCCGATGAGCGTCTCGTAGATGAGCAGCTCCGTGTTCGCATCGGGGACTCCGTTCGCGCGATGCGGCGCATTCATCTTCGACCAACGGCGCACCTGGCGTTCCCACTGCGGGGCGATTTCGGACAGCACGTTGATGCGCGCGCGCACGTCCTCGCTGCGCTTCGTGTCGTGCGTGGAAGTCGCATTCATCGTGTGCGGCCACAGTTGCTGCATCTGCGACGCGCGCGCGTGAAATTCGGCCAGGCCGTCGAAGTCAGCGCCGCGTCCAGGATCGCCGCCGACCTCGTTGAGCGAGATCAGCCGGTTGTAGTTGTAGAACGCCGTGTCCTCGACGCCTTTGGCCATGACCCG
Source organism: Thermoanaerobaculia bacterium (assembly GCA_034663965.1). Taxonomy (GTDB): domain Bacteria; phylum Acidobacteriota; class Thermoanaerobaculia; order Gp7-AA8; family Gp7-AA8; genus JADGNZ01. The sequence continues at coordinate 13,083 of JAXDIO010000347.1, read as the reverse complement.
GCCGGTGAACTGTTGCCAGCGCATGACGAAGGCCAGCCAGTTCTCGCGTTCCGATTCGACGTACGCCGGCGGATCGACGAGGAGAACGCGTTCGAGAAAGGTAAACAATCGCTCGTCGATCGTCTTCGCCGCGCGGCGCCGCGCTTCGGCGATTGCGGCACGGATCGACTGCACATCGTCGTCGTCAACAGTTGCCTCGCGGATGTACGTCCGGTACACGCGCATGCACGCAGTGACCTCAGTCAGCGCCGCGGTCAGATCGACCGGTGCGAAATCGCGCGCGTTGCGGTCGGGCATGGCCACCGCACCGAGCTGCTTGCCCAGGGAGCGCATCTCGCCGGAGAAAAGCTCGTGAATGATCTGCTTCTTGCGCTCGTAGCAGATGTCGTCGAACGTCGCCGTGACGCCGGTGAAGTTGCGATAGAAGCGATCGAGCTGCTGCAGTCCGTTCGCGTCGACGAAGAGCGCGTTGACGGAGTCGAGGAAGTCGTAGCCTGTCGTACCACTGACGGGAAACTCGCGCGGCAACTCCTCGCCGTGTTCGAGAATTTTTTCGACGACGATGTAGAAACGATCGTCGCCGGACGGCTCGCCCGCCAGCCGCAGTTGCAGCTTGCGCATGTGTCCGATCGGATCGTAAAGGCCGTCGATGTGATCGATGCGCAGCCCGGTCACTTTCCCTTCCGCGATCAGCTCCAGCGTCCGCCGATTGCGCGCCTCGAACACCTCGGGATTCTCGACGCGCACGCCGACGAGATCGGTGACGTCGAAGAAGCGCCGGTAGTTGATCTTCTCGCTGGCGATGCGCCAGTACGCGAGGCGGTACCACTGCGCATCGAGCAGCGCGTCGAGAGGGTCGGAGTCACAGTTGATCCCTTGGATGGCAGCGTGAAGTGCATCGCGGAAGGTTTCGTCCTGTTCGTAAATCCGCCAGAGCGTTTCCTTGAGGAACCTGCTGTTCGGAACCGAGTCATCGTTCTCAACCAGCTCGCGCAATTCGATGGCCACGCCTTCGCGCGGCAGTGACTCGACGCATTCGCGAAGCACCTGTCCGTACGAACCCGGCGCAAGCGGCAGCCGCTTGTCGTAGTAGGTGAAGAAGAATCCGTCGACGTCGAAGTGGAGCTGAATCTCGCGCCACTCCAGCGCGTCGCCGTAGGGCTTGCCGAGGATCGGGAGGAGGACTTTGCTGACGGTCTGGCCCCGCGTGGTAACTGGAGTCCAGTCGATGTCGAAGTAGTGGAGGAAGCGCGAGTGCTCGCCATTTTCGAGAACGCTCATCCACCACGCGTTCTCCGGACTGGCCGCCATGTGATTCGGGACGACGTCGAGCAAGAGTCCGAGCTGCCGCCGCTGCAACTCGTCATGCAGCGCATTGAAATCGTCGTCAGTCCCAAGCTCGGGATTCAGCGCGTTCGCATCGACGACGTCATATCCGTGTCCGCTCCCTTTGCGCGCTTTCAGGATCGGCGACGCGTAGATGTCGCTAATGCCGAGCTCCGCGAGGTAGGGCACGATCTCGCGCGCGTCGGCGAAGGTAAAGCCGGCGTTGAACTGGAGGCGGTACGTGGCGCGCGGGACGCGGTACATGGATGTCTTCGCGTGCTGCGGATTCAATGCCCGGGAGACGGTTTCACGCGGAGAGCGCGGAGAGGCGGAGGGGGGACTCTCTCTCGAACCCGCGTCTCCGCGTGAGTCAATCCTCTCCCTGCTCAATTTCAGTCAACCAGCGCGAAACCGCATTACTCATTCCTGGTACGTCGCGCTCCAGACGCGCTACGTCCGCGATCGTGACGCACTCCGCGAGCTGCACCTCGATGAGATGGTTGAGGTCCACTATTTCCTCCTCATTCGCGCCCTCATTCGCTTCTTTGACGCGTTCCTGCAGCGCACGAACGAGAAAGCCGGGCAACTCGATCTCGATTGTTTCGCGGCGGTTCAGGTTCGCCGCAGCCGGAAACGTGCTGATCTTGCTCATGCAGGCCTCTCAAAACCACAACTTAAGATGGTGGTCATGATGCCCAACTTTAGCGTGGAATGCAAGCGTGCAATCTGTGGCAGAGCTGTTCGGTACCTCGCTACGCGAAACGCGAAAGCGCCGCGGCCTGTCCCAGGAGCGTCTGGCCGAGCTGACAGGGCTCAGCACGAACTACGTCGGCGAAATGGAGCGGGGACTGAAAGCTCCCGGCTTACCGGTAATTGTGCGTCTGGCGCGCGCACTTGACGTCGGCGTCGACGACCTTCTCCGCGGCTTCACCGAAACGAACATTCGCCGATTGAAGATTTGAGATAGGCGCTTCCGGATCGTGACAGCAGCAGGTGTTGACGCTTCGCTACTTCCCTGCACTTTGCGATGTCGAGATGGCGTACCATATTGAAATGCCAACGCTGAAGCCAGATGTGTCCGATGATCCAGTCACACTCGCAAACCTATCAGCTAGACGCCTTTCATCGGGTAGCCAGTTCCCATCGAGTCCGCGTCAGGCCGCTCCTGAACGTTGGATTACCGTCGACGTCGCGGGAATCCATAGACATGTTGATTCGAGTGGCCGCCGAGTCGGTACGCGTGTCAACTTTCACATTGCGGCTGACGATGACGACGCGCTCTGGCGTTTCTTCGGCGTCCGCAAGCTCCAATTTGAACAGAAGATTCGGTCTGGAGTGCTTGGGTTGAGTGGCGGTCGCGTTGTCCTTGAGAGCATCGAATATAGACGAGGAAGCTTGGAAATAGCGATGTTATTCATTGCCGTCGCCGGTAATTACTCGAATATCAAGGAAAACTTTCCCATATTTTTGGCCGATCTTGACGAGGTTTTTGTATGGATTGACGATGTTCTAATTCCGAACATGAAGCGTCGCCTCGCCGAATTCTTCGAAGAATACAAAGAAGTACCTCTAGTGCGACTTGCCAAGAGCTTCTGGAAGACTCTTTTTGGGTGATTTGAGGACACAGACGGCGCCACGTCCTCGTTTACTCACGCGGGCGCCGCTTCACCAGCCGCGGCGTGTTTCCACTTCGAGCGTTCATCCGGAGACTTGGTCTCGGGTAAGCCGTGGCCTCTGGCCGGAGTACCTAATCAGGACATCGCCCTCATGAGATCAGCGAGATTCCTAAACGCTTTCTCTCCGTAGTCAGCGCCAACATCCACCTTTCGGAGTCTTCGCCCAATGTCGCGGCAGTAGCCCAACATTCTTCGATCCAAAGTCACATAGTCTACTTACGGAATCGCAGGAAAGTGCGCGTTATCCCAAACGTCGCTAAGAGCCAAGGCATCTTGGGCATTTGAAACCATCCCGCGAAACAACTCCCACGCCAGTCGAAAACCCGGGCATCTAGCCGGAGCGCCATAGACCCACTGCCCGAATGCTCGAAGGTTTCTTGAAGGCGCGGGCAATTCCCAGAAGGTAATCATCCGTTCAAGTGCGCCGGTTAAAGATTCCCGAGGTCCGATTCGTTTTGCCACCGGAACCGCACGATCGTTCTCGATTGCTTGAAGTGCGGCGCGCGGCATAGCCGTGCGTCTCCGGTCGGGCTGCCTCATGATATCGAAGACCATCAAGTCAAGCCGGTAGTCAACGAGCATCTCTGCTGGCGGCGATTCTCCTCGGATCGCGAAGGTATGATCCCAACGCAAAACATAAGGATCGGGGTAGCTGTGGCTCGCTTCCCGAATCGAACGCGGCAATTGCCAGCGCGATCTCATCCACCTCGATTGTCACTTCGCGTACATACACATGGGGAATCGACTCAAGCACCTGAATGATTGACCGAACGTATAGCAAGTCATCCAAATGCCGAAGGCACTCCGCGAACTCCGTTACGTTGGTGTAAGTCAGAACCACTCTCGAGTCGTGATCGGTCAACCAGCGCGAGAAATCAGCGGCGGTGATCGGTGTTCCACGCTCAAACGAGTTCTATCAGATCCTTTGCGTCGATCAACACTCGCTTCACACGAACATGGTGCATCAAGATTCAGGGTTAGGGAAAACTGGATATTGCTACGGAACTGTTCGGAAAAGCGCGAACGATTCCGCCGTCACTACCAACCGTCCTCCCTCCACTCGTCCGGCCGTTTCGAGCAACGTCGTCCAGCTTCCTTCGACCGGCAACTCAATCGTCTGCTCGCGATCGCTGAAGTTGAACGCGAGCAATGTGTCGTCGCGTTGAACGACGAACGTCCGCCGTTCATCATCCGCGTGCGTTTCGACCGCATCGAGATCGAGCGAGCGGAGCGCGGGGATTTCGCGGCGGAGGCGGAGCAACTCGCGATACAAGTCGCGTAAGCCGGACTGCTCCTCGCGCGTTAGCTTGGATCGATTAAAAGTAACCTCATCGTGCGGGTCGGGAGGCTCGCCTTCCCAATCGAAATCGTCGAACTCCTCGGCGCGGCCTTTTCGGACCGCTTCGATCAAGGCTTCGTCGCCGTGTGAGGTGAAGTACTGGAACGGGGCGGTTTCGCCGTACTCCTCGCCCATGAAGAGCATCGGGATGAAGGGCGATAGGACGACTGCTGCTGCGGCGAGGCGCAGCTTGGCAATCGATCCGAGCGACGACAGGCGGTCGCCGAGCATGCGGTTGCCGACTTGGTCGTGGTTCTGCGCGAAGACGACGAACTGTTTGCCGTCGCGCGTTTTCGGCGTCGCGCCGTATTTGCGTCCGCGGTAGGGGGAGTGCTGGCCGGTGTAGAGGTAGCCGGTGGTCAGCGTGCGTGCGAGATCGCTGGTGCGGCCGAATCCGCTGTAGTAGCCATCGCGTTCGCCGGTGAGGAGCGTGTGTAGCGAGTGATGAAAATCGTCGCACCATTGCGAGTCGAAGCCGAGGCCGAGGTCGGGCTTGGGTGTGATCACGCGAGGGTCGTTGAGATCGGATTCTGCGATCGTGTAGATGCGGCGTCCGAGGATTTCGGCGCGTTCGCGGACGGCGGCAGTGAGGTCCTGCAGGAACGGTTCGGCGGTGTGATCGACGATCGCGTGGACGGCGTCGACGCGCAGGCCATCAATGTGAAACTCATCGATCCATTGCAGCGCGTTGTGGATGAAAAACCAGCGCACGTCGTCGCTGTGCGGGCCGTCGAAATTGATCGCAAGGCCCCACGGTGTTTTGTAGCGATCGGTGAAGTACGGGCCGTATTGACCGAGGTAGTTCCCCTCGGGACCGAGGTGGTTGTAGACGACGTCGAGGAGGAGCGCGAGGCCGCGGGCGTGACAGGCGTCGGCGAGACGCTTCAATCCTGTCGGACCGCCGTACGAATTCTGCGCCGCGCCGATGTAGACGCCGTCGTAGCCCCAGTTGCGAGTTCCCGGAAATTGCGCGATGGGCAGCAACTCGACGGCGGTGATGCCGAGGTCTTTCAGCGCGTCGAGATGTTCGATGATCGCGTCGAAGGTGCCTTCGTGTGTGAAGGTTCCGACGTGGAGTTCGTAGACGACGTAGTCCTCGAGCGCCACGCCTTTCCATCCCGCATCGTGCCATTCGAACTCACGCGCCACGACTTCTGACGGTCCATGCACGCCCTCGGGTTGCAGACGCGAAGCGGGATCCGGACGATCGTTGTTGTCGATTACAAAAAAATAGCGCGTTCCCGCGCCGGCATCGATGGTGGCCTCGTGATAGCCGCGAGCATTCTTCGTCAGCGCGATGCGGCGCTCGTCGGGGACGACGATGTGCAACTCGATGCTCTCAATATTCGGAGCCCACACGCGAAACTCGCAGCGGCCGGGCGCGATCAGATTCGCGCCGAGCGGCACATTCGACTGCGACGCGATGCGCTCCTCAGCCGCAGGCGGCATTGTCTCGTGCGGTTGCGAAGCAACCGCATCAGGCGCCGTCGCCAATCAGCTCCTCCGTGTCTTCGTCTTCTGCTTCCGGCGCGTTCATCAGAAACACCGCGCCGAGCGGCGGAAGCGTGAGGTTGACCGACCACTTGCGGCCATGCAGCGGAATCGGCGCGGCGTCGACGCCGCCCATGTTTCCCTGGCCGCTTCCGCCGTACAGCAGCGCGTCGCTGTTCAGCACCTCGGCCCAATGGCCGCCGATTGGAACGCCGGCCTGGTAGTTGTAGCGGGGGATCGGCGTGAAATTCAGCGCTACGATCACAGGCTCGTCCGGATGCGACTTCGACTTCCGCATCAGCACCATGACGCTGTTTTCCGTGTCGCAGCAGTCGATCCATTCCGATCCTTCCGGAAACAGATCGCCCTCGTGCAGCGCGGGGATCGTGCGATAGGCCTTGTTCAGATCTTCGACCCAGCGCTGCAGCGTTGCGTTCGGCGGCGAATCGAGTTGATCCCAATCGAGGCTGGCGTCGTGATTCCACTCGCGCCACTGCCCGAACTCGCAGCCCATGAACATCAGCTTCTTGGCCGGCTGCGAATACATGTGCGCGAACAGCAGACGCAGATTCGCGAAGCGCCGCCATTCGTCGCCGGGCATCTTGCGGATCAGCGACCCCTTGCCGTGCACGACCTCGTCGTGCGAGAGCGGCAGCAGGAAGTTCTCGGTGAACGCGTACATCATCCGGAAGGTGAGGTCGTTGTGATGAAACTTGCGATGGATCGGATCGAGCGCGAAGTAGCGCAGCGTGTCGTGCATCCATCCCATGTCCCACTTCATGCCGAACCCGAGGCCGCCAACGTACGTCGGCCGCGAGACCATCGGCCACGCCGTCGACTCCTCGGCGATGACCTGCACGTCGGGATGCGCTTTGTAGACCTCCTCGTTGAGCCGGCGCAGGAACGAGATCGCCTCGATGTTTTCGCGGCCGCCGAATTCGTTCGGAATCCACTCGCCGTGCTTCCGCGAGTAGTCGAGGTAGAGCATCGAGGCGACGGCATCGACGCGCAGTCCGTCCGCGTGAAAAACGCCGAGCCAGTAAAGCGCGCTCGATAACAGGAAGGAGCGGATCTCGTTGCGGCCGTAGTTGAAGACGAGCGATCCCCAATCGGGCTGAAAGCCTTTGCGCGGATCGGCGTGCTCGAAGAGATGCGTGCCGTCGAAGTAGGAGAGGCCGTGCTCGTCGGTCGGAAAGTGCGACGGGACCCAATCGAGGATGACGCCGATCTCGTTCCGGTGCAGGACGTCGATGAGATACATCAGATCCTGCGGCGTTCCGTAGCGGCTGGTCGGCGCGAAAAACCCGGTGCACTGATAGCCCCAGGAGCCGTAGAACGGATGCTCCATGACCGGCAGGATTTCGACGTGCGTGAAGTTCATCTTGCGCACGTACTGCGAAAGAGGCTCGGCCATCTCGCGATACGTGAGCGGACGATCGCCGTCTCGACGCCACGATCCCAAGTGAACTTCGTAGATCGACATCGGCGCGGTGAGCGCGTTGCGTTGCGCGCGGTCGCGTATCCAATCGCCGTCGTTCCATTCGTAGTAGAGATCCCAGACCACGGACGCTTTTTCCGGCGGCGTCTCCTGCATCACGGCGAATGGATCGGCCTTGTCGACGCGGTAGTGGTTGTACTTCGAGCGGATGTGGAACTTGTAGTGCGCGCCTTTGCCCAAGTCCGGCACGAAGCCTTCCCAGATTCCGGACGGGCCGAGATGATTGAGGTGATGCTGATCAGGATTCCAGCCGTTCCAGTCGCCCATGACGCTGACTGCGGCCGCGTTCGGCGCCCAGACGGCGAACGCCGTTCCGTTCACGCCGTCGCGCGTTACGACATGCGATCCGAGTTTTTCCCACAGGCGCGTGTGGCTGCCTTCGTTGAAGAGATGAAAGTCCCAATCGCTGAGATGTGGGTCTGATGCGGGCAGGTCGACTTCGATGGTCACAGTCGGAACGATATCCGCTCCGACGGTTTGCGCAACTTCGGCGGCTTCATCGACGCGAGGCTTGGGCTTGCGTGGAGCACTCGTCGTTTTGCCGGCGGTTCGTTTCTTTGCCCTCGCTTTCGGCGCATCTGCGTCGTCCTTGTTTTTCTTACTTCTCGTTGCCATCAGCCATCCTTCGCAAGTGATCGAGCGTGTCGATGAACATAGCAATCGACGCGCCGCATGAGCGTTGATCGTAGCGCCGGCCGCTGGCCGGCTGGACCGCCGCCGGCTCGGCGGCAGTTGGTTTTTTCACGCGCCGGCGAGCCGTCGGCGCTACGATCGGTGCCGTTACAGTTTCGCCATCACCCTCAGCACTTCCCCCACGCTCCACGCTTGCGCGATGCAGCCGCGCGGGGCGTGCGGTGCTTCGCCGTCGAAGACTTCGCCGATGGTGCCGAGGCCGGCTTCGTTGAGGTGCGTCGACATGTTCGCGACCAAGGCGCGGGCAGACGCAAGTCCGGCGTCGCCGCGATAGCGAAGCAGCGCATCGATGTATGGCCCGAGGAGCCAGGGCCAGACGGTGCCCTGGTGATAGGCGGTGTCACGCGAATGTTGGTCGCCAACCAGCCGGCTGCGATAGCGGGGATCGCTCGGCGAGAGCGTGCGCAATCCGACCGGCGTCAGGAGTTGCGCTTCGCAGACGCCGAGGATTTCTTCGGCGCGCGCGTCGTCGAAGAGCGGGAAGGGGAGGCTGATGGCGAAGAGCTGGTTGGGGCGGATCGACGCATCGTTCGGATTGACGACGTCGAAGCAGCATTGCGAGTGGCGGTTCCAGAATGCTGATTCGAACGACTCGCGCACGCCGTCCGCGCGCGAGCGCAGTCCGCTGTCGGTCGACAACTCCGCGACGATGCGCAGGGCGTTGTACCAGAGCGCGTTGACCTCGACCGGTTTGCCGCGCCGCGGCGTCACCGCCTGGCCGTCGACGATCGCATCCATCCACGTCAGCGCCACGCCGTTCGCGCCGGCGTAGAGCAGGCCGTCGAGATCGACGTGAATGCCGAAACGCGTTCCTCGGTCGAGCCAGTTGATCGCTTCGCGTAGCACCGGCAGCGCTTCGTCACGCACGAACTCGTCGTCCTGCGTCGCTTCGCGATACCGCCAGACGGCGATGAACAGCCACAGCCCGGCATCGACGGAGTTGAACTCCGGCTCGTTCGTGCCGTCCGGAAAACGGTTCGGGATCATCCCCTTGCTCGCCGCGGCCAGCCAGCGGCGGAGGATCTGTTTCGCGTCGTCGAAGCGGCCCGTGGCCAGGCATAACCCAGGCAGCGCGATCATCGTGTCGCGGCCCCAGTCGGTGAACCAGTGATAGCCGGCGATGATGGTTTTCTTCTCATCGCGCTCGATGATGAATTGGTCGGCGGCGAGGAGAAGGGGTGTGGGGAGTTGGGAGTGGGGTGTAGGAGTTGATGCTGGAATCGCTGTGCTCTCGGTTCCACTCCCGACACCCAACTCCCCACCCCCAAGAACGATCAGCGCCTCGCGCCGTGCGCGCTCGTCCTCGATCATCCCCAACGCATCCCAGTCATCCTCCTCGGTTGCGATGACGACGGGCAAAACGTCGCCGCGTTTCAGCGTCAACACGTAGGACCCGGGCGTGAAGAGATCTTCGAGATAGTCGAGGCCGCGCTCGCGCTCCCGTTCGTAATCGAACTCCTTCCAGCAATCGGGTTTCGCCTTGAACGCCGCGCCCGGCACGTCGATGTGGATGAACGGGAGTGACGCGTCGGTGCAATGGATGAGCGAGTGATAGTCGCGTCCGGCCACAAACGGCGAGAGGCGCAGCTCGAACGGTTTCGCGCAGTCGAGAACCTCATAAAGAACGATGGTGAGATTCTCGCCGCACGGCGCGACGACGGTCTTGCGCAGTTTGACGCCGCCCGCCACGTACTCCCAGACCGGAAAGACATCGCGCCGGAACGACACCAGCCGCTCGAAGCCGCGCGGGTGGATGACATCCGGAAAACGATTCGTGCCGAGGTCGACGCCGTTGACGGTTTCGTCGAGCTTCGACACGAGCACGGTGCGCTCGGTTCGGCCCGGCAGCGCGGCCACGAGCATGCCGTGATAGCGGCGCGTGTTGGCAAATGTGACCGACGATCCCGCCCAGCCGCCGAGGCCGTTTGTTTCGATCCATTCGCGTTGCGAGGCGCGTTCGAAATCGTGGAGCACTTCGGGTCCGAGGGAGAGCATGTGGCTGACTTTATGCTACGACCGGACCACGGTTGATCCATGCGCAATGGAAACGTTCTGGTCGTCGAGGATGACGACACCATCCGCCGCCTGCTCATCGAATTCCTGAGAGCGCACGAGTCCGTCGACGTCGACGGCGCGCGCGATGGCGTCGAAGCGCTCCATCAGATCGCTATCACCCCGTACTCGGTGGTCATCCTCGACGTGCTGATGCCGAAGATGAGCGGCGTAGACGTCCTCGACTCGCTCGAAGCGCTTACCTCCGATCCCTCGGTGAAGTCGCTCGACGATCCGCCGGCCGTGCTGGTCATCACCTCGACCGAGGCCAGCGTGCTGCCGGATGCCGCGATCTTCCAACGATGTCCGCGCATGGTGCGCCGCGTGTTTCGAAAGCCGATCGAAGTCGAGGCGCTGGCGAAGTGCGTGGAGATGTATTTGCGCGAGTAGGGCGGGGTTCTGGGATTCAACCTCAGCTCGCGCGATTGCAAAAGCACAGACAAGAGTGTCTGTGCCACACCATCCTGCTGTAACCGCAGTCTGCCAAGTACGGCAGGAGCAATGTGGCACAGACACTCTTGTCTGTGCTGGTGCTTGCGCAGCATGGCAAGCCTCGCGCATTGGGTCATCGCGCACAGGGGGAACTCATGGCTACGAAACAAACGAAATCACAGAAACGCGCGCCGCGCGCCGCGACCGCGCCCGCATCACCGACCGATCCCGCCGCGAAGCGGAAGCCGCGGCAGGACAGCAGCCGCAAAGTCGCGGAGATGGAGAAGAATCGCGAGTATCCCGATCAGGAGTTTCTCACCTCGAATCATGGAACGCGCATCGAGGACGACCAGAACTCGCTGCGGGCCGGCGAGCGCGGGCCGTCGCTGCTCGAAGATTTTCACCTTCGCGAAAAGATCACGCACTTCGATCACGAGCGGATTCCCGAGCGCATCGTCCACGCGCGCGGCTCGGCGGCGCATGGCGTGTTTCAGGTTTACGACGGCGCGATGTCGGCGTACACGAAGGCTGGATTTCTGACCGATCCCGCCCGCCGCACGCCAGTCTTCGTCCGTTTCTCAACCGTGGCCGGATCGCGCGGCTCGACCGATCTCGCGCGCGACGTCCGCGGTTTCGCCGTCAAGTTCTACACCGATGAAGGCATCTTCGATCTCGTCGGCAACAACATCCCGGTCTTCTTCATCCAGGACGCGGTCAAGTTCCCCGACCTCATCCACGCCGTGAAGCCGGAGCCGCACAACGAAATGCCGCAGGCGGCGTCGGCGCACGACACCTTCTGGGACTTCATCTCGCTCATGCCCGAGTCGATGCACATGATCATGTGGGTCATGTCCGACCGCGCCATCCCGCGCAGCTATCGGATGATGGAAGGCTTCGGCGTGCATACGTTCCGCATGATCAACGAACGCGGCCAGTCGCGCTTCGTGAAGTTCCACTGGAAACCGCTCCTCGGCGTGCACTCGGTGGTCTGGGATGAGGCGCAGAAAATCTCCGGCAAGGATCCTGACTTTCATCGCCGCGACTTGTGGGACTCGATCGCCAGCGGCAACTTTCCGGAGTGGGAGCTCGGCGTCCAGATCGTGGAAGAGAAGGACGAGAACTCGTTCGACTTCGATCTGCTCGACGCCACGAAGCTCATACCCGAGGAGTTGGTGCCGGTGCAGCGGATCGGGAAGCTGACGCTGAATCGCAATCCCGACAATTTCTTCGCCGAGACCGAGCAGGTTGCTTTCCACGTCGGCAACGTCGTCCCCGGGATCGATTTCTCCAACGATCCACTGCTGCAGGGCCGCCTCTTTTCGTATCTCGACACGCAACTCATCCGCCTCGGTGGGCCGAACTTCCACGAGATCCCGATCAACCGTCCGATCTCTCCGGTGCACAACGGACAGCGTGACGGCCACATGCGTCAGACCATCAACACGGGACGTGTCGCCTATGAACCGAATACCCTCGGCGGCGGTTGTCCGTTCCAGGCCGGCGCGGCCGACAACGGCTTCGCGTCGTTCGCCGAAAAAATGCACGGCTCGAAAGTGCGCGGACGCAGCGACAAGTTCTTCGATCACTTTACGCAGGCGCTGATGTTCTGGCGCAGTCAGTCCGATCCGGAGAAGGAGCACATCGTTCAGGCGCTGCAGTTCGAGCTCGGCAAGTTGACGGTGCAGGCCGTGCGTGAGCGGATGGTGGCGATGCTGAATCAGGTCGATGGCGAACTCGCGCAACGAGTTGCGGTCGGATTGGGAATGAAGAAGATCCCGAAGATCGACGGGCCGATGAATCTCAGCTTCCCGGCCGACGGCAATCCGCGCGACTACCAGCCGAAGAAAGCGAATCGCGACATCGCGCCGTCGCCGGCCGTGAGCATGGCGAATACCGTGAAGGATTCGATCAAGACGCGGCAGGTGGCGATCCTCGTTTCGGACGGCAGCGACGGCGCGGCGATCGCGCGGATGGAAAAAGCGCTGATGGCGCAAGGCGCGACGACGCATATGGTCGGACGCCACGTCGGTCCGTTCCGCACCGCCGAGGGCGGCGAGTTGAATGCGGAGCACAGCGTGCTGACGGCGAGTTCGGTCCTCTTCGACGCGGTCTACGTTCCCGGCGGCGAAGCGGGAGTGCAGTTGCTGGCGAACGAGCCGCAGGCGATCGAGTTCGTGGTCGATGCGTTCAAGCACTACAAGGCGATTGCCGCGACCGGCGCGGGGACGAAGTTGTTCGATGCGGCCGGAATCAGCGGCGCGCGTCCGCATCCCGAGGCGGGACCGGATGCCGATCCGCGCGCGGGCGTGATCACCGGAGGCGACAAGGATGTGGCGAAGGTCGCAACCAAATTCATCGCCGCGATCGCGCAACATCGCGCGTGGACCCGTGGATTGAAACCACCGATTCCGATGCCCGCGTAGTGCGGGCAATGACCTTAACTTAAGCGTTTGCGCGACCGGAGCGCTGGCGTCTCGCCGGCTGGCTCGGCTGCGTCCTCGCTGCCGAATGGGATGCTTGCGCCGCCCTCGGTTGCCAGCGAAAGTTGAGGGTCAGGGGGCCGGCAGCGAGACGCA
>JAXDIO010000337.1:0-14310 GCA_034663965.1 Thermoanaerobaculia bacterium | reverse complement strand
AGTCGGTGCATCTCCGAAGCATCGGGTTCGAGAGGGTAGGGGGCGTTCATCGGACGCGCATTATGCGGTCGAGCGCGCTTCGTCCTCCGCGAAACGAAACGGTGACGGACGTGACGGCGCTCACTTTCACAAGATTGACCATGTAGAATCTTCATTCGCCACGGAGGATTCAACATGCGTCTGCGCTTTCTAACTCTTACTGCTCTTCTTCTCATCGCCACTGCCGCGTCAGCGAAAGAGGTCTGGCTCAGCATCGGCGGCACCACGGCCGGCGGCACTTTCCGCACCGACGCGCGGATTTTCAATCCGTCGACAACCAAGGACATCCAGATCCAGGCCTACTACCTGCCGGTCGGCAACGTGGACAACTCCGCCGTTCAGCCGCTCGCGCCGATCACGGTGCTCAAGCGCCAGCAGGTCGTCTACAACGACGTCGTCTCGTCGCTGTTTCATGCCGGCGGACTCGGTGCGATCCGACTCAAGTCCGACGACGACTTCGTGGCTACGCAGCGCATCTATGCCGTCTCCACCGCCGGCACGCTCGGACAGTTCGTGGCCGGAGTCGACGCGTCCAGCGCCAAGGCCAAGGGCGTGATCATCCAGTTGCAGGCGGGCGGCACGTTCCGGACGAATGTGGGCGCAGCGAATCCGAACTCGAGCGCCGCGAACGTGACCTTCCACCTATACGACAAGAACAACGCCGTCGTCGGCAATCAGAAGACGATTGTGATGCCGCCGTACGGCGTGATCGGGCCGAACAGCTACTCTTTCTTCATCGATTCGATTCCCGCGAACGCCGACCTCACCGATTCCTGGCTCTCTTACTCCTCCGACCAGCCGATCGTTGCGTATGGATCCGTCATCGACAACGGCACCACCGATCCAACCTACATTCCTGCGGCCGAGGATACTGGCGTAGCAGTCGTACCGCCGACGGGGAACGTCTTCAACGTAACCACCCGCTCGTCATCGATCGCGATTTCACCGGCGATCACGCAGGGCCTGCTGCAGCCGGGCGCCAAGGTCACCTTCCGGTTCAGCGGTCACGACACCACGCACGGTTTCCGGCTCGTCGATGCCGACGGCGCCGTCGTCCTCGACATCACCGTGCCTCCCGACGCGGCCGTCTTCGAGCGAACCGTCACGCTGAGTGCCGAGGGAACGTACCAGTACTACTGCACGATCACCACGTGCAGCACGGGCCACCTCAGCATGCAGGGCACCTTCCCGGTCGGTACTCCAGGTTACGATCCGGGGCCGAAATACTGACGGGCTAGCGTTCAGAATCGCCGCGCGATGCCGAGCACCAGCCCGGCATCCGCGCTGTTCTGGTAGGTGATGAGGTTCTCGACGATGCCGCCGTACGCGGTGAGCCCCGAGCCGAATGCGTGTTGCAGACCCGTGGTCAATTGATACGACCGCCTCGTCAACTCCGGCGCGCCGATTCCTCGGAAGGGACTCTGCGAAACGGTCAGTTGCACGGTGGCCGACGTGCGCGACGCGAGCAGGCGCGAGACGCCGATGGAGTCGGTGATGACGATTTGCGACTGCAGGTCCATCGGCGTGTTGTGGCCGAGGAAGAGCAGACCGGCGGAAGCGTTGATGCGCGTGTTGCCGAAGTCGCGCGTGGCAAGCAGCTGCAGTCCGCCGTCGATGGATCCGGAGCCGTCGAGTGTCTGCGCGTTTCCCGTCGGCAGTTCGATAGCCGCCTGCGCGGAGATGGCCAGGTTGCGATCCTCGAGCGCCGGCAACTCGTACTTCGCGGAGATCGACACGTCGCCGAGGTGGCTGTGCGCCGGGCGCTCGCGAAGGTAAGTGTTGTCGGCGGTGCGGATGAAGACCGTTTCGTGATTGCGCTGCACCGCGACGCGCTGGTTGTCGCCGAGGTTGAGCGCGGCGTGGAAGTGCTCGATGAAACTGTCGGACGAACCGCCGCCGATGTAGGCGAATGGCACGGAGATGCCGACTTCGAGGTTGTTGCCGAAACCGCGATGCGCATTGATCGTGGTGCGATGCGTTTCGCCATCGACGAGGAAGATCGTGGTGCCGGGGTCCATGCGGATGATGCCGAGGGTCTGGTCGCCGGTGCGTCGGTCGGTGTCGCCCTCGATGTTGTGGCTGATCCAGCGTGACTTCGCGAAGGTGTTCGAGTCGGCAGTGTGGACGTCGACGAGCCATGCGTCGTTGTCGAGCACGCGCGCCCCTTCCGGCTCGAAAAAAAAGAAGCCGTTGTTGAGCAGGTATTGATCGCGGACGGGGAGAGGGGTGAGCAGCGCATCGTTTTCCTGCGCAAACGCGGGAAGCGCGATCAACAGCGCTGCAATCAAGCACCTGATCATGATGTCGTCGGAAAGTAAAACGATGCTGCCGGAGATGCGGATTTGTCCAGAGGTTTCTTTCCTGGGAGCGCGGGCGTCTCGCCCGCCGCCTCGCGCGGATGGTGAAAGAGAACCGCGGGCGAGACGCCCGCGCTCCCAGGTGTGCCAGACTGGCGCATGCGTCTCAGCCGAGGATTCCTCGCCGCGCTTGGCGGGATCGCGATGACGCTACTGGCGTGGTTCGGATCGTGGGCGTGGCCCGGATGGCCCGCCAGCATCGCCATCGATCTCCTCGGCTTTACCGACTTCGCCGAGTTCCCTCGCCTCGCCAAATCGGGAGTGGTGATTCTGCTCATCATCATTAATGTCGGAACGTGGGCGGCGGTCATTCGCGCGGCGATGTTGCTCGTGCGCAAATCCAGTTCGCCGACTCCTCCGTAAGTTGCGCGGAGGACGAACTCATGGCGACAGTGATGGCGATGCATTGGCCCGAGGTGACGAAGGAGCAGTACGAGCAGGTACGGCAGTCGGTGAATTGGGAAGGCAATGTGCCGGACGGCGCGAAGTTCCACACGGCGTGGCTCGGCAGCGATGGATTTCATGTGGTCGACCTGTGGGATTCGAGAGAGAAATTCGACGCGTTCGTGCAAAACCGTCTCGCCGCTGGCGTTGCCGCGGCAGGCATCAGCAGCCAGCCGAAGGTCGAGTTCGCGGACAGCCTTTCCGTCTTCGCGCCGAACGTCTAACGCTCAAAGTCTTTGACGATCGCGTCCCACTCGCCGCGCTCGCGCAACAAGCGCTCGATCAACTCGCGGAAGGCCGCCTGGCCTCCGCGAGACTCGAGTTTCCACGCTGCCGCCGCGTGCACCTCGGGCGCCGCATCGGATGGCGCGGCAGAGAGGCCGGCGCGCAGCATCGGCGCGAGGTCGGGTAGGTCGTCGCCGATGTAGAGGACTTCGTGAAGGCCCGCTCCGAGGTTCGTCAGGATCGACTCGCACGCGGTGAGTTTGTTGGCGGCGCCCTGATGCAGCTCCGTAATCCCAAGCTCTTTCGCGCGGCGCATCAGCGCTGGTGAACTGCGCGACGTCAGCAGCACGATCGTGATCCCGGCGCGCTGCGCGAGCTTTGCGCCGAGGCCGTCGCGAACGTTGAATTCCTTCACCTCGGAGCGGTCGCCGGCGTAGATGATCTTGCCGTCCGTCCAGACGCCGTCGACGTCGGAAACGATGACGCGAATGTCGCGCGCGGTGGTCATTCACCGTGAGGATAGCAGCCGTCCCATAGAATCCGCCGCGTGGAACTTCCCGAACAGCGTGCGCAACGCGCCCGCGTCTTCCATCGCATCCGCCGCGGCAACATCCCCGAACACCGCGCCCGCCGCGGCCGCATCCTCTACCGCACCCTGCGCGTTATCAGCGCGGTTGTGCGCCGCCTGCCGCTCAGTTTTGCGCGCGGCATCGGCATCTTCCTCGGCCATCTCGGATGGCATCTGCTCCGTCACGATCGCCGCCGCGCGCTCGCGAATATCGCTGCGGCGTTTCCCGACTGGACGCCTCGCCGCCGCCGCACGACGATCCGAAAGATGTTTCATCACCTCGGCATGACGCTGACCGAGGTGCTCTGGCTGCCCAATCTCGACGCCGAGACGTGCGCGCGTACGACGACATTCGAAGGATTGGAAAACCTGCGGCCGGGTGAGGGGATGATCGGCATCACCGGCCACTGCGGAAACTGGGAGTGGATCGCGCACGCGATCGCGCTGCGGACGCCGGTGACGGTTCTGCATCGAGGCCGCGACGAGCCGAAGTTGAACCTCTTCGCCACCGAACTGCGCGCGAAGGTCGGCATCCACACGATCGAACGCGGCTCCACGGCTGCTGCCCGCGAAATGATCCGCGCCATCCGCCACGGCAGCATCCTGGCGTTTCTCATCGATCAGAACATCCGCGCCGAAAGCATCAAGGTGCCGTTCTTCGGACGCCCCGCGCTGACG
The DNA here is from genome assembly GCA_034663965.1 of Thermoanaerobaculia bacterium. Taxonomy (GTDB): domain Bacteria; phylum Acidobacteriota; class Thermoanaerobaculia; order Gp7-AA8; family Gp7-AA8; genus JADGNZ01. The sequence goes on along the minus strand of JAXDIO010000337.1, from coordinate 9,999 downwards.
GCGATCGGTCCCGCGCGCCTCGCCGTCCGCATGGGTGTCCCGATCACGCGCATGTTCGGCGAGCGGAGAAACGGCAAGCTGCACATCCGCATCCTCGAGCCGATCATCGTGCAAGAGACCGACGATCCGGTCGCGCTCACCGCCCGCCTCACCGCCGACATCGAAGCGCAAATCCGCCGCGTCCCCGAGCAGTGGGTGTGGATGCACGATCGCTATCGGGAGCGGCCGAAGTGGGAAGTGTTTCCAAGTTAGAAAGCAGAAGGCAGAAGAAAAGCAGCCTCCATTTCTGCCTTCTGACCTCTGCCTTCTGATTTCAGATCACGATCGTTTCGTGGATCGGTTTGTTCTCCCAGAAGCGGCGGATCGAGAGCGGCGTGATGTCGAGGGTGCGGTACTCGCCGTAGTGCAGTAGTTCGGATAGCGCGAGACCGGCCGCGGGCGACTCCATCGCGCCGTGGCCGGAGAAGCCTGTCGCGAAAATCAGATTGCTGACGTGCGGGTGCTCGCCGAGGACAGCATTGTGATCGACGTCGTTCGTGTCGTAGAGGCCGCCCCACATCGACATCAGCCTGCAACGCTCCATGCCGGGGATGCGTTCCTGCATGTAGTAGTTGATTTTCTCCTCGTAATACGTGGCATCCGGCGTCGTGTCGAAACCGGCTGGAGTATCGGGATCGGCGCGGCCGATCATCAAATTCGGTCCCTCGGGGCGAAAGTAGACGCCGTTGTCGATGATCGTCATCGGAATGCGCTCGAAGCCTTCGATCGGCGGCATGTTGGTGATGAAGAGCATGCGATTGAGCGGGATCACCGGCGGCAGGTCGTCGCCGGAGAGTCCGGACACTTCGAGCAGTTGATTCGTCCACGCGCCTGCGGCGACGACGATCTTCTCGCTCTCGATGAATGAGCCGTCCGCCATCTCCACGCCGCGATACTTGCCGTCGACGATGCGCAGCTTCTTGACCGTCGCATTCAGCCGCAGCTCCGAACGGCCGTCGAATCCTTCCAGTCCTCGTTCGAAGTAGCCCTGCGCCGCCGCGGATGGATCGAAGCTTCCGCACTCCGGTCCGAACACTCCTCCCGCGATCGGTTTCATCTGCAGGATTTCGTTGACCTCGGGATCGATGTGATCGATGCCCGCGCGCAGCCCGGGAACTTTCGCTTCGACCTCTTTCGCATCGAGAAATTCGATGGCGACGCCGTTCTTCGCCCACTCCGCGCCGTACGCTTTCGCGCTTTCGAAATTCTCCTCGTACTGGCAGAAGAGATAGCCGCGCTGATCGAAGCCGATGGGGAAGCGCAGCTCGTCCTGAAACGCCGCGAGCTTTTTGATCGAGTAGCTGGTTAGCCGCATGTTGATCGGCGTCGTCCAGATGTTGCGGAAGCCGCCGGCGGAAAGAGCGGTGGAACCTTTCGACAACGCATCCTCGCGCTCCAGTACGAGCACGCGCCCGGGATAGCCGAGCTGCGCGAGGTGATACAGCACGCTCCCGCCGATGATGCCGCCGCCGATGATGATCAGGTCGTAATCGGGCATTGAGTTGTCGTCCCTAACTCTATCCTGCGGCGAAGCGCGCAGGATCTCCGGTGATACCGAACGAATTGTGCTTCATCCGACAGCCGCGTGGTGCCACCGGAGATCCTGCGCGCTCCGCCGCAGGATTGAACTTAAAAAATCTACTCCGTCTTCGCCACCACCACCGCCGCCACCCGCGCTGCTCCGGCGCGGACGAGTTCCGCCGCGCAGGCGCGGATCGTCGCGCCGGTCGTGCAGACGTCGTCCACGAGCAGAATGCGCGCCGAGTTTGTGGACGCCAGAAACGCACCGCGGACGTTACCGGATCGGGCGGCGCGCGGCAGTTTCGACTGCGCGGCGAGGTCGCGCGTCTTGGTCAACAGCGATGTATCGCAGCGGATGCCGAGGCGTTTCGCGAGTGCGCGGGCGAGAAGTTCGGCCTGGTTGTAACCGCGGCGGCGAATTTTCGCGCGATGCATCGGCACCGGAACGACGGCGTCAAAATCGAGATCGCCGCGCGCTCGGATCATCTGCTCCACAAGCTCGGCGAGCGGATCGGCGAAGAAATCGTGGCGATTGAATTTGAACGCATGCAACACGCGCTCGAGCGAGCCGCGGTAGCAGCCCCACGCCTCGGTCCATTCGACCGGCAGCGGGTTGGTGAGGCATGGTCCGCAGACGAAATCGGGATCGGGATCGCCGGCCCACGGCATCGCGCAGAAGCGGCACTTCGACGCCGCAATCGCCGGCATCGCCGCCCAGCACGGCGCGCAGCACGAGGCCGTCCGATCGCGCCACGGCAGCTCCCCGCCGCAGGCCACGCACGATGCGTGCAGAACGATTCGGGCCGTCTCACGTCCTAAGGAGGACAACGTTTGCAGCATGAAGGGATTGTACGGGAGTCGGGTGTCGGGGGTCGGGTGTCGTAGAGAGAAACAAGGCTCTTATCTCCGACTCGCGACCTCCGACTCCCGACCCCCGATTTCGATATAGTGAGGCTCGTATGAAAAAGACCTTGATTCTCCTCGGATTTTCGCTTGTGGCCGCCTTCCCTGTTTTCGCGCAGCACAACGAGATCGACGTGCTGGCCGGCGGCGCGAAAGCGCTGAAGACCGCGGCCGGCGGTAAGTCCGATTTCCAGCATGGTTTCGAAGAGATCTCCTACGGCGTCACCCTGGAAGAGGACACGATCTTCAAGATCAAGCTCGGCAGGATGAACGCGAAGACGGCGTTCCAATCGAAAGATGCGAACGGCGTCCCCTTTGTGGATCCCGCTGACGTCGATCCAAAAGGCCAGATCGAATACGCGGACGCAGTCATCGAATACCGCTTCTCCGAGCCCTTCGGATCGACGGGCCTGTTCGCAGGCACCGGTCTCTACCGCCAAACCGGGAGCAACCGTTCGGAGAGCGACTACGGCTTCGTCGGCGGCGTGAACGGCCTCTTCCCGCTCAACCGCAGCGTCGGAATCAGCGTCGAGGCCGCCTATCACTGGGTACATTTTTACAACCCGAAGCCGCGCTACGCGACCATCGGCGTCGGTCTGCGATTCGTGTTCTGACCGGGGCACGCGGCTTGCTCCTCCTTCCTCTGTAATCAAGGAGGATTCATGGCTCAGGAACGGAATCAGAAATCGGGCGGAGGCTCGCGCAGCGCGCGCGACGTCATGACGCCGAATCCCACGACGGTCTCGGAGAAAGACAGCATTCGTGACGCTGCGCGGATCATGGCCAGCGAAGATACCGGAGTCGTGCCGGTGGTCGATGGCCGCAAGGTTGTCGGCATGGTCACGGACCGCGACATCGTCGTCCGTTTTGTGGCCGAGGGGAAAGACCCGGCCAACGCGAAGGTCAACGAGTGCATGACCAAGTCCGTGCGTTCGGTGAAGGAAGACACGCCCATCGCCGACGTGCTGTCGATGATGAGCAGCGCGCAGATCCGGCGCGTCCCGGTCGTGAACAGCAGCGACGAGCTGGTCGGCATCGTCTCGATCGGCGACATCTCCACGGAAACGAATCAGGACGGCAAAGTCGGACAGACGATCGAGCAGATCAGTCAGGCGCCGTCGAACAACTAGCGTTTCGGGGGTGGGGAGTTGGGAGTCGGGTGTAGGAGCAAAACCCCGGCCCCTCCAACTCCCCACACCCAACTCCCCACTCCCACCCTGTTACTCTTCGCCGATGCAGAAACGCATCGCATCGGCTCTTCTCGTACTAGCACTCGCCACTCCGCTCTTCGCCGCAGGCAAGGCGAAGCCCGTCGCCAAGCCGGCGCCGCCCGCGATTACCGTCGACACCCACGCCGACACTCCCTCCGAATTTCTCGATCATCCCTTTGACCTCGGCGTTCTGAACACGCGCGGCCATTTCGACTATCCGCGCATGAAGGCCGGCGGACTCGACGCCGAGTTCTTCGCCGCGTACGTCCCCGCCAAGTACGCGAACAAAGGCGCGGCCGCGTACTGCATGAAGATCATGGAGACGATCCATGAGATGGCGGACAACTACCCGTCGTGGGTCCGCTTCACAACCTCGACCGCCGGCATCCGCGCCGCCGTCGCCGAGAATCGCCGCGCGATTCTCATCGGCATCGAAGGCGGCCACGCCATCGAAGACTCGCTCGATCTGCTGCGCGCGTTCTACCGTTTCGGCGCACGCTACATGACGCTGACGCACACGAATACGAACAACTGGGCCGATTCGTCCACGGACGAAGCGAAACACAGCGGCCTGACCCCCTTCGGCAAGCAGGTCGTCCTCGAAATGAACCGCCTCGGCATGCTCGTCGACATCTCCCACGTCGCCGACAAGACGTTCTACGACGTTGTCGAAGTGTCGAAAGCGCCCGTCATCGCCTCGCATTCGTCCTCGCGCGCTCTCGCCAGCGCACCGCGCAACATGACCGACGACATGCTCGTCGCGCTGGCGAAAAACGGCGGCGTGGCCATGGTGAACTTCTATCCCGTCTTCCTTTCCGACGAAGTCGCAAAAGCGTCGAAGGCTCGCGATGAGAAGTTGAAACCGGAGATCGCGGCGCTGAAAGCAAAGGACCCTGACGAAGGCGCCGTGTATCAGGAAGGCGTGCGCAAACTGATGGCCGCCAACCCGCTGCCGAAGGTGTCGTGGACGGTGATCGTCGATCACATCGATCACATGGTGAAAGTTGCCGGCATCGATCACGTCGGCATCGGCTCCGACTTCGACGGCATCCCGGGCACGCCCGAGGGGATGGAGGATGTGAGCAAGCTCCCGGCGATCCCCGCGGAGCTGAAACGCCGCGGCTACAGCGACGCGGACATCAAGAAAATCATGGGCGAGAACTTCATGCGCGTCTTCGGGGAAGCGGAGCGGGTCGCGAAGGAACTCCAGGCGGCGAAGTAGGTTCGAAATGCTTTCACGCGGAGCCGCGGAGGCGCGGAGAAAACCTCTTGGACGTAATCGGAACCGGCGCCGTTTAACGCGAGGACACGGAGCACTTCTCATCCGAAGAAAAACAGATGACTGAAGTTGGCCGCATCAGCGCCATCTATCGCTACCCCGTGAAGTCGATGGCCGGTGAGCGAATGGACTCCGCAGAATTGGGGTGGCATGGCCTCGAGGGCGATCGGAGATTCGCCTTCCGCCGGTCCGGCGTCATGACCGGCATGCCGTGGCTCACCGCCGGCCATCTTGCATCGCTCGTCACCTACATCCCATTGCGCGACAGCGACAACGCGCTTCCGTCGCGCGTACGAACGCCGAAAGGGGAGGAGTTGGAACTGCGCGGCGATGCATTGCGCGATGAGATCACCGCCGTGCACGGCGCGCCGGTCGAACTGATGCAGCTCAAGAACGGGATCTTCGATGACGGCGCGCTGGCCATCATCACGGACAGGTCGATCGCAACCGTCTCCGGCGAGGCAGGCGTCGGCACCGACGCGCGCCGCTTTCGCCCCAACCTCCTCGTCGAAACCTCGGACGGCTCGCCGTTCCCCGAGGACGCTTGGGTTGGACAGAGACTCCGCATCGGAGAAGGAGAGGAGGCGCCGTCCGTCTCCATCTGCACGCGCGACGTCCGTTGCGCGATGCTCAACATCGATCCCGACACCGCCGCCACCGACCCGCGCCTCCTCAAGGCCGCCGTGCGGCTCAACCGGAACTGCACCGGGGTCTACGCGACGACGATTCGGACCGGGACGGTTCGCGTTGGCGACGTGTTGTATCTGGCGTAAGGAGGCGCAGAGCGCGGACGTTACGACCGGACGTACGCCCGTCCGCCGTGGAGTTCGTCGGAGTCGTCGCGGAAGTGGAGGCGGAGGAGGTAGTCGAGCGCGAGGGCGAGGCCCTGGCGTTCGCGCAGCGTGGCGAGGAGCGGGAGCGACAGCGCGCCGAAGAAAAACGCCGTGCTGAGCCAGCCGTTCGGATGGATGCCGAAGTAGAGGATGGCGATGCCGGCCAGGAGCGGGATGCGGTCGGTGATGATCATGAACATCAGCGTGTCGCCGTAGTCGCGCTGATAGAGCAGGCTGCATTCGGAGCAGCGTTCGTACGTCTTCAGGAAGTGTTCGAAGAGCTGCCCTTCGCCGCAGCGAGGGCAGCGGCGGCGCAGGCCGCGCATGAGCGCGATGCGGATTGGCGTACGCACGGCTGGGGTGGCTTCCATCGGTGGGAGAGAGAACGGATCGCGCGGTGGGTCGATTCCGATTCGTCTGCGCGGAGTAGAGCGCAGGACTTTTTCTCGCCGGCAGCCGTTACGACCGCGGCGGATGTCCAGTCTCTTGCGGCCCATCAAAATCGTGCACGTCATCACCAGCCTCGCGGCGGGCGGGGCGGAGCGGACGATGATCAATGTTGCGCGCGGGCTTGATCCGGGCCGGTTCACATCGCAAGTGATCTCCCTGTCGCGTGATCGCGCGCTCGCCGGCGCGCTTCATGCGGCGAATATCGGAGTAACGACGCTCGATGCGCGTCCGTTCATCTCGCTCGGCTTGGGGCCGCTTCGCCGCGTGATGCGGATCCTGCGGCGCGAAACGCCGGACATCGTTCAGACCTGGCTTCCTGATGCCGACCTCCTCGGCGGCGTGGCGGCGTGGATATCGGGCATCCCGGTGATCTGGAACATTCGCGGATCGCTCTCCGACTCCGGCTGGCAGCCGCTCGCGTCGAGCGTGCGGGTGCGGATGGTGACGCAGGTCTGCGCGTCCGTGTCGGGTCTCGTTCCGCGCAACATCGTTTCGTGCTCGCGTGCGAACGTGAGCCGGAATCCGCGCCGCTATCGCCGGGAGAAAATCCGCGTGATCGGCAACGGCGTCGACGTCGATCTGTTCAAGCCGGACCCTGCCGCGCGGGCCGCGGTGCGCGCGGAGCTCGGAGTGGACGATGCCACACCGCTCATCGGGCTGGTGGCGCGCTTTCATCCAGTGAAGGATCTGGCGACGTTCCTTGCGGCGGCGCGGCAGGTGAACGCCACGCATCCGCAGGTCCGTTTTCTTCTCTGCGGTCCGGGGATGGAGCGCGCGAACGCGTCGCTTACACAGATGATCCGTTCGCACGATCTGGAGCGCTCCGTACTTCGCCTCGGATTTCACGAGGACATCGCCCGCATCTTCGCCGCCCTCGATCTTCACTTGCTCTCGTCGCGATCGGAATCCTTTGGGAACGTGCTCGTGGAGGCGATGGCTGCCGGCGTGCCATGCGCCGCGACCGACGTGGGCGAATCGCGATTCATCATCGGCGACACCGGCCGCATCGCGCCGCCGCGCGATCCAGCGGCGCTGGCGGCCGCGGTGCGGGAACTGATCGATCTTCCGCAATCCGAAATGGAGGCGTTGCGCGTTCGCGCGAGGCAGCGCGTATCGGAGCACTTCACCTTGCAATCGACCGTCGCGCAATACGCAGAGCTGTACGAGAATGTCGCCCGCTTATGACGCTCCCGAACTTCCTTATCATCGGCGCCGCGAAGGGCGGCACGACGTCGCTTTACCACTACCTCCGCCAGCATCCGGACATCTACATGAGTCCGATGAAAGAGCCGAACTACTTCACCGAAGAAGATCAGCTCTTCGGAAAGAGGTCGGTTCGGTCCCGGAGCGAATATGAACGATTGTTCGACGGAGTCCGGAACGAACACGCCATCGGGGAGGCGACGCCGAGATATCTGAATGCGATTGGCGGTGTCGGCCGCATTCATGCCGATCTGCCCGGCGTCCGTCTCATTGCCACGTTGCGGCAGCCTGCCGACCGAGGGTATTCGGCCTACCTGATGCGTTTTACGGACAGCCGCGAATGGCTCTCCGCGGACGAAGTGCTGCAGCCGGGAAACTACCAGTTCGAGTCGGGCCTCTACCATGCGAAGCTCCGGCGCTACTTCGACACGTTTCCACGCGAGCAGATCAAGGTCATTCTCTTCGATGATTTGATTACCAGGCCGAAGGACACTGTTCAGAGCCTGTACCGTTTTCTCGGTGTCGATCCCGATTTCGCCGTCGACACGAGCATCCAATTCAATCGCACATTCTTTCCACGATTCGTCCGCCTGACGCGGTTCTTCAACGCCACCGCCAGTTCGTGGGCGCGAACTGCTCCGTGGGCCAGCGGGACAGGACTCGGAACTCCGCTTCGCCGCCTGTTCCTGCGCAAGCCCGACCCGATGCCGCCAGCGCTCCGGCGCCGGCTCACCGATCAGTATCGCGACGACATCGTCGCCACCGGAGAACTGATCGGCCGCGATCTGTCGCATTGGTTGACGTAGCCATCAGCGGGCCGCCAGCGCACTCTCCATCCACGCACTCATCTGAGACATCTGCACGTTCCAGTCGTAGTGCCGGGCGATTTCCATCCGGTTCTCGACAGCTTCCGCCGTGTCTTCTGCGATCGCTACGCGGAGAGCGGCGACGAACGTGTCCGGCGTGTCGCCGAATGAGATCGTGTCCGGATGCCGGTTCGCAAAGCGGCAGATCTCGGGAAGGTGTGTTGCCACCACCGGCAGACCGGCAGCGAGATACTCCTTCAACTTCACCGGCATGATGTCGGCGGTGAAGTCGGTCAAAAGGTAGGGGAGGATGCCAGCGTCAAAACTACCGGTGTATCTGACGATGTCGTCATGGTGAACGGGGCCGAGAAAGCAGACATTGGCACGAGCGGCTAGACGGCGTACGTCCGCGGCGACGGGACCGATGAAGACAAAGCTCAGATCCGGCGCCAGGGTCGCCACCTCGGTCAGCATCGCGACATCGATCTGGTTTCGCAGGGTGCCGGTAAAGCCGATGATGGGACCGGCCAGGCCGTCGAAGGCGGCCGGGCGCCTGACGGCCTCGCGCCGGGCGCGCGCGAACGCTGCGGAGCGCACACCACACTGCAGGTACTCCACGCGTTTCGCAATCGACGCCGCGGTTTTCTGCAGCCCGTGAGACGTGGTCAGTACCAGTCCAGCCTCGGCCAAAAGCAGCGGCTCCGACTGCCGCAACTCTCCCGCCTGCGCCGACGTCTCCACGAGGCGATCCGCCGAGTAATAGACGACAAGGTCCGGCTGCAGCGAACGGATCACCGCGCGGGCCAGCGGCGTCGGCAGAAACGTGATCACGATCAGCGGCGTTGCATCTGTGGAACCTATCCACCGCCGCACGGCGCGCGTCAGCAACCGTTCATTGATCGCAACGGCTGCCCGCACATAGGGAAAAGGGAGGAGCAATGGTGAGAGAACGTCGAGATAATCGATCGCCGGTTTCACGCCTCCCGGCGTACCGGACCAGTTTCTGAATCGATCGCGCAGCCGTGCAGCGTCGCGAATCGAGGGCCGGCGCACGCCGGTGTTTTCGACATAGAGCACGCGATTTCCGCCTGCCGCGAATGCCGAGGCGACCTCCTGTGGAAGTTGCCAGTTGAACGCCCAATCGATCGACGAAAGGCAGACGATGGTGGCTCCGCGCAACAACGCTTACCTCGAAGGCGCCGCGGTCGTGAGAGGAGTGTGCCCGGCCCGGAAGACCGCTGTGATGCCGCCCGTCAGCGCGATGAGCCGGGTGACGACGATGACGGCAGCGAAATACGGGATCGCAGCCGGCGCGATGCCCATCTGATCGTAATTGCGGATCAGACGCAGCCAGTCGAGCAGAATGCGGCGTGGGAGGAACGCGATCAGGGCGAGAGCGCCGAAGCGGCGAAATAGTCGCGTTCCCCGAAGCACGGCGCGCTCGTCAGCGCGATAGACGGTGACTCCGTCGAAGCCTCTGTTGAAGTGTTTTTTCAGCAATCCCCGTTGAGCGAAGTCGAGCCCGTGAGACACGCGCGCCTGCGGCGCATACATGATGCGGGCGCCCGCCGCGCGCAGCTCGTGATAGAGCAGAACGCAGCCGCCGTCGCGGCGGATACGCGCGTCGAGCGGACGCGCGAGAAACGTCTCGCGCCGGAACGCGGAGTTGTTGAGATGGAAGGCCGAGGCCTCGCCGGATTTGTTGCCGACCACGATGGAAAAATCGGGGACATCGAACGTCCAGGCATGCAACG
>JAXDIO010000285.1:0-6855 GCA_034663965.1 Thermoanaerobaculia bacterium | reverse complement strand
CCGCATGTCCGCGGAGGGAGGTCACGCCGCCGGAAAAGCGCAGCGCGCCGTCGCCGTCGTAAAGAAATGTCTGGCCCGAGGTGAACCCGCCGAACAGTCTGGCCTCGCGTCCATCGGGGTCGACGATGACGTGTGCTCGTTGAAGATGTTTCGCTGCTTCGAACGTCTCGGTCTTCTCCCATCCTGAATGGAAGTCCGAAGGCCGGTAGACGAACACGTACGTCTGCAGCGACGGTCCCGACATCTCGATGATCCGCTCCAGCTCCTGAAGACTGGCGCGGGTGCAACTGCAGTGCGGATGAATGAGCATGACCAGCGTCCAGCGATTGCGTTCGGGGACGATGCGGCTCCGCACCGGCCACATCATCCGCGCGGCTGCGCCGCGGCCCGGCGTCGTTTCGAAGGTGCGCACTGCGTGATACATCGCGCCAACCGTGGCCGCCCAGATCAAGCCGGCAACGACGAGCAAGGTGGTGATGAGAGCGCGCCGCTTCACTTTTTCCTCAACGCATCGAACGGTGCGATCGGCAGGTTGTCTTTTTCAAACTTCAGACAGCGTGTGGTGAGCAGTTGAATCCGTTCCCCAAGCGGGATGGCGTAGAACTCCGCCGGCGTGAGAGACGCCGAACGTCCATCGGGATACGTGACGAATGCCCGATCAAAATTCATCGCTTGCTGCCTCTCAATTGTGGGGATGACGCGGGAGTGTAGCGCGATCGGGTATCCATGCAAACTCTGTGAATACGTAACTTACGTAACCACGAGCGTATTTATGGAAGGGCGCTGCGGATCGCGGTCAGGACCGTCGTTTCATCAGACCAACGCTGTAAACCGACGTGTCGGGATGATACGCGCGCCAGTCGAACCAGAAGTCGCGCAGCACTTCGATCCGTTGCAGCTGGCGGCCGGCCAGCGGGCCGTGGATTGCGCGGCCGGCAAAATCCCACTCGCTGCCTGTGGTGGCGTCGACGAACGATGGCGTGTCCGGCTTCGCAAAAAGATCCACTGCCTTTCCATCGACCACTCGTGAAAACGCCCGAACGGATTGGCCATCGGCGACGATGATGATCGGAACGCCACCGACGGAATCGATGATGGGGTTCTGCGACTGCACATCGGTCATCCGATACGCCTTGGCGCGACCGTTCACCACGATTCCAACGATCAATTCACGCAGATCGAGACGCTTGTCGCTAATCCGCGTCGCCACCGGCAACTTGGCGATGCCCGCTTCCCAATCGGCACTGGCGTAGCGTTTGGCCACGCGCGGATCGGGACGCAATACCCGCCCTCGCGGCTGCTCACGCTTACAGAGCGCGAACGAAATCTCATCCATCGGCACGCGCGTCAGGCGGCGCCCTTTGAGTGGGCCGAGGATCGCTTCGCCGCTGACCTGCTGCCACCAGGAGCCGGTCTCCTCATCGCGCATGATGAAGTTCTGGTTGTTGATCCCGGCCAGATGGAAGTGCAGCGTCCTTCCGTCGATCGTCGCCTCCCACACCAGACCGGTGTGGCAGAGCGTTCAATAAGTGACGACGATCGGTACGCCGCCGACCGTGTCCGGCACGAGGTGGTGATACGCGAGCTGCCGGATCGGATACGCGGCCGCCTCGCCGTTGCGTGCCACGGCCATGACCAGATCGGAGTCGGCGACGAACGTGGCCGCACTCGCCGTCACGTATCCCGCCTTCGCCAGCGGGTTGAACATCCATTCGAAATGATTCTGCCGCGCGAACCACGCGCTGAGCACCGCCGGCACCATGAGCAGGACGAGAGCGATCCGGCTCCAACGCGCGCCGCGCCACAGTTTGATGATGAGCGCGAAGCAGGCGATCAACGTCACGATCGTCAATACGGGGGCGATGCGCTTCAACGCGAATGAGATCTCCAGTCCACGCGGCGATTGCGGCCGGAACGGCTGAATGACCATCGCCGGAATCAGCACCATCGCCAGCGCGATCGCGGCGATGATCAAAAGAAGAAACCAAAGCAGTCGGCGGCTCATTAGTCCTTCGCCGCCGGAGCGGTCCCGTCGAAGTACGCGCGGATGCGCGGCCATTCGAACTGCGCGACTTTGCGCCCGAGGGCCAGACCTTCGATGTTGTCGGCCTGGATGTGATAGCCGCCCATCACGCGCGAAATGCCGGCCAGCTCCGCGGTGGCGGTGAAGGTCGGCAACTTCAACTCGACATCGCAATTCACAGGCTGCGCAGCCTTCCCATCCCGCGCCTGCATCGTCACGCAATCAACATCGGCCTCGGTGAGCACGCCAGCTTTGCGTTTCTCCACTTCGCCGAAGTAATCGCTGCCCGTGAACAGCTCGAGCGTCTTCGCGCACGCGCCGCTGACCGTGCTGTGCCCCGAAACGTAGCCAGGGAACGGCGGCGTCACAAACGTGAACGGCGAATACGGATGCCACTCCTCGGCGGGCAACTCGACGACGCCCTTCCCCGGCCCGGCCCAGCCAACGACTTTCTTCCCCGCGTAGTAATAGCGAACCAGCGTCCACGGACGGGAGGTGTCGTAGTAGCGCTTCGTCTCCCAGCAGGCGATGAACGCATCCATGGCCACGTTGCCGACGGCGAAAAACAGCTTCACGTCGCGATCGAGATCGTTGTGATCGCGCTTCGAAACGAGCTGCGCAAACTTCAGCCAATGCCCCGACTGCCCCGTCGAGCGCGGCCCGTCACGCATGAATTCAACGGTTGCCTTTTGTTCGGGAGTCAGACCGGCGTTCATCGCGATGTTTTCGTCCGTTTCGTTCCGCAACTGCACCGAATCGACGTGCGGCGGAACGGGAGCGCGGAACTGATCGCTGCGATCGAGCGCGAACGGCTTGACGCGATACCAGTGCGGCGTCAGAAATCCCGGAGTGACGAAACCACCCTTCGGATTGACGAACGGAATCGGCTGCCACCGGTTCGGATCGTTCAGCTTCTCAGGAGTGTTCACCGGCGCGTAGTAGGTGTAATCCGAATACGGCACGCCGTTCGATCCCACCTCATCGCCGAACTGATTCGCTCCATCGTGATGCCGGTATGCGCAGACCGCTTTCGCTGCGGCATTGCCGACGCCCTGCGGCGTAGCAAGATCGACGGATGCATCATCGGGATCGAATCCTTTCCCCCGCATCTGCGAATCAATCCACGCCTTGTCCTCGGGATACACATCGATCAGCGCCCGATACGTCGCATACGCGATGGCCGTCTCCTTATTCGCCACCGTCCGTTCCGCCGCCGGCCGCCTGAGCGACGCACCAAGCCGCGTCCCCACCGCCCTCTCGTCATACGCCGCCCAGGCGTCGTACATCGCCGTCAGCGCGATGGCGAGAGTGCGCGAAATGATCGTCGGCCGCGCCCCATGCCGATCGACTTCGCGCGCCGTGGCCTCAAGAGAGATATCCAGCCAGTCATACGCCGCCGAGGGCTTGCTGAAACTCGCCGCCTTCGCGAGCGACGGCGACAAAACCAACACCAACATCACCGCGGTGACGACCGGACGAATCGTTTTCATGTGTGCGCGAAAGGTACGCCGAAGGGGCGGGAGAGGCAAGGGATCGCGAGGATGACGATGAATCCGACTAGACTCGCCTGCATGAGCGAGCCGCGGCGCCTCCATCGCTACCTACGCCGACTACGTGGCGCTGGAAATGATCTCCACGGGCAAACACGAATTTCTCGGCGGTGAGATTTACGCAATGCCTAGTGGTTCCGAGGAGCACTCTGCGCTGGCGGCGGAGATCGTCCGGCTCCTCGGCAACGCCGTGGGCGATCGCCCCTGCCGCGTCTGCGGGTACGGCGGTTTTCAAGACCGCTGCAAGGCGCAGGTTCTATAGCAATTACTTACTGCCGTCGATGCGTATTTACGCTGCCTGGGCAGCCAGTAATTGACTGCGCGCCGGACCCATCTGCGCGGCGATTTGGCGTAGAGGTCTTTCGCCAGGTCGAGCGCCTCGTGCTTGAGAGGTCTACAAAGTGGCGCCGGGCGTCGCGTGCAAGGACAGCTCGCTGACTCCGCACATCGAGGCCATGCGCCACACCAGTCGCCGCCGCGGAGGACGGCGCGCCTCTTCCCGCCGCCCACGCCCGCACCGGCCGTCGAGGAGAGAAGGACTCCGACAAGAAGGATCAGTAAGGGCGACCGTTCGCGAGAGGGCCCGCCGGTTGGCGGACCCTCTTTCGTCGACATCACGAAATCCTTCTGTGGAGGCCGCGCCCTCGGCGGCCCGATCAACGCGCTCAACCGCCACGCGCCGCCAGACTGCCGATCGCGCAGAGAAACAGCGCGACGAGCAACAACATGGGGGGCGAGAGCGCGGGAATGGCGGCAGCGCCGACCATGACGCTCGAGTCGGCAGAGGCCCGACCACCCGTGTTGTTTGAAACAACGGTCGCGGAATTGAAGACCGAGCCTGGCGTAGAAGGGGCTCTCACGGCGAGAACGATCGTGGCCTGCGCGCCGGCTGCGATCGTGCCGAGCGTACAAGCGACGGTCGCCGCGCGGCGGCCCGGCGAAAAATAGGGATCTCCGCAGGTTCCCTGCGACGTTGAAGCGCTCAGCAATGATGCACTTGGGAGGTCGTCGGTAATCACGACATCTTCGGCAGGCGATGGGCCGGCATTGGAAACGACGAGCGTGTAGGAAATCGTACCCTCTGCACGAGGATCGGCGGAGGGTGTGTTCTTGAGCGCGAGATTGACGAACCCGTTCGTCACTGTGGCCGAGACCGAGGCGCCATTGTTGTCGGGATTTGGATCGCTAGCATAAAAACCATAATGTCCCGCCCCGGCGCTGAAATGAACCGTTGTTCCTGTTGCCGTGTCGGGAACCACATGGTAGGCGATGATGACCGTAGTGGACTCGCCGACATGGAGCGCGGAATTCAGGTAACAGTTAAGCGTGTGCCCGGCACTGATGATCGAACAACTCGCACCTGATCGAACGCTCACCACGAAGCCGCTAAACGGGTTCAAGGATAAGTACGTAAAGACTGGATCGCTCGGCCCATTGTTGGTGATGACTTCCGTCAAGATAAGGTCGCTTCCGGCCTTGACCGTGGGCGGTCCGGCGAGGGTAACCGCCAGGTCAGAGACTCTTTTGTATTCGGGGTACCAGTCCACGACATTGTTCGCCTTGAAAGCCTCCGGGGTGGCCGAGGCGACGCTTACAGTCGCCTCCAACTGCGGATAATAGGGAACATCGGCGCGCAGGAAGGCCGTCACGATGAATGCCGCTGATGCACCTGCCGCGAGCGTCGCGATCGAGCAGTTGATCGTTCCCGTTTCGCTTGCCGGTGGATGTGTGCAGGTGAACTCCGGTCCAGATGGCTGGGAGAGGGAAACGAACGTCGTCGATGGCGGCAATGGATGGCTGACGACGACATTTTGCGCGTCGTTCGGGCCGCCGTTCGCCGCAGTGATGGAATAGGTAAACGTCGTACCAGCGATCGCTACTTGAGGTTGCATCCTGGAGACACTCAAGTCAGCGAGCGTCGCGCTGATCACAGTGGCGATGCTCTGGCTGTTGTTGGCGGCGTTCGGATCAGGCGTCGAGGATGAAACGCTCACCGCGTTCGTGATTGTCGAGCCGGTGGCGTCGTTGTCGTTCACACGAATTACGATCTGAAATTGCGCACCGCCCCCCTTATCTAAGAGAGACATCGAGCAGGTCATCGTGCCCGTGCCGCCAACCGGAGGTGTCGCGCAGGCAAATGGCTGTCCGTCCGTCTGCGTTTCCGACACGAACATCGTTCCAGCCGGCAGCACGTCGGTGACGATCACATCCCGCGCCGTCGAGATCCCGTCATTGAGGACATTGATTGTGTACGTAAACGTTTTTCCGGCCAGCTGCCCGTCCGGTCCGCTCTCGGAGATGCGCACGTCCGCCGACGCGTGGAGAGTCGTCGTGACACTCGCGCTCTTGTTCGTAGGGGTGATGGTGGCTGTATTGGTAATCGTCGTGCCATCGGCGATCAAAGGACTGGACCGAAGTTTGATTGCGACTAATTCAGGCCACCCCGGCACGAGATTGGCGATCACACAGCCCACTTTGTTGGTCCCGAAGGGAACGCTACAATGGTATACGTAGGTGAACTCTTGGTTTTCATCGTAAAGGACTGTTCCGGATGGCACTTCGTACGAGAGGTTGACCGAGGCTTGGTACGGTCCTTTGTTTTCGATTGTAATGTAATACCTTAGATCATCCCCCGCGACCGCGCTGGACGGCCCGGCTATCGTCACAGCTATGTCGGGATCGGCAGCGAGCAGAGGTCGCGCTGCCGCGATACTGATGACCGCGCCAATGGCAACAGCGCACAGTCGCCCGAGGGGCATGGAGGCGCCAGTTTATAGCAACTCCTTACCGCCGTCCATGCGTATTTACGCCGCCTGGGGCCAGTAATTCGCCGCGCGCCGGACTCATCTGCGCGGTGATTTGGCGTAGAGGTCCTCGGCCAGGTCGAGCGCCTCGTGCTCGAGATGGTCTCCACGGGCAAACACGAGTTCCTCGACGGTGAGATTTACGCCATAGCTGGTGGGGCCGTCGTTGCACGAGCGCGGAGTGTTCGACAATAATCACCACTCCCGCGGTCAAGAAGGAGAGTCATGAATCAAAGGTCGTCGCGTCTTCCTCTCGTCATGGCGTTGCTCATCAGCGCATCCTTCGCAGGAACGGCGTTTGCGCAGGCCGCTTCCGCGGTCATCACCAAGAGCTTCTCTCCCGCGGTAGTCGCGCTCAACGGCACGTCCATCGGGACGATCACGGTGACGAATCCCAACGCTGTCCCGCTCACGAACGTTCAGTTCAACGACACCATGCCCGCTGGGATCGATCTCATCACCCAAACCGGCGGCACGT
>JAXDIO010000269.1:0-9805 GCA_034663965.1 Thermoanaerobaculia bacterium | reverse complement strand
AGGACAACGAGGGCGAGCCGTGACAATACGCGCATACATGCCTCCCAAAAACCACACCCGGAATGCGCTCCGCAGAGCTGGATTCAGAATCGACTCAGGCGCTAACTATCTATGAATCCACCAGTTTTTTCAAGTTGGGGCCGCGTAGGCGGTGTCCGCGGCAAGTGTAGAATGTCGCGACTCGCCTTCCAAACCGGCGAGTGTTGGAAACAACCTCGGCTTTGCGCGGCGTTACGAGTGGCGAATTATGCTCGACGGTCACGTGCTCGTCCTCAACAGGGTTTTCCAGGCGGTGCAGATCACGTCTGCACGTCGCGCGCTGACCCTCTTGTACAAAGGCCAGGTCAAGGCCGTCGACTCCGAGTACCGCACCTACGACTTCGAGAACTGGGCCGACATCCCCATCCAGGCTGACGAGGATCATTTCGTCCGCACGCCGAGCCGTAACATCCTGATTCCGCATGTAGTTCAGCTGCTGGTTTTCGATCGCCTGCCGCGGCAGGAAGTGAAGTTCTCGCGCGGCAACATCTATCTGCGCGACGGAAACCGCTGCCAGTACTGCGGCAAGAAGTTTTCGTCGTCGGAGCTTTCGCTCGACCACGTCGTACCGATCTCGCGCGGCGGCAAGTCGTCGTGGGAGAACGTCGTCTGCGCCTGCCTGCCGTGCAACGTGAAGAAGGGCAACAAGCTCCTGACCGAGACCGGTCTGCAGCTCAAGCGTCTGCCGGTGCGGCCGAAATGGCATCCGCTCCATCGCCTGCAGGGACGCAACTTTCCCGACATCTGGAAGAACTTTCTGGATGAGGCGTACTGGAACGTCGAACTGAAGGAGTGACCGCTACTTGGCGGCAAGGTCCTTCAGCTCCTCCCCCTCATTGACGAAACGGTTGATGGCGACGCCGTACTGCTTCTCGTACAGGCTGCGGTAACGGCCGCCGAGGACCATCAACTCGCGATGCGTGCCGCGTTCGGTGATCTGGCCGTCTTCGAGGACGAGGATCTGGTCGGCGTTGCGGATCGTGGAGAGGCGGTGGGCGATGACGAACGTCGTCCGCCCTTTCATCAGTGCGTTGAGGCCGTCCTGGATCAGCGCCTCCGACTCGCTATCGAGCGATGACGTTGCCTCATCGAGGATAAGGATGCGCGGATTGGCGACGATGGCGCGGGCGATTGCAACGCGTTGTTTCTGGCCGCCGGAAAGCCGGACGCCGCGCTCGCCGACGATCGTGTCGTATTTGTCGGCGAAGCCTTCGGTGAACTCGTCGACATGCGCAATCTGCGCGGCGCGAAGGACTTCCTCGCGCGACGCTGTCGGATTGCCGAGGGCGATGTTCTCGTAGATCGACTCGGCGAAGAGAAACGAGTCCTGCGGCACGATGCCGAGGTGCGAGCGATAGTCGCTAAGCCGGAAGCTGCTGAGGGGCTTGCCGTCGACGAAGACTTCGCCTTGCGCTGGCCGGTGAAAGGCGGCGATCAGCGAAATCATCGTGCTTTTGCCGGAACCCGAGGGACCGACCAGCGCGATCGACTTGCCGGCCGGCGCGACCAGGTTGATGTTCTTCAGCACCGGCACGCCGGGCGTGTACTCGAACCAGACGTCACGGAACTCGACGGTGCCGTCGATGTCGGGCGTCGCCGTTTTCGCGGCGTCCTCTTCGTCCTCGCGCGTTTCGCCGAAGACTTCGCGCATCCGCTCCAACCCCGCAAAGGCCTCGGAGAGCTGCGTTCCGATCGAGACGATCTGCACGACCGGGCCGATGACCAGCGCGAGGTAAAGCGTGAACGCGATCAGATCGCCCGGCGACATTTTGTGATCGACGACCTGATGGCCGCCGACGAACATCACCACCGCGCTGACGGCACCGACGAGGAACGTGGTCATCGCGCCGGCGGTGGAGATCGTCCGCATCGTGCCGACGATGAGGTTGAGCAGCTTCTTCGCGCCGGTGTCGAAGACTTTCTCCTCATGCTCCTCGGCCGTGTACGCCTTGACGATGCGAATGCCGGAGAAGCCTTCGGTGAGACGGCCGGTGACGTCGCCATACACCTCGCCGCGTTTCCTGAACATCGGTCGCGCGGTCGAGAACGCCCAGAACATGATTCCGGCGAAGGCGAAGAACGCCAGGAAAACCATCGACGCCAATCGCGCGCTGAAATGGAAGAGGAAGAATGACGCGAATCCCGCAGTGACGATGCCGCCGACGACCTGCGCGAGCCCGGTGCCGACGAGATTGCGAATCCCCTCGGCGTCGTTCATGACGCGCGAGACGAGCGTGCCGGTCTTGGTCGAGTCGAAGTAGCGGATCGGAAGACGCTGTACGTGCTGCTGCAACTTGGTGCGCAAGTCGGTGATCGAGCGCTGCGCGGCGATGCCGAGGATCTGGGCGAGGGCATAGTCCGTGATGCCGCCGAAGAGCGCGACGGCAGCGCTGATCAACGCCAGCTTCGGCAGCAGCTCGACGTGCCCTTTCGCGAGCACGTTGTCGTAAAGCAGCTTCGAGAGGTACGGCAGGACGATGCTGGACAAGCGGTTGGCGAGCAGCAACGGGATGCCGATAGCCAGGCGCAGGCGAGACCGCCAGATGATTTCGCCGGCGTCTTTGAGAACGGCGCGGAAACGCGCCTTGTCCATGCGCTTTTTCGCTTTGTCGGGTTCGGCCATCGGCGGATTGTATGGGAGTGGGGTGTCGGGTGTGGGGGGTGGGAGTCAAGGCGCGAATCGCGAGCCTTGCGACGCTTCTTTCCACTCCCCACGCCCAACTCCCCACCCCCATGGTTCACATCTTGCTAAACACCGTCCCGAACGGAGTGCATCAATGACGTTAGTAAATTCGCTCTGCGCCGAAATCAGCATCTACCAGGGCGTCGGAGAACAGACAGGTGTGCAGGTAGAAAGAAGCGCGATCCGCGGCAAGAAGGGCCTCTGCAAGAGCATGCGCGATCTGGCCATCAAATCACGCGTCCTCGGCGACGGTTACTACTACATCCCCATCGAGCTTTGGCCGAAGACGAAAGAACCAGTGGTCGTGCACAAACACGACTGGACAGTCATCGGATCGATCCCGCGAACCTCGCGCGCCGAAAAGAAACGTCCAAAACGAGCTCACGCCGAACAACTCTGATCAATCTCATTTTTCTGGAGTGCTTTCGATGAAACGTTGTTTCGTTGTGCTGTTTGTCGTCGCCATCGCCTCTGCCGCATTCGCGCAGGAGGAAGAAGGGACCGGCGCCGCCAAAGGCGCGCAGGTCAACACCACGGGCAAGGGTTACACCGCCGCGTACGTGATCGACGCGGGCAGCCGTCGCGTGCTGTTCGAAGAGAACGCGCACGTCCCGCTGCCGACCGCGTCGATGGCCAAGATGATGACGTGCATCATCGCCATGGAACGCATCCAGTCGGGCGAAATCAAGCTCGATACGCCGGTCACCGCGTCCGCGCGCGCCAGCAAGATGGGTGGCTCGCAGATCTTCGCCAAGGAAGGCCAGGTCTTTCCGATGCAAACGCTCCTTCAGGCCACGATGATCCGTTCGGCGAACGACGCCGCGGAAATGATCGCGGAGAAGCTCGGCGGCTCCGCGGAAGCGTTCGCCGATCTGATGAACGACAAGGCGCGCGCCCTCGGATTGAAAGAGACGACGTTCTACGATCCGCACGGCCTTCCCAACGCCGCCGATCCGAAGCGCATCAACGTTTCCAGCGCCCACGATCTCGCGGTGATGGGACAGGAGCTGATGAAGTACCCGCTGATGCGCGAGTACGCGAAGACGCCGTGGATTCCGTTCACGAATGCGACCTACACCTCGGGGCTGACGAATCCGAACCACATGATCAACCCCAAGAGCAAGGACTACTACGGCGATGCGACCGGCATCAAGACCGGCTACTCCGGTCCTGCCGGCTACTGCATCACCGCCTCGGCCAAGCGCGGCGACATGGAAGTGATCGCAGTGGTGATGGGCGCACGCGCACCGTCAGGTCCGGAAAGTTCGTTCGGAATCGCAGCACGTCTCTTCAATGAGGCCTTCGCGCACTGGCGCCAGTTGGTGGCGTTGAAGAAGGGCACCGTCGTCGGTCAGGCCGCCGTCGCCGAAGGACAAGCGAAGACGGTGAATGCCGTCGCCGCGGCGGATGTGAACACGCTCGTACAGCGAGGCCAGGAAAGCGGCATCACTGTCCGCTTCGTACCGAGCAATCTGACGGCGCCAATCCGCTCCGGCCAGCAGGTCGGAATCGCGGTCGTGAATCAGGGCGGACAGCAGATCGGCAGAGTTCCCGCGATGGCACAAACCGCGGTCGAGAAGCAGCCGTGGTGGAAAAAGTTCTGGCCGTTCTAGTCCAAGAGTTCATCCTGCGGCGAAGCGCGCAGGATCTCCGGTGGCGCCGCGCGGTCTGCGGCTTCAAATCGAGAACGTTCGGTATCACCGGAGATCCTGCGTATTCGCGCAGGATGAACTACTCAATCGATGATCACGCGGCGGCCTTCAACTCGATAGCTGCCTGACGCCAGCTTCACCAACGCCTCCACGTACGCGGTGTGCTCCTCATCGAGGATGCGCGCGGCGAGCGTGGAAGCGTCGTCGTCTGCGCGGACTTCGACTGCGCGCTGCACGATGATCGGACCGGCGTCGAGGTTCTCGTCGACGAAGTGCACCGTGCAGCCGGAGATCTTCACGCCATACGCAACCGCCTGCGCCTGCGCGTCGACGCCGGGAAAGGCCGGCAGCAGCGACGGATGGATGTTGATGATCCGCATCGGATACGCGGCGATGAACGCGGGCGAAAGCAGGCGCATGTAACCCGCCAGGGCAATGAAATCGGGCCGGGCGTTTTCGAGAATCGCCAGCACCTCCGCCTCATGCCCCGCGCGGCTGTCGAACGCGCGATGATCGACGACATGCGCCGGCAATCCGAGCGACCTCGCGTGCTCGATGCCCGCCGCGCCGGGACGGTTCGAAATGACGCTGACGATGTCCGCATCAAGCTCGCCGCGTGTAATGGCGTCGTAAATCGCGGCAAAGTTGGAGCCGCGGCCGGAGAGAAGGACGGCTAGCCGCACGTCACTCGATCCACGACGCGAATCCTGCCGGCGGGCGGTCGTAAATGACTTTTCCGCTTCCCTTCACCACGTTGCCAATGAAGAAAAATTTCTGGCCGATCTGCGCGAAGTGACGGGCGATCGGATCGACCTGTTCCTTCGCCGCAATGAGCACCATGCCGATGCCCATGTTGAAGACGCGCAGCAGTTCGTCGTGATCGACGCCGCCGTGCTGCGCGAGATAGCGAAAGGTTGGCAGCACCGGCCACGAGCCGAGCTTGATGTGCGCATCGAGCGAGTCGGGAAGCACGCGCGGAACGTTGTCCGTCAGACCGCCGCCGGTGATGTGCGCGAGCGCGTGAATGGCGCGTTGCTCGACGAGCGGAATCAGCGGCTTCAGATACGAAATGTGCGGCGCCAGCAGCGCTTCGCCGATCTTGCCGATCTCGGGCAGGATCGTTTGATGATCGTGCCCGAGTTGGTCGAAAAAAATCCGCCGTGCCAGTGAGTAGCCGTTCGTGTGCAACCCCGCGGACGGCAATCCGATGAGGACGTCGCCTTCGCGCACATCCTTGCCGGTGAGCACATTCTTCTCGTCGACGACGCCGACGATGAAGCCGGCGATGTCGTAGTCGTCGTCGCCGTAGAAGCCCGGCATCTCGGCGGTCTCGCCGCCGATCAGCGCGCAGCCGTTTTCGCTGCACGCGCGCGCCATGCCGCGCACGACGTCCGTCATCACCGCAGGCCGCAGCCGCCCGGTGGCGTAGTAGTCGAGAAAAAACAACGGACGCGCGCCCTGCACGAGGATGTCGTTCACGCAGTGGCAAACGAGGTCGTAGCCGACAGTGTCGTGAACCTTCATCGCCTGCGCCACGCGCAGCTTGGTGCCGACGCCGTCCGTCGACGAAACGAGCACCGGCTTCTCGATGCCGTCGAACGACGCGCGAAAGAGTCCGCCGAAGGAACCGATGTCGGAGATCACCGGCGGCGTGAACGTTCCGCGCGCAATCCGCCGCACCTCGCGCAACGCCTCATCCTGCGCATCGATGTTCACGCCGGCATCGCGATAGGAAGATTTGTTCGCCACAGATCGGCAGTGTATCAAGCACCTATAATCCCGGTCCCTTGGCCCAGTTCCTCCTCATCACCACCCTCCTTTCCATCGTCGGCATCATCGCCACCGGCGTCCTCGGCTTCACCGCCGCGCCGGGTCACATCGCCACGCACATCTTCTGCGCGCTCGCCACGGTGATCGCCGGCCTCTTCTCGCAATCGATGACGATGTTCTTCTTCATCGGCACCGGCAAAGAGATCAAGGACGCCGCGAAGAATGATGCCGAGGTCGTGCAGCGGACGAAAGCGTTCAAGATGAACGTGTTCCCGACCGCGATGTACGCGATGGCCGCGTTGATGGTGACGTTCATCATGGGCGGCGGGGTGGCTTCCGGAAAGACGCCGCACTGGCTTCACATCACGCTCTTCGCTGCCTCGGCCGCGATGTACGGCCGCGCGTACTGGGTGCAGCTTCAGGCGATGCTGGAGAACGCGGCGCTGATGGAGAAGTACCTGCGCGACGAAGGGAGTGGGGCGTAGGGAGTGGGGCGTGGGAGAAAACTGTCGTGCGCTTTCGGTCTCCCACACCCCACCCCCAACTCCCCACTCCCCAACCCTCACGCCACCGCGTTCCGTATCGTCGCGGCGGATGACGGCAGAGACACCGTGATCGACGTGCCTGCGCCTTCGTGCGAGGTGACTTCGATGCGGCCTCCATGCTCCTGGACGATGCGGTAGGAGATGGCCATGCCGAGGCCGGTACCGCTGGGGAAGTTCGTGCGGAAGGGCTGGAAGAGGCGGCGCTGGTCGGCGTCGTTCATGCCGCGGCCATTGTCGTTGAAGGTGATGTTGTAGTAATCGGACG
Source organism: Thermoanaerobaculia bacterium (assembly GCA_034663965.1). Lineage (GTDB taxonomy): Bacteria > Acidobacteriota > Thermoanaerobaculia > Gp7-AA8 > Gp7-AA8 > JADGNZ01. The sequence continues at coordinate 2,851 of JAXDIO010000269.1, read as the reverse complement.
CCGCAGCCGTGGTCACGCGCAGTGTTCCGCCGTTCGGCATCGCTTGCACCGCGTTGCGGGCGATGTTCCAGAACACTTGCCGGATCTGATCGCTGTCTCCGATGATCGTGTACGAGGGCGGCACGATTTCGTCTTCGATGGTGTGCGTCGCGGTCAACTCGGGGGAGTTGCGGAGAAGGTCGAGCGTCTCGGCCAGACTGGCGGCGATGTCGAATTCCGCAGCGCGTTTTTCCTGCGGCTTCACGAAGCGGAGAAAGTCGGCGATCGATTTGTTGAGGCGCTCCGACTCTTTGAGGATGATCGACATCAGCCGCTGCTCCTGCGGATTCAGCGCTGTCGACTTCTTGAGCACCTGTACAGACCCGGCGATCGCGGCGAGCGGATTGCGGATCTCGTGGGCGATGCCGGCGGAGAGCTCGCCGACAGCGGCCATGCGGTCTTTGAGCCGCAGCTCCGCCTCGAGCGTCTTCATCTCGGTCAAATCCTGGAAGATGAGCGTGTAGCCGGACGCAGCGCCTTCGATCGTGTTCAGCGGCGTGACTGCGAATCCGATCGTGCGCAGCTCGTCGCCGATTGCGACGTCGTGTTTTTCGCGGCGAATGACGGATCCGCCGGTGAGCGTCTGGCGGAACTCGTCCCACTCGCCGTCCGCGTAAAACCCAAGTTGAGCGATGGGACGTCCGATAATTGCGTGCGCATCGCGCCGAAGGATGAAGCACGCCGCGGGATTGATGAACGTGGCCACGCCGTCAGGCGAAAGCGTGATCAATCCTGATGGGATCGACTCGACGACGTTCTGATTCAGCGCACGCAACTCGGCCAGGTTCTGCCGGTTGGCGTCGAGCTCCTCGGAAGTCTTCTGCAGCTTTTCCGACAAATAGGACGTGAGCAACGCCGTCGCGTAGAAGCCGGCGAAATTCGTGGCCATGTTCAGATACAGCCGCGACGACGTCCACGGCGTCGGCACGAACCACGATTGCTCGGGAAGCGGGATCACTCCGTACAGCATCAGGTCGCCCAGCACGCCGTAGAGAATCACCGCGCCGCTGGCGCTGAGGATTCCCCCTCGGCGGTAGAGCAGCATCGATGCGGTGATGATCGAGACGAGGTAAAGAAACGAGAACGGCGAGTCGAGACCGCCGGTGAAGTAGACCAGAACCGTTTCCACGACGAGATCGCCCGCAACCTGAATGATGAGATTGATCTTTCGCGACGCCATGTAGCCGACGCCGATGTAGAAGAGCGTGAGTCCGTACGTGATGGCCGCGGTGGTGTAGAGATAGTTGATCGGCAGCAGCTCGCGGACGGTGTACTGGATGATCAGCGCCGCAAGCAGCAGCGTCGTCACGACGACGACGCGGATGGCGATGAGCATGCGGGCGTCGGAGGGCATGGTAGCTCTTGGCTCTTAGCTGTTAGCTCTTAGGGGAACGACGGTGCAACTGAACACGGTTCATGGCGCGGCATCGTTAGCGTAAAACAAAAGGGCGACACTCGCGCGTCGCCCCTCAGAGCTAAGAGCTAACAGCTAGGAGCTTCGTCATCCGATCTGTCCGATCAGCGTGAACATCGGCATGTACATGGCGATGACGATGCCGCCGATGGCGACGCCGAGAAAGGCGATGAGGACCGGCTCGAGGAGTTTCATCAGGCCGGCCACCGCGGTGTCGACTTCGTCTTCGTAAAAGTCGGCGATCTTCGAGAGCATCGTGTCGAGCGCGCCGGTCTGTTCACCGACCGCGATCATCTGCACGACCATCGTCGGGAAGACGTCGGTGTCGGAGAGCGGCTCGCTGATGGTCTTGCCTTCTTCGACCGACTTGCGCGTGGCCATGATGGCGTCTTCGATGATGGAGTTGCCGGCGGTACGGGCAGTGATCTGCAGGCCGTCGAGGATGGGAACGCCGGACGAGGTGAGCGTCGAAAGCGTGCGGCAGAAGCGGGCCACCGCGATCTTGCGCATCAGCATGCCGAGAATGGGCATCTTCAGGATGATGCCGTCGAGGACGCGCTTCCCTTTGTACGTCTCGTGGTAGCGGCGCAGCGCGTAGACCGTGCCGCCGATGACGATGGCGATGAGCCACCAGAAGTCGGCGATGAAGTTCGAGAGCCAGATGACGATCTGCGTCGGCATCGGCAGTTCGGCGCCGAGGCCTTTGAAGAGGGCCGCGAAGACCGGGATGACCTTCCAGAGAATGACCGCCACCACGATGCAGGCGATGGAGATGACGGCGACCGGATAGATCATCGCCGACTTGACCTGGCTGTTCAGCTTCACCGATTTCTCGATGTACTGCGCCAGACGCTGGAGGATGGTGTCGAGAATACCGCCGGCCTCGCCCGCGGCGACCATGTTCGTGTAGAGGTCATCAAAGATCTTCGGATGCTTGCGCATCGAGTCGGCCAGGTTGGAGCCCGATTCGACGTCCTGCCGGATCTGGATCAGCGCGCGCTTGAAGGTCTTGTTCTCCTGCTGCGTGGCGAGAATCTCGAGGCATTGCACGAGCGGCAGCCCCGCGTCGATCATGACGGAGAACTGGCGCGTGAAGATGGCGATGAGCTGCGGCGGAACGCCGCCGCCAAACTTCGGGAAGGCGACTTCCTTACCTTTCTCCTTGATGGACGGCGCTTCGATACGCTGCCGGCGAAGGATCTCCGTGGCGGCCTGTTTGGAGTCGGCGGTGAGCTCGCCGGTCTGCATCTGTCCGGCGCGCTGTCCTTTCCATTCGAATGTAGGCATCATTTCCTCCGATCAGCGTCCACCCTCATGCCGTTCGAGACCGCGCGCCGGCCGGCGGCGGCGTCCCCTGCGGCGCAAGGATTCCGGCGCCGCGCGAAATCATTTCCTGGA
>JAXDIO010000264.1:0-5674 GCA_034663965.1 Thermoanaerobaculia bacterium | reverse complement strand
ACCAATTCCGCCACTTGGGCTTTAAAGAACGCTGCTACTTCTTGGCTGGAGTTGCCGGCGCTGAGGGTGCGCCGCTCATGACCGAGGAGCGCGGGCGAGCCTGAAGGATCGCCAGCGTGAGCGAGGTAACGACAAAGAGGACGAAGAAGCTGGTCGTCAGCTTGTGCAGGAGCGTGGTCGCGCCGCGCGCACCAAATGCGGTCTGCGAGCCGCCACCGCCGAACGCGCCCGCGAGATCCGCCCCCTTCCCCTGCTGCAGAAGGACGACGAGGATCAGGAACAGGCTGATGACGATGTGCAAAATGACAAGAAGTACGATCATGGATTCTCCGAAGCGAAGCTGCTAACGGGGCAAGGGGGCGAATTCTTCCCGGAATGGCACCGGGTGTCAAGGCTGCGCCGGAAGCCTCTTCATGGCCTCGGCCAGCGCCAGAAACTTCTTCGAATCGAGGCTCGCGCCGCCGACCAGAAAGCCGTCGATGCGGCCATATTCGATGAGGTCATCGACGTTGTCCGGCGTCACGCTTCCGCCGTAGAGCACCGGCGTTGCCAGTCCGCTCGGCCAGAAGCGCGCGAGCGCATCGCGAATCGCACCGACGATCTCCGCGACCATCGCGCCGGTGGCGTTGCGCCCCGTGCCGATGGCCCAGATCGGTTCGTACGCGACGATGATTTCGTTCGCGTTCGCGAGCTGCGGGATTGCGGCGGCGCGGATTTGGTCGGAACAAAAACTGACCGCGTGACCGCGCTCGCGCTGCTGTTCGTTCTCGCCGATGCAGAGGATTGGAGTCAGTCCGGCGTCGATGACCATCGCCAGCTTGCGCGCGACGAGTGCATCGTCTTCACCGTAGATCGTTCGACGCTCGGAGTGACCGATGATGACGAAACGCGCGCCGCAATCGCGCAGCATGCCGGCGGAGATTTCACCGGTGAATGCACCTGATTTCTGATCGGCGCAGTTCTGCGCGCCGGCGTTCGCGAATCGCGCGGCGACGTCTTTCAGATAGACGAACGGCGGCGCGATGACGGCATTCGCGTCCTTTACCGCATCGAGAAATGCGGCGATGCCTTCCGGCGGGATGTTCATCTTCCAGTTGGCGATCAGGTAGCGGTTGGGCATGCGCGCGAAAGTCTATCGCGCCGCGTAGGTGCGAAGCGCAGCGCCGGAGCGCTGGCGTCCTCGCCGGCTGGCTCGCAGGCGTCCCGCGCCTGCGTTCTCTGGAACGAGAAAGAGGATGCAACTTAAATCGGCGTACACGTGGCGGCGAGACGCCGCCACGCCAGCCGGCGGGACGCCAGCGCTCCGGCCGCGAGCATCGTGCTACGTGCCTTACGACGACAGCGAATACCGGTTCTTCCCTGACCGCTTCGCTTCGTAGAGCCGTTCGTCGGCGCGGCGGATCACGTCAGCGGCGGTGTTGTCGGTGCGCTGGTAGCCGGCGATGCCGAGGGAGATCGAACATTGGATGGAGCCTTCGTCGTCGGCGGGGATGGTCAACATGCGTACTTTCTGGAGGATACGGTCGGCCACGGCGCAGGCGCCGCCGAGGTCTGTGTGCGGGAGGATGATCGCGAACTCGTCGCCACCGAATCGCGCGAAAAGATCGGGAGGTCGCAGCGTCTCGCGCACCGCGCCGCAGAGTTCCGAGAGAACGACGTCGCCGACCGTGTGGCCGAAGTTGTCGTTGATCGCTTTGAAGTCGTCGATGTCGAACATTAATAGCGTGAGTGGAAGCGAGTAGACGCGGGCACGCTCCATCTCCTGTGGCAGCTGGCGGCGGAAGTAGCGCTTGTTAGCGATGCCGGTGAGGTCATCGGTGTCGGCGAGCCCCTGAATCTGTTCGCGCGCGCTGAGCTGACCAATGAGCAGCGATACCTGCGCCGCGAAGATCTCGACGATCTGCCGCTCCTGTTCGCCGAACGGCTCGCCGCGATAGACGAGCAGCACGCCGCTGCTGCGGTTTTCGATCGTGATGATGGCGTGCGTGGAGTGCTCGATGCTGTCGCCTGCACCGCGCCGCGGAAGATCGCTGCGCTCCGCTTTGACGATGACGTCGGCGGCGGCGAAGGACACCGGAATCATCGTCTCCAGCGTGCGCCGCAGACTCTCGATCAGCGGCGGCGCGATGAGCGAGCCGGCGCCTTCGCGCGTGACGACGTAGAGGTCGAGGTTCTGCTCGAGCATCACCGCGGCGGCGAGATCGAAATCGATGGCGTGATCGAGCGCGCGGAATGACGAGACGAAGAGGTCGGCGATGTTGTCGGCGCGCGTGGCGGGGCCGGTGAGCTCGCGGATCAGCGACAGGACCCCGGCGATCGGTTGCTGCTCGTCACGTCTCACGGATGGCTGAATTATACGGAGCACCTATAATCCGATGCCATGACCATGCCCGAGTCGGAGGCGATTCCATTCGCGCCGCAGGACTTACGCGGCGAGCGCCTCCTCGTGCTGGCGCCGCATCCGGACGATGAAGTGATCGGTTGCGGCGGCCTGGTGGCCCTCCATCTGCGCGAAGGCCGGAAGGTGCACGTGGTCGTGGCGACGGATGGCGCGCAGGCAGGCAACGCGTCCCAACGCGAAGCGGAGTCGCGCGCCGCGCTCGCAATCCTGGGCGATGCCACGATCGCATTCCTCGGATTTCCCGATCGCGAGCTCGCCGGCGCGCACGAATTCGTTGACCATCTCGCCGCGATTCTTCGCGAGTGGAAACCGGATTTGATCGCCGTTCCCAGTCCGTTGGAGATTCATCCGGATCACGTGGCGTTGTCGCGCGCCTTCTGCGATCTCATCGCGCGCGATGCGTCGCTCTTCGCCGATCTGGCCGTAGCACGTGTCGCGTTTTACGAAGTCAGCGCTCCGCTGCGTCCGAACGCGCTCGTCGACATCACATCCGTTGCCGACGCGAAATACGCGGCGATCGCGACGCATGAATCGCAATCGGCCGTTCGCGATTACACCTCGTACGCGCGTGGACTGAACGCATGGCGGACGATGACGCTGCCTCCGGACGTGAAGTTCGCCGAGGCGTATTGGACGACGCCACTGCCATCGCTGCGCACGACTCCGTTTAGCGCGTTGCGCGAGGCGATGGGGCCAAGTCGTCTTGATGTCGTCGACGAGCCACTGCCGATCAGCGTCATCGTGCGGACGAAGGATCGACCGGCGTTGCTCTCCGAGGCAATTGCGTCGATCCGCGCGACCGGCTATCCGGCTGAGATCGTGGTGGTCAACGACGGCGGCGCCGCGACGAACATCGATGGCGTGACACTGATCGCGCATGAAACGTCGCGCGGTCGTTCCGAGGCCGCGAATGCGGGCGTCAAGGCTGCGAAGAATGAGTACATCGCGTTTCTCGACGACGACGATCTCTACTACCCCGAGCACCTCGCGACGCTTGCGAATGCGGCGCGCGGATCGAATGCAACCGCGTGGTACAGCGATGCCGTTTCTGCATTCATCGATGGCTCCGAGCGCAAGCCGATGCGCATGTACGCGCGCGACTTCGATCGCGAACTGCTGCTCGTCGACAACTACATCCCGCTTCCCACTCTCCTTTTCCGACGCGGCGATTTCCTCGACCTTGGCGGCTTCGACGCGGACTTCGATCTCTTCGAGGATTGGGACTTCCTCATTCGCCTTTCGCAGCGCGGCGATTTCGTCCATGTGTCGCGCATTACCTGTGAGATCCGCCACATCAAAGGCGGCGGATCGATCGTCATGGAAAATCCCGAAGGGTCGCCGAAGTTTCGCGACGCTCGGCTGCAGGTGTGGCGAAAACACGCCGCGCTCATGGGCGAGAACCTCTTCGCGAACGTATTCGAACGGGAGAAACGGCGCACGGTGATGCTCGAGGGCGATCTCGTCGAAGCCCGCGGTGGGCGCAACCGGATCGAACAGGAAGTGGCGCGGCTCGAACGCGACAAGCAATCGCTGATCGCGCAGATCGGCGCGCTCAGCGAACGGATCAACGAGACGATGATGCGCATCAGCCACCTCGAAGGTGCGAATGCGGAGATCCGCGGCGCGCTCGATGGCGCGAACCGCGAACGCTACGCGGCGACGACGCGGTTGACGGAAGTCGAGCCGGCCCTCGTCGAACTGCAGCGCACGAACGGCGCGCTGCATGCCGAGGTCGCGCGGATGCAGAACCTGCTCGACGCGATCTTCCAGTCGCGCACGTGGAAACTGCACACGATCGTCGAACGCGTGAAGGGACGCGGATGACGCGTGCGCTTCTCGTGTGCCCGGAACCGATTGGCCACGGCCAGCCGGCCGGCGTCGGCATTCGATTTCTGGAGATGGCGAAGGTGCTGCTCGCCGACGGCCACGAGGTGACGATGCTCTCGCGCGATGCCGGAGCCGTAGCCGGTTGCCGCGTCGATGCGATCACGCCGGAGACACTGCGGCGCTACACCGCCGAAGCGGACGTAGCGGTCGTGCAGAGCCACGCCGGGAATGATCTCTTCGCACACGGACGCGCGATTCCGACCGTCGTGGATTTGTACGACCCCTTCATCATCGAAAATCTGACCTACTACGTGACGCGCGGCGCCGAAGTGTTCACGCACGATTACGCGACGCAGATGCGGTTGCTGTTGGGAGGCGATCTTTTCCTCTGCGGGTCCAACGCGCAACGCCTCTTCTACCTCGGCGCGCTGCTCATGGCCGGCCGCGTGAATCCGATCGCATTCGGCAACGATCCGCATTTCGACGCTCTGATTCGCATTGCGCCATTTGGCGTTCCTCCTGGGAACGCGGGCATCTTGCCCGCGGCCGATTCCGGCAGAGATGTCCTCTTCGGCGGCATCTACGATTGGTACGATCCGATCCTGGCAATCGACGCGATTGCCATCGCGCGCGCGACGCTGCCCGATCTGACGCTGACGTTCACCAAGCATCCGAATCCTTCGCTGACGCCGCAAGGCAAACTTGCCGAAGCAATCGCCTATGTCAAACGAAACCGCTACGACTTTGTCCGCTTTCAACCGTGGGTCGCGTACGAAGAGCGCGCAGCTTTCTACGGCCGGTTCGGCGCGGGCTTGCTGACGTACCCGCAATCGATCGAGACCGATCTGTCGATGCGGATACGCGTCTACGATTACCTCTGGGGCGGATTGCCGGTCGTCACGAGCAGCGCACCCGGCACTGACGAGGTGCTGACGAAGTATCGCGCCGGTGTGATCGTGCGCTCCGCATCGGCAAGCGATTTCGCCGAAGCTCTCCTGCACGCGTTGGGCGATACAAGCATGCGCGATGGCGCGCGGCGGTTCGTCGAAGAGCACCAGTGGGAGCGCACGCTCCAACCGCTCGTCGATTTCGTTCGTGCGCCGCGTATCGATCCGCAGAAGGACGCGTTCGCGGCGGCGATGCAGGTGCCCGAGCATCCGCGCTCGTTATTCGACCGCGTGAAGCGCCGGCTCGGAGGCTTGCCCTGAGCACGCCGGTCGCCGACATCATCATCGTCAACTGGAACAGCCGCGAGGACACGCTGGCTTGCCTCGATGCGGTGTCGCGTCAACTCACGGACGACGCGATGATCACCGTCGCCGACAACGGCTCGACCGACGGCAGCATCGGCGCGATCGCCGGCCGCTATCCAGAGGTTCGCCTGCTGCCGCTCGGCAAGAACCACGGATTCACCGGCGGCATCGTTGCAGCGCTGGCGCGTTCCTC
>JAXDIO010000257.1:0-4849 GCA_034663965.1 Thermoanaerobaculia bacterium | reverse complement strand
ACGAGCGATTCGATGTGCTCGTCGGTGACATTGAACATGTCGCCGTCTACGAAAAAGAGGACATCGTGTCTCGCATAGTCGACACCGACGCGCATCGCGTAGCCTTTGCCGCGGTTCTCGCGAAGGGCAATCGTGGTGACGTCAAACGAGCGTGCGATCTCGACCGTGCGATCGGTGGAACCGTCGCTGACCACGATGATCTCGTCGATCATGCCGCTCTTCGTCAGCGCGGTCAGGACCTCGGCAATCGTCTTCTCTTCGTTGTATGCCGCGATGATGGCCGAGGTACCCAATGAAATGTCTCCTAAGCTCGCCCGATGGTGTGCAACCGGCAGACCATACCACAGCGAAAACGGGCGTCGGGGGCCGGTTGTCGGGGGTCGGAACGCAACACCGAAACACCCCCGACACCCTACTCCCGACACCCGACTCCCGCGGTCTGACCTTTGCACAGGCTGCCGTTGCCATGAAACGGAACCTCATCTACGCGACGCTGCTGACCGCGGTCTGCATCATCCTTTCGGTGGTCACACTGTCACTTTCGGGATGCCGGTCGCTGGCCGGCCTGAACATCGTCAACCCGCGTTACGCGCTACGGGGCGTCGTACCGCACGTGGCGATCGCGCTGCCTCTGTCGCAATCGGCGATCGATCTGGATTTCAACATCGAAGTGGACAACCCGAATCCCGTCGGGCTCCGTCTCGACTGGCTCGACTTCGATCTGGCCGTCAACGACACGCCGGTGCTGACGAGCGTCCGCGCCGAACAGGGCGTGCGCATTCCGGCGCACGGAATCGGCGACGTCCGCCTGCGCACGCGAGTCGACTACCAGAATCTGAAAACGCTTTTCCGCCAGGTCGCCGACATAGTGCAGGGCAATCGCGCGACGTACACGATCCACGGAAACGCGTATTACCAGACGCCGCTCGGCCAAATGCGATTTCCGCTGACGCTGTACTCGCGGTAGGCGCAGCAAGAGCGGAACGCTGGCGTCCTCGCCGGCTGGCTCGGCGGCGTCTCGCCGCCGAACCGCCAAACCCTCAAATTTCGCTGGTAACGCACCACCGTCCCAAGCCTCCCATTCGGCGGCGAGACGCCGCCGGGCCAGCCGGCGGGACGCCAGCGTTCCGACCGCGCGCGGCTTCGCCGCTGTTCCAACCCCGCGATAATGTCGCGACTTGAATCCCACCACGCGGCGTCAAACGCGGTTGTACGCGGCTACCGTCGCCGCCCTTCTGTACTTTTCCGAGGGACTGCCGTTTGGGATCGTCAGCGATCTGATGCCCGTGTACCTACGCGTGCATCACGTCGAGCTGACTGCAATCGGATTCCTCAGCACGATCGCCTCGGCATGGACGCTCAAAGTCTTATGGTCGCCGCTCGTTGATGCCTTCGGAACGTATCGCCGCTGGATCGCAACAGCAGTTTTGGCGATGGCCATCTGTATGGCCACGATCGCGGCCATGCCGGCAACCGCCGGTCCGGCCTTCTGGACGATCATCGCCATCTTCGCCATCGCCTCGGCTACGCAGGATCTCGCCGTCGATGCGTTCACGATTCGCGCGACGCCGCCGGAGTTCGTCGGCCCGGTCAACTCGATTCGCGTAGCCGCGTATCGCACGGCGCTCATCGTCGGCGGCGGAGGTTTGGTGGCGCTGTCGGGCGTGATCGGATGGCGAGGCAGCTTCCTGACGAGCGGCGTTATCGCGATCGTCGTGCTCATCGTCGCGCTGCGATTGCCTGACGATCGTGGCAACCGCGACGACCGCAAATCGATCGCCGATCTTTTCCGCGGGCTCGGCGAATGGCTTCGCCGTCCACGCGCCGGAGTTCTCCTCGCCATCGTGCTGCTCTATCGATTGGGAGAGCTCGCCATCTACGCAATGATCAAACCGTACTGGGTCGACCGCGGCTACTCGCCGGCCGAGATCGGGACGATCACCTCGGTCATCGGCGTGGTCATCAGCATCCTTGGCGCGATCGCCGGCGGCGCAATCGTGGCGCGCATCGGCTTGTATCGCGCGATGCTCTGGCTCGGCGCCGCGCAGATCGCATCCAACCTCGGCTACGCACTCGTGGCGACGATGCACGCCGGACGCTGGGCCATCTACGCCGCTGCGATCGTCGAGAACATCGGCTACGGCCTCGGCACCGGCGCGTTCCTGGCGTTCCTCATGGCCATCTGCGACCGCGAGCGCGCCGCCACCGAGTACGCGATGCTCACCGCCGCCTTCGGCCTGACGCGCGTCGTGATCGGAACACCGAGCGGCTGGATCGCGCAAAACCACGGCTACGCGGCATACTTCTGGCTCACGGTGCTCCTCGGCATTCCGGGTCTGCTGCTGGTGCCGTTCGCGAAGGAGAGGATTGAGGCGTCATGAAACACCGCTTCTTCATCGACGCCGACCTCTCTGCCGGCAACACACTCGCGCTCAGTCACGACGAACAGCATCACGCGCACGTCGTGCGCGTGCGCGAGAACGAAGAGGTCGAGGTCTTCAACGGACGCGGCGCGTCATTCGTGGCGAAGTACACGGCCGACGGGTTGCAGATCATTCGCGCGGCGCCTGATCGTGAAGCGCGGATGGCGATTCATCTGGCGATGTCGATCATCAACCCCGATAAGTTCGACATCGTCCTGCAGAAAGCGACGGAACTCGGCGTCCGCTCGATCATCCCGCTCGTCACCGATCGCGTGGAGATCCGCGCCGAACGCTATCGCGGCAAAGCGGAGCGTTGGCGGAAGATCGTGTTCGAGGCGGTGAAACAGTCCGGACGGTCGGTGATCCCGATCGTCGAAGAGCCGCAACCGTTCGACGAAATCGTCAAGCGCGAGGGGTTGAAAATCGTCTTCGATGCTGATTCCGACAACGCGACGCAGCAGCTCGGCGATGCAGCGACGATCTTCATCGGCCCCGAGGGAGGCTGGTCGGAACGCGAACTGCAACTTGCTCGCGAGCACGGCTGCGCGTTCGAAAGCCTCGGCATCCGGCGGCTTCGCGCGGAGACCGCGGCCATCGTCGCTACCGCGCTCGTCGCTGCGCGCGCTGGCGACATTTGATAGATTGACGCGCTCGATTTGCACCGGAGGAGTCTTTTGCCGACCAACAGCCTCACCATCACCGATAACCGTACGGGCCAAACATACGACGTCCCCATCAACGACGAGACCATCCGCGCCACCGATCTCCGCAAGATCAAAGTCAACGACGACGACTTCGGCCTGATGACGTACGACCCGGCCTTCATGAACACGGCCGCATGCCGCAGCGCGATCACCTTCATCGACGGCGACAAAGGCATCCTCGAATACCGCGGCTATCCGATCGAGCAGCTCGCGGAGAAGAGCACGTACCTCGAAACGGCGTGGCTGCTGCTCAACGGCGAACTGCCGACGAAGGACGAGCTGGCCGCGTGGACGCACACGATCACCTACCACACGTTCATCAACGAGAACCTCAAAGGCGTCCTCGACTCGTTCCGCTACAACGCCCATCCGATGGGCATGCTCATCGCGATGATCAGCGCGCTCGGAACGTTTTATCCCGAGGCCAAAAACATCTTTGATGAGGACGTTCGCAAGCGGCAGATCGAACGCCTCATGGCCAAGATGATCACGATCGCAGGCTTCGGCTATCGCCACATGGTCGGCATGCCGTACGTCTATCCCGACAATGAGCTTTCGTATCCCGCCAACTTCCTGAACATGATGTATCGCACGACGGAGCTGCGTTACGAGCCCGAGCCGGCGCTCGTGCGCGCACTCGACGTGCTCTTTATCCTGCACGCCGATCATGAACAGAACTGCTCGACGAGCACGATGCGCGTCGTCGGCAGCTCGCACGTCGATCCGTACTCCGCCGTCGCCGCCGCCTGCGCCGCTCTGTACGGACCGCTGCACGGCGGCGCAAACGAGCAGGTCATCCGCATGCTCACCGAGATCGGCACGAAGCAGAACATCCCCTCCTTCATCGAGAAGGTGAAGAAGGGCGAAGGCGTGAAGCTGATGGGCTTCGGCCACCGCGTCTACAAGAATTACGACCCGCGCGCCACGATCATCAAGAAGGTCGCGTACGACGTCTTCAAAGTCACGGGTACGAGTCCGCTCCTCGACATCGCCCTCGAACTGGAAAAGATCGCGCTCGAGGACGAGTACTTCATCAAGCGCAAGCTCTACCCGAACGTCGACTTTTACTCAGGCCTGATCTACCAGGCCATGAAGTTCCCGATGGACATGTTCCCGGTCCTCTTCGCCATCCCCCGCGTCTCCGGCTGGCTCGCGCAATGGTGCGAGATGCTGGACGATCCGGACCAGAAGATCGCGCGACCGCGTCAGATTTTCACGGGAGCAGCGCGGCGGGATTACAAGGCGATCGAGCAGCGGTAGGACCAAATTCTTTTACTCAGGAATGACGACGCCGTACCCGTCGTTCTGCTGAATCGCCGGTACCCGGAAAGGTTTCACCATGAACACTTCCAGGTACATTTTCATCGCCCTGCTTCTCGTTGTCGTTTCTCTTCCACTCGCCGCGCAGATCAATGACACCTATGTCATCCCGGCTTCCGCCAACGCGGCGGGGAACTTCGGGACGCGCTGGCTGACGCAATTCAGCGTCTTCAATCCGCAGCTCGACTACCCGCTCACGGTCAGTGTTACGTTTCTGCCGACCGGCGGTGGCACCGCGACGGAGAAGACGTTCACCGTTCCCGCCAACGGGACCGTCTTGTCGGACAACATCCTCGACGATCTGTTCGGCATCAAGAGCGGATCGGGCGCGCTGCTCGTCGCCACGTTCGCCGAGGACAATCCGAAGGCGCCGAATGACGTGTTGTCGCGGTCGTTCCTGGT
>JAXDIO010000254.1:0-3346 GCA_034663965.1 Thermoanaerobaculia bacterium | reverse complement strand
CCGCATTCGCGATCGCCGGCGAAACCATCAACATCCGCGAGGAGAAACGGCTCGACCGCGTCGCGGAAATCGACAAGCTGATCACCGAACGCGCCGGCAGCAAAGCGGAAACGCTGCGCGGCACGGCAGCGCAGAAAACAGCCAGCGTCAATGCGCTCCAAGCCAAGCTGCAGGATGTGGCAAAGCAAACCGACGACGTCCCCGACACCGGCCAGACCATCCTCGTCTCCACCGCCGAGAACAAGCTCTCCGTCCGCCGCGCCGGCCAGACGGTCTTCGAAGCCGTCTGCTCGACCGGCAAAGGAACGACACTGGCCGTCGACGGCAAGACGATCATTTTCGATACGCCGATCGGCAAGCTGCACATCATTTCGAAGGATGAGAATCCGCAGTGGGTTCCGCCCGACTGGCATTACGTCGAAGAGGCGCGCAAGAACGGCATGCGTGTCATCCATCTCAATCCCGGACAGTCGATTGACAAACGCACCGGACAACCAGCCACGAGCACACCCAGCCAGGGCGTATGGTCGTGGTTCGGCGGCAGCAGCAACACGGCCTCGAATCCAACGCTGAAGGTGCAGGGCGACACGGTCGTCGAAGTCGCTCCCGATGGCAGCCAACGCGAACTGGAACCGGGCAAGACGATCGTAGCGGGCGATGCAGTCGTGATCCCGCCCGTCAACACGAAGCAACGCCACTACGACAAGGTCCTCGGCAAGTTCCGCCTGGAAATGGGCAACGGCTACGGCATCCACGGCACCGACGAACCCGACAAACTCGGCCAGTCCGTCTCCCACGGCTGCGTACGCCTCGGCGACGCCGACATCGAAAAGCTGTATCAGATCGCGAACGTCGGCGACACCGTCATCATTTATTAGGCGCGCGTTTCAACCGCCGGCGTAGCCGGCGTAAGAACCGTAGCCCACGCCTTCAGGCGTGGGGCCGCGGATCGCGATGAGGTGTGAGCGCGTCTTGACGCGCGAAAGAAAGCTTTCTTTCGCGCGCTAAAGCGCGCTCCCAAATTTCGCGCGCTCGGATTTCCCCCAGCTCAAAGCTGGGGGCTACGGTTCTTACGCCGGCTACGCCGACGAGACGCACGGCGCGATGGCTTACCGTTTCGCTGCGCGATGCCGCGCCGGCGCTGGCGTGACCGTGACCGTCACCGACTGCTCGTGAACGAGCGTGCCGCTGGTGAAGCGAACGATCATGACGTACGTGCCGGGCGCCGAGGACGCGCTGATGTTGATGCTGACGGTGCTGCCGGCGAGAACCGTCGACAGCGCGGGAACGGCAACTCCGTTGAAGGTCTTCTGCACGGTCACCGCGGCGGCCGCGTTGAAACCATTGACCGGGACGAGGCGGAAATCGGCAGAGGCGCTGCCGCCCTGCATGACTTGCATCGTCGTCGGGCCGGAAACGAGGAAATCGGTCTGAACGGGTGTTCCGCCGGATCCGGACGAGGGAGGAGTAACTGGCGGCGTTCCGGTGATCACCTTCCAGATATCAGGATCTTCCTGGCCCGCGGCCCAGTGCGCGAAGCCGCCGATGCCGGAATGCTTCTGCTTCAGCAGGTCGAGCTTCTTCGCGTAGCCCACTGCATCCTGAAAGTAGACGGTGTGGCCGCTGTACAAAAAAAACGGCTCGCCGCTGGCGGCATCGCGCTGCACCGTCGCGTTGTTCGTGAGGATCGTCTGATGCGCCGACGCGAACGACGCGGTCCCCGCGCTTCCCGACGACGGCCAGTCGTAGCCGTACCACGGGAGACCCATCATGATCTTGCCGCCGGAGATGGTCTGCTCCGCGTACGCCGCCACCTGATCGAGCCAGTCCAGCGGCGCGATGGCGCCCGGAGCGCTGGTCGACCAGTGATAGTCGTAGGCCATAATCTTGACCGAATCGGCGGCGCCGCCGATGGCGGCCCAATCCTGCGAGCCCGGTCCGTTCCAGTTCTCCTTGTCGCTCGCTTTCGCGTAGACGGTGACGGAGAGTTTCTTGTTCGCGGCGTGCAACTTCGCGCCGAGGCTGGTGACGAAGGTCGTGAATGCAGCGCGTGACGCAGTGGGGACGCGCTCGTAGTCGACGTCGATGCCGTCGAAACCGTTCGCGATCGCCAGTTGTGCGAGCGCCGTTGCATGCGCTTCGCGCGTGGTGGCGTTAGCGAGCATGGCCGCGGCGGCGTTGCCGTCAAACGAATCGTTGACGAGGTTCTGGACCGTCGGAATCAGCAGTCCGCCCATCGACGAGCGCCACGTCGGATTCTCGGCGTTCCACTGTTTGGCGATCGAGTAGTCGGCGTTCCACGCATACCATACCGGATTCGATTCCGTGATCGCTCCGCCGTTCGCCTGGATCGAAGTCAGCGCGGCGGTGCTCCAGGGCGGAATCCAGACGGAGACTTTATACGAGGCGAACGACTGCGAGGCGAGAGTCAGAAGGACGGCGGCAACGGCGGCAACGCGAATGCGCAATGGGCGCTCCTTTGTACGATCGCGGTCGCAAAGGAACGCCTTCCGCCATGGAAGGTGGGGACATCAAAAAACCTGTCCCCGTTCACGTTCGGCAGTTCAGCCGTCTGACGATTCAGACCTGGAACTTTGCGCCCCTCCGTCGCCGGAGGTTTGCCTTTGTCGTGTGACGCGATTTAACGGAAATCAAAATAACTGATTCGCTCGATTTCTTCCAGCTCATGCATTGCGCAGCTCAGCCGTTCGCACGCGGCATAATCGCGCCATGCACCCTTGGCGCGAGCGGCTGGCTCGCTGGTTTACGCCGATGGCGAAGCGGATGCCGCTCTCGCCGAACGCGATCACGCTCATCGCTCTCTTTCTCAACGTCATCGGCGGCATCTGCCTCGCCCTCGGCGCACGCCGTCCGATGCTGTTTCTCGTGGCCATCGTCTTCATCGCGGTCAGCGGATTGGCCGATGCGTTCGACGGGATCGTGGCGCGCGTGCAGGACAAAAGCTCGCGCTTCGGCGACTTCCTCGATCACTGCGCCGACCGCGCCGGCGACTCGCTCCTCGCCGCCTGCTGGCTGGCCAGCAACGGCGTGCGTATCGAGTTGGCCATGGCCGGCATCATCATGACCATGCTGAACGGCTACATCGGCACGCAAATCGAAGCGACGTACGGCGTGCGCAGCTACGAATCGGTCGGCCGCGGCGAGTTCGTGCTGGCCATCATCGTGCTGCCGATCATCTCGTACATCCTCTTCACGAACGGCTGGAGCGCGATGCATTTCGCGGGACTGACGGTCGCCGAATGGCTGGCCGCGCTGCTCCTCGTCGCGGCGGTCTTCGGCGTCATCCAGCGCTTCCGCGTCGCTGCCCGGCTGGAGCGTTCGTGAC
>JAXDIO010000242.1:0-6515 GCA_034663965.1 Thermoanaerobaculia bacterium | reverse complement strand
CGTCCAAGGAGGATCTCGTGGGAGAAGAAACAAAAGAAACTCTGATCCGGCAGGGGAACGTCGATCCGCTTCACGCAACGCGCAAGCCGTCGACCGCGGATTCGGTCGATGAGCGGCCGGCGCAGGTGGCGGAGATGCCGGCGAAAGAAGAAATCGAGCAGCGTCATTCCGGCACCCCGGAGAGTTGACGCGGAGCGTTAGTGGCAGAACGGCAAACAGAGCGGCGAAGCATCTGGCGCGTCGGCCCCGACAGCACGTGGACGACGATCGTACCGGTTGCGTTCATCATCGCGTCGCTGCTGACGTTGGTGCTGCTGCCGATTTTCTTCGGCCGGCGCACAACCGAGATGCGGCGCGAGATCACCGAGGTGGCCGAGCCGTCGCGAAGCGCGGCGAACCGGATTCAGACTGACCTGTCGACAGAGCTTGGTCAGATCATTGCCTGGCAGGCCACCGGGCAGCCGCAGTACCGCCGCGAGTACGTGCGCGTCATCGACGAACAGCGCGTTGACGTCGAGAAACTGCGCCTGCTCGCGCCGAAGCTTGGGCCCGACGTCCAGGTGAAACTTCAGGCGCTGACCAAAGAGTCGAACGAGTGGCATGCGGACATCAACTCCAACGAGTTCCTGTCGCGTCATTTACCAGCCGAGGTGGCGTTGGCGCGGCTGTTCGAAAAGCATCCGTCGCACGAGGAGGCGCTGAAAGCGTCGGCGGAGCTCGAAGTCTCGATTCAGGAATCAATCGACGACCGCCTCCAGCAGATTCGCGAGTCCGAGAGCCTGAGTCAGTCGCTCACGATCATCCTCACTCTTCTCGCGCTGACGTCGGCACTTCTCGTGGCCGGCCTCGGGCGCCAGATGCGCCTTCTGGCGCGTGAGGCGATGGGGCGGCGGCAGGAAGCGGAACGCGAAGCCGCGGAAGCGCAGCGCGCGCGCGCCGCGGCCGAGCGCGAGGAACGCCGCGCTGCATTTCTGGCGGGGGCGGGACAGGAGTTGGCGTCGTCGCTCGACTACGAACACGCCATCGCCACACTGGCGCGGTTGATCGTGCCGAACATCGCCGACATCTGCGTGATCGATCTGTCCGAACCCGACGGTTCCCTTCGCCGCGCCGCGGTTTCGCATCGCGATGCGGAGCGCGAGCATGAGCTGGAAACGCGCGTGGGCGAGATCATCCGCGACGTCCCCGAGGCGCTGGCGTTTGTCATTCGCGAACGCGAGTCGCGCATCATCGGCTACGCGTCGTCGCTGCTCGCGTACGCCGGCGTCGCGCCGGAGGAGCAGCGCTCGCTGATGGCGGTGCCGCTGGTCAGCCGCGGGCAAACGCTCGGCGTGATCCTGACCGCGGCAGCGGTGGGGACGCTCTTCAAGCAGGAAGATGCGGCGCTGGTCAGCGAGCTGTCGCGTCACGGATCGCTGGCGATCGACAACGCGCGGCTATATCGGGAGTCGCAGCAGGCCGTGCAGGCGCGTGAAGAGGTGCTCGCGATCGTGTCGCACGATCTCCGCAATCCGCTGAACGCGGTGATGCTCGCGGCGTCGCTGCTGCAGACGTCGGACAAGATCGCGCCCGACGACAGGGAGCAGCTCGAGATCATCGACATTTCCGCGAAACGGATGCAGCGTCTGATCGAAGATCTGCTGGACGTCACGCGCCTCGAAGGTGGCAAGCAGTTGCCGATCGATCCGGCGCCGCTCGACGTGCAGTCGTTGTTCGGGGAGACGTACGAATTGTTCAAGTCGCAGGCGGTGACGGGATCGATCACGCTGCAGTGCCACGCGCCGAAAGACGTGCCGCCGGTTTACGCCGATCGCCATCGCGTGCTGCAGGTGCTGTCGAATCTCATCGGCAACGCCATGAAGTTCACGCCTCCGGGCGGGATGATCACGTGCCGCGCGGAGTCGGAGGACGGCAAGGTGCTGATCACGGTCGCCGACTCCGGTCCCGGCATCCCGCGCGAAAACCTCGGCGACATTTTCAATCCCTACTGGCAGGCCAAACGCACCGCGCGCCTCGGCGCCGGCCTCGGCCTCCCGATCGCGAAGGGCATCGTGGAGTCGCACGGCGGCAAGATTTGGGCGGAGAGCGAGCAGGGAAAGGGGACGAAGTTTTTCTTCACGCTCCCGGTGGCGGTCGACGCGCCGGCGCCAGTCAGCGCGCGATGACCGACGCCTGCATCCGCACCGAGGCCAGGTAGCGGTTCTGCACGCGCTGACGATAGAGCTTCGTGCGCGTCGTGACGCGGTGCACGTAGTCGATCGTCTCGGGGTATTGCGGAATCCCGCCGCCGAGGCGCTCGACCGTGCCTTCGCCGGCGTTGTAGGCGGCCAGCGCGATCTTCTCGTCGCCGAAACGATCGACGAGGTAGTGCAGATAGCGCGTGCCGGCGGCGATGTTCGCGTGTGGATCGAACGGATCGTCGCAGTGCATCAGGCGCGCGGTCTCGGGAACGATCTGCATGAGGCCTTGCGCGGCTTTCGCTGAGACGAGGCGCGGACGGAAATCGGATTCCGATTCGACGACGGCGGCGATCAGTTCCGGCGAGAGCTGATTCTTGACGGCTTCGCGATAGATGATCGCGCCGTACGGAACCTCAGCCTTGAAAAACTGTTCTTTCGCGATATCGAACGTGAGTGTGTTCGCGACGCGGTCGGGACTGATGAACGCGTCGCGCACTTTGCGGGTGGTAAAGACTTGCAGGTCGCGCGTGCCGCTGCTGCTCATTTCGATGGCGTGTTGCGCGAGTGCCGGCAGCGAGACGTTCATCGCTTCCATGCCGATGGCGCAGAACGCGAGCGGCACCGTGACGAACAATGTGACCGCGCGTTTGCGCGCACCGCGAATGGCGCGCCGCCACAGCGCGCGCTCGCGCCGCGCGTGGCGCTGACACGCGCAGATGTCGAAGAAGTCGCGCGGCGGCGTCCAGCTGTAATCGGCGGTGCGGCGTTTCTGCTTCATATGAGTCCGCCAAAGGGCAAAAGGTGGACCACTTTTTCCGTTATCGGCATCAAGTCGTTTGTTCACGGTGAGATAGACTCTCGCGTCATGGCCTTTGACAGCATCGATCGGAGACGTTTTCTGCTGCTTGCCGCCGCTCCGTTGCTCGCCGCGCAGAAGGCGGCCACACCTCACGCTCGTGAATCGATGCTGCAGATGAATGGGTATGCGGTGAATGCGGAAACGCCGCTCGCGGTGCTGACCGATTACATGACGCCGAACGAACTTTTTTTCGTTCGCAGCCACTGGATCCCGCGCACGCCCGACCCGAAGAAGTGGAGTCTGACGATCGACGGCGAGGTCGAACGTCCGGCACAGCTTACGCTATCCGATCTCAAAAAACTTCCGCGCGCCGAAGCGACGTGCGTGCTGCAATGCGCCGGCAATGGGCGCGGACTCTACGCACCAACGGTTCCCGGCGTGCAGTGGCGGTACGGCGCGGTCGGCAACGCGCGCTGGGGCGGCGTGCGCGTGCGCGACGTGCTCGATCGCGCGGGCGTGAAGGCGTCGGCGAAACATCTGCACGTCTTCGGCAGCGACGATCCGCCGGGCAAGGTGCCGCCGTTTCAGCGCAGCATCGAGATGGAGAAGGTGCTCGCGGACGGCATCCTCGCGTTTTCGATGAACGGCGAGCCGCTGCCGGTCGTCCACGGCGCGCCGCTACGCCTCATCGTCCCCGGCTGGGCCGGCGATCATTGGATGAAGTGGCTGGTCCGTCTTTCGCCGCAAGCCGAATCGCAGAAGGGCTTCTACATGGAGACGGCGTACCGCTATCCGCTTACCGTCGGCGCGCCTGGCGTGGCGTTCAAGCCGGAGGAGATGTCGCCCGTGACGGAGCTGTTCGTGAAGTCGAACATCACGACGGCGCCGAAGAAGGCGAAGGCCGGTCACGCGTACGAAATCCGCGGCTTCGCATTCTCCGGAGCGCCCGACATCGCGAAAGTCGAGATGAGCGACGACGACGGCGCGACATGGACCGACGCAACGCTCGATGCGCGCCACGATCCGTACGCATGGCGGCTGTGGTCGCATCGCTGGACGCCCTCGCGCGCCGGCAAGGCGCGCATCTGTGCGCGTGCGACGGATAGCATTGGCCACGTTCAACCGCGCGAAGCCGCTTGGAATCAGAGCGGCTATCTTCACAACTCCTGGCACTTCGTCGATGTGGAGGTGACGGCATGAAGCGCGGGATCGTCCTCGTCCTCGCGCTCGTTCTCTCCGTCGGCGCCGCTCCGAAGAAACACGCCTACGATCAGACGCTGCCCGTCCT
This sequence comes from Thermoanaerobaculia bacterium, assembly GCA_034663965.1. Classification (GTDB taxonomy): domain Bacteria; phylum Acidobacteriota; class Thermoanaerobaculia; order Gp7-AA8; family Gp7-AA8; genus JADGNZ01. The sequence continues at coordinate 2,248 of JAXDIO010000242.1, read as the reverse complement.
CGGCACGAAGTTCCATTCGCTGCCGGCGGGAACAGGACGCCAACTCGTCGAAGCAAGCTGTCTCCCCTGCCACTCGCCGGACATCCTCGTCCAGCAGCGCCTTACCGAAAAACAGTGGACGGCGACGGTCGACAAGATGATTCGCTGGGGCGCGGTCCTGAAAGAAACGGACAAGCCCGCCACGATTGCCTACCTGTCGAAAAACTTTGGCGTCACAAACAACTTCACACCAACGAAGACGCGGCCGGTCGGCTACTGAAAAATCGACGGCGGCCAGTCTTGACTTACAGCCATCCTGAACTTAGGTTGCCTTCTTCAACAAAGAAGGAGGAACGGCAATGGCTGAATCTGGTTACGGCGGTGGCGGAAATAAACCTCATACCCTCTACGGAGTCTGGATCGACGAAGCTCTGAAGAACAACGACGTCAACGAGATGAAGCAGGTCCTGCAGGAAGCGCGCAAGCACTTCCCGACGACGGCCCAGCCTTTGTACGGCGTCTGGATTCACCACTGCATCGAGAAGGGATCGAGCCGTGAGGAGTTGCAGCAACTGCTCGAGCAGGCCAAAGCCGTCAAGAACAGCGATCTGGACGGCGCGATCAAGAAGCTCGAAGCGCACCTCGGCAAGTCGTAAGTGTCCACTTCCGACCGTCCCGAACGCACGCTGCTCGCCGACGATCTCCTGCACGCACACCCGGTTCACGTGGTGTGGGAGATCACGCTCGCCTGCAACCTGAAGTGCGCGCATTGCGGATCGCGCGCGGGAAAGGTGCGCCCGGACGAGCTGTCGACGGAGGAATGCTTCGACGTCGTCGATCAGCTCGCGCGTCTCGGCACGCGTGAGATCACGATCATCGGCGGCGAGGCCTACCTCCGCCGTGACTGGACCGACATCATCGCCCGCATCAGCAGCCACGGCATTCTGCCGTCGATGCAGACCGGCGGACGAGCGCTGTCCGAGGAGCGCATCCGCGCGGCGAAGGCGGCGGGGCTGCGCACCTGCGGCGTTTCCGTCGACGGCCTCGAGGACTTGCACGACGAAATCCGCGGCGTGAAGGGCTCTTTCCGCTCCGCCATGCAGGCGCTGGAGCTGCTGCGGAAGTACGACATCCCCAGCGGCTGTAATACGCAGATCGGCAGCCGGACGATGCCGCAGCTGCGCGGAATCCTGCGCGAGATCGCGAGCCGCGGCGCGAGGGGATGGCAGGTCCAGCTCACCGTCGCGATGGGCAACGCGGTCGACAACGATCACTTGCTGATGCAGCCGTATCAACTACTCGAGCTGATGCCGCTCCTCGCGGAGTTGTACGACGAGGCGCACTCGCTCGGTGTGATGATGCAGGCCGGCAACAACATCGGCTACTTCGGTCCCTACGAACACAAGTGGCGCATCGGTAACGAGGAGACGCACTGGAGCGGCTGCAGCGCGGGCCACGCCGTCCTCGGCATCGAGGCGGATGGCGTCATCAAAGGCTGTCCATCGCTTCCGACCGCGCAATTCAGCGGCGGCAACGTCCGCGACATGACCATCGAAGACATCTGGACCTACAGCCGCGAGATCCGTTTCTCGCGCGATCGCCAGATCAATGAGTTGTGGGGCCGCTGCCGCGATTGCTACTACGCGGACGTCTGCCGCGGCGGCTGTACCTGGACCTCGACGGTGCTCTTCGGCCGTCCCGGCAACAACCCCTATTGCCACCACCGCGCACTCGAACTTTCGAAACGTGGACTGCGCGAACGCGTTGCGAAAACGCAGGAGGCACCTGGCACGTCGTTCGATCAGGGACGTTTCGATCTCATCACCGAGCCGCTCGACGGCAGCGACGGCGAGCGCACGATTGCCGTCCCGCCGCATTGGGAGATGAAGGAGCCGGAACTGCGCGACACCGATCGCCTTCCGCCGGCGCTCGACCTCTGCTACGGCTGCATGCAGTACGTTCACGCCGGAACAACGACGTGCGTGCACTGCGGCGGCGACATCGCGTCATTCGCGCAGCAGCACCGGGACGTGCAGGAAGCGATCATCGACCTGCGCCGCCTCATCGCAAACGCGAATGCGTCCTCCGCCGCGCCGCCGCCAGCCTGACGTGGAAGTTCTCTCGCGCCCGCCCGGTTCATGGCCCGTGCGGATTACAATGCCGCCCCGTTTTACGGCCCGTTGGGATGAGCCCGGGTCCTGTGCAGCAGGCGCACCGAACCTCGTCAGGTCCGGAAGGAAGCAGCGATAAGGTGTTCCCCTGTGTGACG
>JAXDIO010000238.1:0-5479 GCA_034663965.1 Thermoanaerobaculia bacterium | reverse complement strand
GGTTGCCGACGCCGAAGTTGAAGGGACCGCCGACCGTATCGATGCGGTTCGGGAAGACGAGGCCCGTGCCGGTGCCGAGCGACGGGTCCATCGTTCCGTGGAAGCCCCAGTTGAAACCGTATTGCTGAATGAAGAGCTTCGTCGTTTCGACGATGCGCGCTTCGATGACCACCTGCCGCGTCGGCACATCGACCGAGTCGATCAGATTGCGCATCGTCTGCAGGTATCCGGGAATCTCGCTGATGATCAGCTGATTGGTGCGCTGGTCGACGATGATGCGCGCGCGCGGCGACGCCATCTCACGCAACAGGCCCGCAACGTCGGTGGCGCGCGCATACGAGAGCTTGAAGCCGACCGTGCTCAGAGCGACGTTCAGCCTCTCCTGCTCGCTGAGCCGGCGGTTCGATTCCGCCTCTTCCGACAGACGCGTGGCGGTGCCGACGCGCATGACGTTCCCTTCGAGCACATACGCCAGCGAGTTCTGGCGGAGGATGACCTCCAGCGCCTGATCCCACGGCACGTCGACAAAATCGACGGTGACGGAGCCGGTGACAGTCGGATCGATGGCGATGTTGAGTCCCGTAAGTTGCGCGAAGGTGCGCAGGACGTCTTTGATGTCGGCGTCCTTGAGATTGAGAGAGAGAGGCTCGCCCGTATAAGCCTTTTCGCCGCCGCTGAGCGTGCGTCCGCCGGCAGCGGCGGAGAGCATGGTGCCGCTCGAGCTGCTCGGCGCCGGTTGCGGTTGCGGCTGCGGAGCGGGATCGGTGAAGACGTTCTCCCCGACCGGTGCCGGTTCTACCGCGGGAGGATCGGACTGAGTCACCGCCGCGGTCTTGGTCGTGCCGCGGCGTTTCTTCGATGCAGGCGGCGTCTGTGTCTGCGGCGCGTTGATGACTGACGTCGCCGGCTTGTGCTGCTCCGGCATTTTCCAGGTGGCGTTGTCGGCGATCGTCGGAACCTGCGATGGGATGTCGGTCGCGGCGGCCGTCTTCACAGGCGGCGCGGGAGTGATGACAACCGGCGCTGCCGCGACGTGAAGCTCTACTTTTTTCGGCGCTGGTACCGGCGTAGCCACAGGCGCCGCGATGACAGCCGGAGCGGCGCCGAAGGTGATGTTGAGCGCGTCGCCTGACTTCGCGACGTGATAGCTGGCCTTTTCATCGACGTCGAGCACGACGCGCGTGACGGCCTCGGGAGCGCTCTTGAACTGCGAGACGCGAATCCGTTTCACCACCGGATCGGAGACGTTGATGATGTTCTTCGCCAGCTTGTCATTGACGCCGGTGAGGTCAATGACGATCCGTGACGGCTTCTCGAGCTTGAACGCGTTGTAGGCGACATCGCCGTCCGTGGCCAGACGCACTTCGATGGCAGAGCCGGTGCCGTTGGTTTCGATCTTCTTCAGCGTTGTCGCTTTGTTGGCCGGCAACGACTCCGTGATGACGACCGGTGCTTCGACAACCGGCGCGGACGGCTCGCTCTTCATCGGTTCGGGTTCGGCGTGAACGGGAACCGGATCAACGTGCGGCGGCTCAACAGCGGCCGTAGTGACGGGCGTAATCTCGACCGGTTTCGGAGCAGGCGGAACGACCTCGGCCACTGCCGGCGCAGCCACCGCCGGAAGGTTGATGACGACGCTGTTTCCCTCGGCGGACGCTTCGATCGTTCCCGCCTGATTCAAGTGAACGCTGACGCGCGTCAGGCGCGAGCCCATCTCGGTGACTTCATCGACCGAAACGGAACCGACCGATGGCGGGACCGCGGACGGAATCACAAGCGACGCGGCCTTCGAGGCGCCGGTCAGATCGATCACGAACAGATCGGGCATCGGGCTGTAGGAGGTGTAGACCGGGCTGGCCGTGGTGCGCAGGATGATGCGCGGCGACGGGGACGACTCGACGTCGATTGCCGTGAGCGACATTCCGGCCGAGACGGAGGATTCGGCAGCGGCCGGTGCCGGCGCTTTCGCTGCGGCGCCGCCACGCTTCCAGAACGCTGCCTGCGCGCTGGTGACGCCCGCCACCAGCATGCCTGTGAGCAGCAGGATCAGCTTGGCTCTTGTCTTACGTCTTAGGTTCACCATCTCACAGCCCTCCACACACATGGCCTGACACCGCACGCGACCCTACTTCCTCGGAGCTTCGGTAAGGAGTTCTTTGACCACCTCGCGGAATCGTTCGATCCGCGTGGGGTCATTGACCTCCTGCCGGAAGACAATCGAAGAGGGAGTAATACGAATCACTTCGCCGTCGAGAACCTTGTCCCCGACCTTCACGAGATACCCTTTGTTGTCGGGACCGTTGACCATGGCCACCAGTCCCTGCTGGCGCGTTTTCACGACGCCCTGAAGCTTGATTTCGTCGATGAGGAAACCGGGAGGTCCGGGCGGACGCTGCCCCGGCTGCAGCGCCGGCGCGGGACCGATCAATGACTGGAACGGATCGCGGCGGCCCTTCGGATCGTAGTGGTACGCGTCGGCGGAGCTCGGCTCTTCGAGGATTTCCTGCAGGCTTTGCTGCATGGTCGGCTCTTCGCTTTGTGTCGATGTCGTGGCGGCGGTCGATGTCGCCACGGCAGGTTTCGACGCGGGATTCGTCTGCGCGAAGAGTGTGGCCATCGCCGCGACGACGATCAGAAGCGACAGCGCGAATCGGCTCACTCTCATTGCTTGGCGCCTTTCACCGGCACCGGCTCCGGCTCCTTCGGCTCGACATAGACGAAAGTTTTCGCTGTGAAGTCGGCCGTGATGGTGCGCTCCGCCTGCGTCGGCAATGCGGCGATCGAAATCTGTTCGACGTTGACGATGCGTTTGAACTTGCTCAGGTGGTCGAAGAGTGTGGCCAGATTGTGATAGCGGCCGTCAACCGAAATCGAGATCGGCCACTCGGCGTACGGATCGCTCCCCTGCGCGGGAGCGAGCGGAGGGAAGGTGAGCTTGCGCAGCGTGAAGTTCCCCGCATCGACCAGTGTCTTGATCCGCTTGATGATTTCCTCGGTATTGCGCGTGGACGGCAGGATGCTGCGCAACTTCGTCAGCTCGGCATTGAGGCGTTTCACTTCCTCGCGGAACTGCGGCAGCTTGCGTTCGGCGGAGCGGCCCTGCTCGATCTTCGTATCGAGATCGCGGAGTTGATTGTCAGCACCCTCGATCTGTTTGGTGAGATCGCCGATGACGGCGTAGTTCGCCCCCCAGATGATGACGGCAGCCAGTATCAGCCCGATGAGCAGGCCGAAGTACCAAGGTTTACCGTCTAGAGAAAGCGCCATCACCCCTCCTACCGCTTCACCGCGGACGGCGCCGTCGCCGTCCCTGTTGCCGTACCCGAACTTGTCGTGGCCGATGTCCCGGTCGTCGATGTTCCCGTGGCCGCACCTGCGGCTCCCGCCTCACCTTTTGGCACATAGGTGAAGTGGAACTTCATCGTGTAGCCGTAGACGAGCGGCGCTGCCGATACCTGAGTCACGTTGCCGAGGTCCGGCTCTTCGAACAGCGGATCGTTTTTCACGTTCTCGACGAAGTTCGCGATCGCGTTGGGATTCAAGCCGCGGCCGTCGATCGTCACGACGCCGCCGCCGACGGCCATCTTGTCGAGCCAAACCAGGTCCGGAAGATCCTGGCTGACGCGGTCCATCAACTGCACCGGACCGCGCTGATTCTGCTTGAGTTGATTGATCAGAGTGATCCGGCTCTGCAGGCTGTCCTTCTGCTTCTGGAAGTCGGCCACGTCTTTGATGATCTTTTCCAGGCGCGTCGCTTCGACCTGCTTCTGGGCGATGGACTCCTGGCGCTGAGCCAGGGTGCGCTTCTGCATGTACCACCAGCCGCCGGCGATCAGGATGCCGAGGATCAGACCGCCGATCATGAGGCCGTTATTGGCGTTGCTGGGTCCCGCGGCCATCGGCATACCTGTGACCACTCCGGTTCCCCGGACCGCCCGCCCTTCCCGCACCAGATTGATCTTAATCAAGCATCCCCCAGCTTCCGGATGGCCAGCCCTACGGCGATAGCCATACTCGGCCCGATGTCGGCAAGCTCCTCGGGGTTGAATTCTTTTTCATCGACGGTGATCTTCTGGAACGGATCCATGATCGCCACTGGGATCCCGAACTTGTCCCGGAGGATGGCGTCGAGGTTCAGGACGCCCGAGCCGCCGCCTGCGAGGACGATCTCGTCCACGCGGTCGGCGCCCGAGGTGGCCGTGAAAAAGTCGAGGGTCTTGCGCAGCTCGCCGGCGAAGTCTTCGCTGACCGAGTTGAGAATCGGGATGACCTGCTGGATGCTGTAGTCGCCCGCCTGCCGCCCCTTCTTCAACTCCTCGGCCTGTTCGAACGAGAGGCTCAGCTCACGCTGAATCGCATCCGTGTACTGGTTGCCGCCGAAGGTGATGTCGCGCCAGAAGAGTGAGGTAGCGCCGGAGAGGACGTTCACGTTCGTGACCGAGGCGCCGACGTTGACGAGCGCGAGGACCTTCGTGTCGTCGATCGCGTAGTTCATCTCGTACGCGTTCTGGAGTGCGAAGGCGTCGACGTCGACGAGCACAGGGACCTTGCCGGTCTGGCTGATCACCGAGGTGTAGTCGTTGATCTTTTCCTTCTTCACGGCCACGAGGATGACGTCGATGTTGTCGCCGGAGCCGGGCGTGTTCAGCGGGACGTAGTCGAGGTTTACGTCGTTGATGTCGAAGGGGATGTACTGCTCGGCTTCCCACTGAATCGACTCGGCCAGCTCCTCGGGCGACATCGCCGGGAGCGTGATCTTTTTGATGATGACCGAGTGGCCGGAAAGGGAGGTCGCGTAATTGGAATTCTTGATGTTTTTGCCGGTGTTGAGCCGCGAGATCGTCTCCACTACCAGCGACGAGTCCATGATCGACCCGTCGACGATCGCTTCCGGAGAAAGGTACTCGATTCCGAGCTTTACCAGCTGGAACGCGCCGCCCTTCTTCTCCTTCAGCTCAACAAGTTTTACGGCTGAGGAGCCGATATCGAGACCAACGACATTTTTGCTCTTTGAGAAGAACACCACTCACCCCGTCCATCTCACCCACTCACTTCTCAGGTTGCGGCTCCAGATGTGGAAAGTCGAGTGAAATTACAACCTTTAAAGGTGAGTGTCAACTCTACAGCATTTAGATTTATCAGCAGATTACGCGAACACGAGGCCGTTTCGGACCCGTGGTTGCGCCGAACCGGTCCGGCCGGTACAATCCCGCCCCCCTGGCGTTATTTGAGGTTTGAGGAGTCTATCGATGGCAAAGATGTGCGAAGTTTGCGGCAAGGCCCCCGTGTTCGGTAACCGGGTCAGCCACGCCCACAATGTTTCCAGCAGACGCTGGCTGCCGAATCTGCAGCGCGTCCGCGTGATGGTCGGCTCGGCGGTGAAGCGGATGAACGTCTGCACCCGCTGCATCCGTACCGGCAAGATCGCCAAAGCCGCGCGCTAACGGCCGCCGGACGTCCTCGTCCGGCACTTGCGCTC
>JAXDIO010000234.1:0-5733 GCA_034663965.1 Thermoanaerobaculia bacterium | reverse complement strand
GACAAGGTCCTGACGCTCAATATTCGACTCAAAACCTTGTTCAAGGACGTGCGCACGACCGCGCCGGCCGCGAACAGACAGTTGTGATGGACTGGATGAACTGGAAAACCTGGACCGTCGTCGGCGTCATTCTGATCGCCATCTTTGCGATCTATTCGTTCGCCTCGACCTCGAATGCCGTCGATCCGCTGCCGGCGGCCGCGCGGCCGGCTGCTTCGCCGCGTGCGCCTCACGTCGCGAAAACCGTCAACACGCCCGGCGTTCCAATGCTGCACACCGAATGGCTCGACGCGCAAAGCGGCAGCTACAAGAGCGCGCGGAATCTCTTCGGCTACGTCGAGCCGCCACCTCCACCGCCGGTGATTGTCAAGCCTCCGCCTCCTCCGCCGCCTGACAAGGACAAAGACGGTGTTCCCGACTTTCGCGACAACTGTCCGAATGATCCCAACCCGGACCAGAAGGACAGCGTCGGCACCGGGAAGGGCGACGTGTGCAATCCGGACTATCCGGCCTGGCTCGCGGCGCATCCGCCCCAGCCGCCCGTTCCGGTCCCGCCGCAATTCACGATGAAGTACATCGGCACCTTCGGCCCGGTAAACAACCCGATCGCGACGTTCAACGGCAACGGCGAGATCGTCAACGTACGCGTCGGGGAAACGATCGACGGCAAGTTCGTGCTGCGCAGCATCGGCATCGAATCGGTCGAGATCGGCTATGTCGGCTTCCCGGCGGATGTGAAAACGCGCATACCGCTCGGCCAGTGACCTTTACGAAACGCTACCGTCAGAACATCAGAATGAGGAGGGAGCCGGATGTCGGGAGTCGGGAGTCGGAGAAATTGTTGAATCGTTTTTCCGACACCCGACACCCGACACCCGACACCCGCAAGACCATGAACCAGACGAAACTCGGAATTACCGCCATCGCCTTGTCGCTGACGCTCTTCTCCTGCACCAGCTACAACGCGTTCCAGAAAGCGAAAACCGCTGAGCAGACGAAGGACTGGGACCAGGCCGTCGCCGAATACCAGAAAGCGCTCGACGTCGATCCGTCCAACTCGCTCTACCAGATCAATCTGTCCCGCGCCAAACTGGAAGCGTCGCGCGTTCACTTCCAAAAAGGAAAGTCGCTGCGAGCCTCCGCGCTCAACGCCCGAGGGGAGGATCAGATCCGGCTCACCCAGCTCGCCGCCACGGAGCTGGAGCTGGTCATCAAGCTCGATCCGACCAACCAGTACGCCGCCGTCGAATACGGCAAGGCCGTCAACACGCTGCGCGAAGCCGCGCTGGCCGGACAGCCCGCCACGATCGACGAGCTGAAGAAACGCGCCAAGGCCAACATCACCAAGTCCGCTCCACCCCAGCTCAGCCCGAGCTCCGACCAGCCGATCACGCTCTCGTTTCCGCACGAGACGCCGGTCAAGGAAATCTACAAAGCGCTCGGCGGCGCCTTCGGCATCAACATCCTTTTCGACCAGGCCGTGAAGGACGACCGCATCGCCATCGAGCTGAAGGACGTCACCGCCCAGCAGGCCCTCGAGCGCGTCATGCAGGCCGCCAACCATTTCTACAAAGCGCTCGACGAGCACACCATCATCATCGTTCCCGACAATCCGCAGGCGCGGCGCGACTACGAAGACCTCGTCATCCGCACCTTCTATCTGTCCAATGGCGACGCCGAGCAGGTCACGAACGTCGTGCGGACCATGATCGAGGCGCGTAACGTCTTCCCGCTGAAGGCGCTCAACGCCATCACCATCCGCGACACCGCCGACAAGGTGCGCATCGCCGAAAAGATCATCGAAGCGAACGACAAAGCGAAAGCGGAAGTCGTCGTCGACGTCGAGCTGCTGCAGATCGATCTCGACAAGCAGCGCGACATCGGCGCGGTCGTGACCGGCCTGGGCGGCACGGTCAATGCGGACCTCCCGAAGGACAAGGATGGCAATACGCTTCCGGCCAATCTCGATACGCTGCGGAGCCTGAAGAGCGCGAATTTCCTCTTCACGATTCCGTCCATCTCGTACAACCTGATCAAGAGCATCGGCAACACCGAGACGCTCGCCAACCCCGAGCTGCGCATTTCCGAAGGGGAGAAGGCCACGCTGCACATCGGTCAGCGCGTGCCCGTGCCGGTCACCACGTTCGTCACCGGCGTGCAGAGCGGCACGCAGGGAAGTCTGCCTGCCACCTCATTCCAGTATCAGGACATCGGCATCAAGGTCTCGATGGAGCCGCGCGTCCATCACAACGGCGAGGTCACGCTCAAGCTGACGGTCGAAGTCTCCGACATCGCCGCCGCCGCCAGCGCCGACGCGCCGCCGTCGTTCAACACGCGCACGATCGAAGCGACCATCCGCCTAAAAGACGGCGAGACGAACTTCCTGGCCGGCCTCATTCAGGATACGCAGCTCACGTCGAGCAACAAGACTCCGTTCCTCGGCGACATCCCGATCCTCGGACGGCTGTTTACCAAGGATCACAACATCCACCATCGCACGGACCTCATGCTGACGATGACGCCGCACATCGTCCGCATGCCCGACATCACCGAAGACGACATGGCTCCGATGTGGGTCGGCACGCAGAGCAACCTGAGCTTCCGCGGACTCTCGCCGCGCCTCGAGTCGCAGAGCACGGCCGATCCCTTCTCGCCGCGCAGCGCGCAGCAGTTCAGCGCCGGCAACGTCGACGGGGACGGAAATCCGATTCCGTCGTCGAATATGGTCGTCACGCCGGGCAGCGCGCCGAGTGATCCCTTCCGCCGTACGCCGAACTCGGCACCGGCGAATCCCAACGCTCCGCCGCAGCCGCCCACTCCGGTGCCGCAGAGCCAGATCGGCAAGCCGGTCACTGGCACCGCGGTGGCGCAGTCGATCGCCGTCACCGATACGACCGACAACGCCGGCCTCTCGCCGCGCATGCAACCGCAGCCGATGCATCTCGCCTTCAAGCCGGGCGAGGAGAAGATGTGGGACGTCGTCGGGATGGATCTCGACGGTCTGACTACGAAACAGATCCTCCTGCACTACAACCCGATGACGATCGACGTCAGCGAAGTCGTTTTCGGACCGGCCATTTCGATCGATCTGAAGACTCCGCCCGTAGCCACGATCGACCGCGAGCACGGCACGGTGCGCATCACGTCATCCAACGGGAAGCCGCTCCAGTTCAACAACGGCGGCGGTTCCATCGCTTCGCTGCGCGTCCGCGGAGGCGCTCCCGGCGACACCTATCTCGTGCTCGAGGATCCGCACCTCACGAACGGCGCCGGCAGCGTCGTGAATGCCTCGGTCTCCGGAGGCCGCGCCAAGGTCGACTGATGAACGCCCGCAACCACAAGGCGAGTTCCGGCTTCACCGTCGCCGAGCTGATTACCGTCGTCGCGATCGTCGGAATCCTCGCCTCGGTGGCGCTGCCGCTGGCCAACTTCGGTATCCGTCGTCAGAAGGAGATGGAACTTCACGACCGGCTGCGCAAGATCACCGACGCCATCGACCGCTATCACGAGTTGCGGATGCCGACGCAGACCTCTCCCGGAGGCGCGATCAAGGACCCAATCAACCTGGAACAGGGACCGTGGCCGAAAACGCTTGAAGATCTCACCAAGCCGATCGAGCTCAGTAACAACCAGAAGGTGCGCCTGCTTCGGGAGCGCGACCTCATCGATCCGATGACCGGAAAGCCGGAATGGAACACCCTCACGAGCGACGACGAGCCCGACACCACATCGGGCGGCGACAAGAACGTGTACGAGATTCACTCGAAATCAACCGCGCTCGCCCTCGACGGCAAGACGCACTACAACGAATGGTGATGAAAAGTGGCTCCGAGGCAATCATGAAACGACGCAAAGCCCAATCCGGCTTCACTCTCATCGAACTGATCGTCGTCGTCACAATCATCGGCATCCTCGCGGCCGTGGCCGTGTCCAACGTCAAGTGGGCGCAGACCAAGGCGCGCGAGTCCGCGCTGCGCCATGACCTGTTCGAGATGCGCAAATCGATCGATGACTACTACGCCGATAAGCAGAAGTACCCCGAAAGCCTTCAGGCGCTTGCGCAGGAGCATTACCTCCGCGGCATTCCCAAGGACCCGATCACAATGAAGGCGGATTGGGAGGAAGTACAGAACACGCCCGATCCGTCCGATCCCAACGCGGTGCCGACCGATCCGGCAGCATCGACGGATAACCCTGTCCCTGGCATCTACGATGTACACAGCCAGGCTCCCGGCAATGGACTCGATGGGACTCCGTACAAGAGCTGGTAACGCGGCGGAATCCGGTTTCACGCTGGCCGGCGTCATCGTGATCATGACGATCATGATGATCGTCGTCGCGTACACCGTGCCGCGGATGTGGTCGACGGTCATGAAGCGCGAGCGGGAAAAAGAGACCATCTACGCGATGCAGCAGTACGCGAAGGCGATCGTCGAGTTCCGGGAAAAAAATAAGTCCTTTCCGACGTCGATCCAGCAACTCAAAGACGCGCGCCAGCCGCGCATGATCCGCGGCGTGAAGGGGGAGTACGTCGATCCGCTCACGGGCCAGGTGGACTGGCTCGTTATCCCGCAGGCAGCCAGCGCGTCGCTGCCGGCGCACACCCCGCCGGGAACCAACGCTCCTCCCGGTGTCGCCCCACCGCCGCCAGCACCTCCGGTCCCTTCAACAGCTTCCAGCAGCACCGCTGGCAACGGCTCGGAGAATACCAACGCCGCCGCCGGCCTTCCCGGCATTCCAATCAAAGATTACGCGGGCGGTCCCTTCATCGGAGTCCGCCCCGCCGCGCACGGCAAATCGCTCATGACGCTCTTCGGTGCCGACACGTACGAAACGTGGGTCTACACCACGCTTGATTACGACCAAGAGAAGGCCGCGCGCATTTACGCCGCCACTACCGGTTTCACTGTCCGTCCCTAAGGCTTGTGCGCAACCAGAATGTCCTGGTGCGACATGACCGGCAGATGCCGCCACCGCCCTGGGTAAAACGCGTCAAACACGAGACCGGCCGACGCCAACGCTTCCGCCAGCCACTCTGCGTTGAAGGCGACCGCTGCCTCGGGATTTGCGGGATCCCCGATCATCCCTTCATCAAAGCGTGTCGTGAATCGGGGATCGGTCGTATCGCTTTCGACGAGATGCCGCGACTGTTCATCCAGCACAAAAAAGGATGCGAAGAGCCTTCCGTTCGGCTTCAATGTGCGCGCGATTTCACGCAGGTAGTTCGTTGCTGCCGCTGCCGACAGATGCGTAAACAGCGACACGGCAATCGCAAGACTGAATGAGTAATCCGGCCACGGAAACGGGAAGGCTTCCGCGGCGATTGCGCCGCTCTCGTTGTAGTGCGAGCTCTGGATGTCGAAATGACGAAAGCGAAATCTCGTCAGGTCAAGTGGGAGATTGCGCGTGCACCATTCGATGTATTCACGCGAAGTGTCGAATCCATCGTAGCTGCCGCGCTGATCGAGAAGGCGCGAGAGCGGCAACGCCACGCGGCCGAGGCCGCAGCCGACGTCTAGGATTTGGTCGTTCGGGTAGAGACGAGCGGTCGCCATCGTCAAGCCGGCGATTTCATTGCCGATCTGCCAGAAATCGCCCGCGCCGATCCCGCCCATTAGGTGTGCCGGCGGATCAGGCGGCGCCATGATTTCTTCGAGGCTCCTCACAGATTTGCGATCCTACACGGTGCGGAGAAGGCGAACTACAATCCCGGTACGAATGTCATCCAACCTG
>JAXDIO010000233.1:0-6943 GCA_034663965.1 Thermoanaerobaculia bacterium | reverse complement strand
GACAAGGTCCTGACGCTCAATATTCGACTCAAAACCTTGTTCAAGGACGTGCGCACGACCGCGCCGGCCGCGAACAGACAGTTGTGATGGACTGGATGAACTGGAAAACCTGGACCGTCGTCGGCGTGATTTTGATCGCCATCTTTGCGATCTATTCGTTCGCCTCGGTCTCGAATGCCGTCGACCCTGCGCCGGCGCGGCCGGCAGCTTCGCCGCGTGCGCCTCACATCGCGAAGACCGTCAACACGCCCGGCGTTCCGATGCTGCACACCGAATGGCTCGACGCGCAGCCCGGCAGCTACAAGATCGCGCGGAATCTCTTCGGCTACGTCGAGCCGCCACCTCCACCGCCGCCGGTTGTCAAGCCTCCGCCGCCTCCGCCGCCCGACAAGGACAAAGACGGTGTTCCGGACTTTCGCGACAACTGTCCGAATGATCCCAACCCGGACCAGAAGGACAGCGACGGCAACGGCAAAGGCGACGTGTGCGATGCGGAGTGGATTGAGAATATGAGACTCCATCCGCCTCCGCCGCCGCCTCCGGTCCCGCCGCAATTCACGATGAAGTACATTGGCACCTTCGGACCGGCCAACAACCCGATCGCGACGTTCAACGGCAACGGCGAGATCGTCAACGTACGCGTCGGGGAAACGATCGACGGCAAGTTCGTGCTGCGCAGCATCGGCATCGAATCGGTCGAGATCGGCTACGTCGGCTTCCCGGCGGATGTGAAAACGCGCATACCGCTCGGCCAGTGACTTTTACGAAACGCTACCGTCAGAGTGATCAGCAGATAACTCATGCTGACCACCCAGGATTGAAACGAATGAACCAGACGAAACTCGGAATCACCGCCATCACGTTGTCGCTGACGCTCTTCTCCTGCACCAGCTACAACGCGTTCCAGAAAGCGAAGACTGCTGAGCAGACGAAGGACTGGGATGAGGCCGTCGCCGAATACCAGAAAGCGCTCGACGTCGATCCGTCCAACTCGCTCTACCAGATCAATCTGTCCCGCGCCAAACTGGAAGCTTCGCGCGTTCACTTTCAAAAGGGAAAGTCGCTGCGAGCCTCCGCGCTCAACGCCCGAGGGGAGGATCAGATCCGGCTCACCCAGCTCGCCGCCACGGAGCTGGAGCTGGTCATCAAGCTCGATCCGACCAACCAGTATGCCGCCGTCGAATACGGCAAGGCCGTCAACACGCTGCGCGAAGCCGCCCTTGCCGGACAGCCCGCCACGATCGACGAGCTGAAGAAACGCGCCAAGGCCAACATCACCAAGTCCGCTCCGCCGCAGCTCAGCCCGACCTCCGACCAGCCGATCACGCTCTCGTTTCCGCATGAGACGCCGGTCAAAGAGATCTACAAAGCGCTCGGCGGCGCCTTCGGCATCAACATCCTCTTCGATCAGGCCGTGAAGGACGACCGCATCGCCATCGAGCTGAAGGACGTCACCGCCCAGCAGGCTCTCGAGCGCGTCATGCAGGCCGCCAACCATTTCTACAAAGCGCTCGACGAGCACACCATCATCATCGTCCCCGACAATCCGCAGGCGCGGCGCGACTACGAAGATCTGGTCATTCGCACCTTCTATCTGTCCAACGGCGACGCCGAGCAGGTCACGAACGTCGTCCGGACCATGATCGAGGCGCGCAATGTCTTCCCGCTCAAGGCGCTCAACGCCATCACCATCCGCGACACCGCCGACAAGGTTCGCATCGCCGAAAAGATCATTGAAGCGAACGACAAGGCGAAAGCGGAAGTGGTCGTCGACGTCGAGCTGCTGCAGATCGATCTCGACAAGCAGCGAGACATCGGCGCGGTCGTGCAGGGTCTCGGCTCCAGCGCCTCTCCCGGAACGATCAGCATGGATCTGCCGAAGGACAAAGACGGCAATACCCTTCCCACGAATCTCGACACGCTCCGCGGCCTGAAGAGCGCGAACCTCCTCTTCACAATCCCTTCGATCTCCTACAACCTCATTAAGAGCGTCGGCAACACGGAGACACTCGCGAACCCCGAGCTGCGGATTTCCGAAGGGGAGAAAGCGACGCTGCACATCGGTCAGCGCGTGCCCGTGCCGGTCACCACGTTCGTCACCGGCGTACAGAGCGGCACGCAGGGAAGTCTTCCCGCCACGTCATTCCAGTATCAGGACATCGGTATCAAAGTTTCGATGGAGCCGCGCGTCCATCACAACGGCGAGGTCACGCTCAAGCTGACGGTCGAAGTCTCCGACATCGCCGCCGCGGCCAGCGCCGACGCCCCGCCGTCGTTCAACACGCGCACGATCGAAGCAACCATCCGCCTCAAAGACGGCGAGACGAACTTCCTGGCCGGCCTCATTCAGGACACGCAGCTCACGTCGAGCAACAAGACCCCGTTCCTCGGCGACATCCCGATCCTCGGCCGGCTGTTCACCAAAGACCACAACCTCCATCACCGCACAGACCTCATGCTGACGATGACGCCGCACATCGTGCGCATGCCCGACATCACCGAAGATGACATGGCTCCGATGTGGGTCGGCACGCAGAGCAACCTCAGCTTCCGCGGACTCTCGCCGCGCCTCGAGTCGCAGAGCACGGCCGATCCCTTCTCGCCGCGCAGCGCGCAGCAGTTCAGCACCGGCAACGTCGATGCCGACGGCAACCCGATTCCGTCGTCGAACATGGTCGTCACGCCAGGCAGCGCGCCGAGTGATCCGTTCCGCCGCCCGCCGAACTCCGCGCCAACGAACCCGACCGCTCCGCCGCAGCCGCCGACGCCGGTGCCGCAGAGCCAGCTCGGCAAGCCGGTCGCACAGTCGATCGCCGTCGCCGACACGACCGACACCGCAGGACTATCACCGCGCATGCAGCCGCAGCCGATGCACCTCGCCTTCAAGCCGGGCGAGGAGAAGCTTTGGGACGTCGTCGGGATGGATCTCGACGGTCTGACCACGAAGCAGATCCTCCTGCACTACAACCCGATGACGATCGACGTCAGCGAAGTCGTGTTCGGACCGGCCATTTCGATCGATCTGAAGACTCCGCCCGTGGCCACGATCGACCGCGAGCACGGCACGGTGCGCATCACGTCATCCAACGGGAAGCCGCTGCAGTTCAACAACGGCGGCGGCTCCATCGCTTCGCTGCGCGTCCGCGGCGGTGCTCCCGGCGACACCTATCTCGTGCTCGAGGATCCGCACCTCACGAACGGCGCCGGCAGCGTCGTGAATGCCTCGGTCTCCGGAGGCCGCGCCAAGGTCGACTGATGAATGCCCGCAACCACAAAGCGAGTTCCGGTTTCACCGTCGCCGAGCTGATTACCGTCGTCGCGATCGTCGGAATCCTCGCCTCGGTGGCGCTGCCGCTGGCCAATTTCGGCATCCGCCGTCAGAAGGAGATGGAGCTTCACGACCGGCTGCGCAAGATTACGGACGCCATCGACAAGTATCACGAGCTGCGGATGCCGACGCAGACCTATCCCGGAGGCGCAATCAAAGACCCAATCAACCTGGAACAGGGACCGTGGCCGAAGACGCTCGAAGATCTCACCAAGCCGATCGAGCTCAATAACAACCAGAAGGTGCGCCTGCTCCGCGAGCGCGACCTCATCGATCCGATGACTGGAAAGCCGGAGTGGAACACCCTTACAAGCGACGACGATCCCGACACCACATCGGGCGGCGACAAGAACGTGTACGAGCTTCACTCGAAATCAACCGCGCTCGCCCTCGACGGCAAGACGCACTACAACGAATGGTGATGAACCCGGAGGCCACCATGAAACGACGCAAAGCCCAATCCGGCTTCACCCTCATCGAATTGATCGTCGTCGTCACGATCATCGGCATCCTCGCGGCCGTGGCCGTGTCCAACGTCAAGTGGGCGCAGACCAAAGCGCGCGAGTCCGCGCTGCGCCACGACCTGTTCGAGATGCGCAAGTCGATCGACGACTACTACGCCGACAAGCAGAAGTATCCCGAAAGTCTTCAGGCGCTTGCGCAGGAGCATTACCTCCGCGGCGTTCCCAAGGACCCGATCACAATGAAGGCGGATTGGGAGGAAGTGCAGAACACGCCCGATCCCTCCGACCCGAACGCGGTGCCGACTGATCCGGCAGCATCCACGGATAACCCTGTCCCTGGCATCTACGACGTACACAGCCAGGCTCCGGGCAATGGACTCGATGGGACTCCGTACAAGAGCTGGTAACGCGACGGAATCCGGTTTCACGCTGGCCGGCGTCATCGTGATCATGACGATCATGATGATCGTCGTCGCGTACACCGTGCCGCGGATGTGGTCGACCGTCATGAAGCGCGAGCGGGAAAAAGAGACGATTTACGCGATGCAGCAGTACGCGAAGGCGATCGTCGAGTTCCGCGAAAAGAACAAGACCTATCCAACATCGATCCAGCAACTCAAAGACGCGCGCCAGCCGCGCATGATCCGCGGGCCGAAGGGGGAGTACGTCGATCCGCTCACGGGCGAAGTGGACTGGCTCGTCATCCCGCAGGCAGCCGGCGCGTCGCTCCCGGCGCACACTCCGCCGGGAGGTAACGGTCCTCCCGGTGTCGCACCGCCCCCGCCACCACCACCGCCCCCTTCAACTGGCTCGCCTGGCAATGGCTCTCAAAATACCAACGCGGCCGCCGGCCTTCCCGGCATTCCAATTAAAGATTACGCGGGCGGTCCATTCATCGGAGTCCGCCCTGCTGCGCACGGCAAGTCGCTCATGACGCTCTTCGGCGCCGACACATACGAAACGTGGGTCTACACCACGCTCGACTACGATCAGGAGAAGGCCGCGCGCATTCGGGCAGCCAATACGGTTTTCACTGCTCGTTAAGGCTTATGCGCAACCAGAATGTCCTGGTGCGACATGACCGGCAGGTGCCGCCACCGTCCTGGATAAAACGCATCAAACACGAGACCGGCTGAGGCCAGCGTCTCCGCCAGCCACTCTGCATTGAAGGCGACCGCTGCCTCCGGGTTGGCGGGATCCCCGATCATTCCTTCATCAAAGTGTGCCGTGAATCGCGGATCGGTCGTGTCGCTTTCGGCCAGCTGCCGCGACTGTTCGTCCAGAACGAAAAAGGATGCGAACAGCCTTCCGTTCGGCTGCAATGTGCGCGCGATTTCACGCAGATAGTTCGTCGTCGCCGCTGCCGAAAGGTGGGTAAACAGCGACACGGCAATCGCAAGACTGAAAGAGTGATCCGGCCACGGAAACGGGAAGGCTTCCGCGGCGATTGCGCCGCTCTCGTTGTAGTGCGAGCTCTGGATGTCGAAATGGCGAAAGCGAAATCTCGTCAGGTCAAGTGGGAGATTGCGCGTACACCATTCGATGTATTCACGCGAAGTGTCGAATCCATCGTAGCTGCCGCGCTGATCGAGAAGGCGCGAGAGCGGCAACGCCACGCGGCCGAGGCCGCAGCCCACGTCCAGGATTTGGTCATTCGGGTAGAGACGAGCGGTCGCCATCGTCAAGCCGGCGATTTCATTGCCGATCTGCCAGAAATCGCCCGCCCCGATCCCGCCCATGAGGTGTGCCGGCGGATCAGGCGGCGCCATGATTTCTTCGAGGCTCCTCACAGATTTGCGATCCTACACGGTGCGGAGAAGGCGAACTACAATCCCGGTACGAATGTCATCCAACCTGCAAAACGTCAGCCGTTACGTCCTTCCCTCGGGGCTGACGATCCTGATCGAAACGCTCCCTTACGTTCGCTCCGTCGCGCTCGGCTACTACCTGCGCAGCGGCTCCGCAGTCGAGTCGGAGGAGCACAGCGGCTCGTCGCACTTCCTCGAGCACCTGGTCTTCAAAGGAACCGCTACGCGTTCCACCAGCGACATCGCCAAAGTCATCGACATCCTCGGCGGCGACGTCGATGCGTTCACCGGCAAGGAGTACACCTCGTTCTACTGTCATGTCCTCGACGAGCAGGTTCAGGTCGCGCTCAGCCTGCTTACCGACATCGTCATCGCGCCGCGCTTCACCGACGACGATCTCGAGGTCGAGCGCGGCGTCATCCTCGAAGAGATCAAGATGGTCGAAGACACGCCGGACGATCTCGTCCACGAAATCTTCGTCACCGCCTTCTGGCCCGACCACCCGCTCGGCCGTCCGATTCTCGGCACCGAGGAGACTGTCAATCGCCTCGGACGAAAGCAGATCCTCGCGCACTACGACGAGACCTTCCATCCTTCGAACATGATCTTCTGCGCGTCCGGAAACGTGCGTCCCGAGGAGATCCTCCCGTTTCTGGAGAAGACGTTTGCGAACGACACGAAGCCTCCGATCCAGCAAACGTGGACCGCTCCGACACCGGCGCAGCACGTCATCCTGCGCGAAAAGCGCGAGCTCGAGCAAGTTCACCTTTGCCTCGGCTCGCGCGGCTTTCCGCAGCAAGGCGACGAACGCTACGCCGCGGCGCTCTTCAACGCGATCCTCGGCGGCGGCATGTCGTCGCGCCTCTTTCAGAAAATTCGCGAGAAGGCAGGCCTCGTCTACACGGTGATGTCGTACCACAACGGCTACGTCAACGGCGGCTACGAGGCGATTTACGCGGCCTGCGCGCCCAAGAATCTCAAGCGGGTGCTCGATATGACTCTCGCCGAGATGCGCACGATCAAGAGCGGCGGCGCGACCGCCGAGGAGCTCAGCTCAGCCAAGCTCCACCTGAAGGGATCGATCCTCCTTTCGCTCGAATCGACGGTCAGCCGGATGTCCGGCCTGGCCCGGCAGGAGTACTACTTCGGCCGCCAGTTCTCACCAGACGAAATCATCGCGGCCATCGATGCCGTTACGCTCGAAGACATTGCACACGTGGCCGGTACGATCGTGGATCCAGACTCGCTTTCGCTGACACTCATTGGGAATCTGAAATCGCCAGGCATCTCCACCGACATGCTGCGGCAGGCGGTCGCGTAATTCCGGACGCAGTCGAACGGCC
>JAXDIO010000230.1:0-15730 GCA_034663965.1 Thermoanaerobaculia bacterium | reverse complement strand
CCGCTTGAGCTCCACCAGCGGCAGCAGTTCGCCATCGACGCGGATGACCGGATGCGACCCCACTTTGATGTGAAGGTCCGACGCGCGCCGTTCGGCAGCAATTTTCAGCAGGTCGTTGATATGCACGGGGTCTCCTCGGAAACGCGCATTTTACGCCATCCCTGCTTACAATCCGCCGCTCATGACTCTGACCCGCCACGACGATCTCTCGCTTCCCTACGTGCTCAACGTTCCCAGCCGCAAACGGGATGACGCGGAAATGCCGCTCGTGATCGTGATGCACGGCCGCGGCGCGGACGCGAACGACCTCGCGGACATCGCACCGATGCTCGATGACGGCTACCGCTTCGTCTTCCCGAACGCGCCGAAGAAGTTCGAGCCGATGCCCGGCTACTCGTTCGGATATTCGTGGTTCGACGGCTGGCCGCCCGAAGGCGATTCGATCGTGAACTCGCGCGAGACGTTGCTCGCGCTGATCGACGAACTGGTCGAGCGCTATCCGACTCCCGAGGGGAAGATCGTCGTCGCGGGATTCTCGCAGGGCGGGATGATGGCCATCGATACCGGCTTCCGCACGCACCAGCAGATCGCGGGCATCGTCTGCATGAGCGGCGCAATCTACGAAGCCGGCCAGCCGCCGTTGCGGAAGCTGCCGGTGCTCATCATTCACGGCACCGAGGACGACAAGATTCCGCTCTTCGCGGCGCAACGAACGCGGCTCGTGCTGGAAGAGAACGGCGTCCCTGTCGAGTACCGCGAGTTTCCGATGGGACATCAGGTCACGGCGGAGTCGATGGATGTGGTGCGGACGTTCGTGCGCAGTGTGCTGGGATAGGGCTCGCTAGCAGTGATATCGTTATACGTGAATTGCCGGCTACCGCATGATAAGTAGGCAGAAATCTCAGGTCGGCCCCTAAGGCGACCAGGAGTTCTCTTTCAGCCATTGCTCTACAAGAACTCTCTGATCTCTGAAAGTCAGCTCGGATGGTACTAGACCTTGACGCATGCACCATGCAGGGAGGGCCCGCTCGAACCTCTCACAACGCCTTGCGATGATCGACCCGCTGGGCACCAGGACGCCGTTTTGTGGTGCAGAGTTGCTCAGCCAGTCACGAACGGCAGCGATCGCCTTTCGATAATCGCCGCCGTGGGAGCGAACCTCTTGCCCTGCAATATCTGAACAGAAGGTCCTGTACCTATATGGCTCACTATCCAAAACCAAGCATGACTTGCATGCGTGGACCGTATTGCCAAAGCCCTTTGCACCGAGAAACAGCCCGAGCTCCAAGGGCATATTGAAACGTGGCAATTTCGTTTTTCGGTCTAGTTCAACTCGAGAAATATCGTGTATCCCGTACTTACATTCCCCTATAATTCGCAGTATCTTGGAGTACCGGACCTCACCAGCGTCGTCCTCTTCGAGAGCAGATCGCGCAATGAAGCCGCAGTCGTAGACAGCGAACATCAGCGCGCGCATCATCGGTCGATAGGGTATATCGAACGGACAATTGATGAAGACGCTGTCCTCATAACGCTTCCCAGTACTCATCAGTGTTCCCGAGCAGCTTCTTTCGGTTGCCGTGGCTCGCGAAGCAATTCGCGCAAGGTTCTCCGCGCGGTACCGGGATCGACATAAACACCGGGCGCATCAGCGCTCTTAATGGTCCTAACATTCGGCACGAAAGACTCGTCATCCAGCTCACCGCCCGAGATGATCGCCCTAACTTCCTCCTCGTCAACCTGTTGCGCTAGAAGCTCACGTCGAAGCCCATCCAGAATCCTACCGATACGCCGATAAAGCTGCTTCTGATCCGCTCCCAAGCTACGTGCAATCTGAGGTACTTTGAGGCCCTCCTCGAAACGGAGGTGCATTATCAATCGGTCTTCATCGTCGAGGCGTGAAATCGCGTGCTTTAGAATTCTACCAACTGCGACTGCCGTTTCATGGCGAGCTGACCGCTCGAGGTTCTGAAGTGGGTTATCATCTAAACTTTCAGAGCCTACGGCGGCCTCAATATCTTCTGTCCGCCTTATAGCTTCCCCGCGGTCGCCTTTACTAGGAAGACATTGATACATCTCTCTGAGTTCATCGAGAGTTACCAAGGGGTATTGATTCGCGACCGCCCGGGAAGCTTCAGAGAAAGAGTAGCCGTCTCGTCGGATGAGCCGCTCAAGCATGACAGCAACAGGTCCTCTACTCTTCGCTTGCGCAGAAGGACGCCACTTACCCCAATTGAGGACCTTGAAGTCCAAATAAAAGCGCTGAACAACAACGGTTAAATAAGTAGCGAAGTGGCTGCGGCCCTCGAAACGGCGGATAACCCGGTAATCATCTTCGATCAACTTCAATTTGGCCAGCGATTCAAAGTCCTCGGCTTCCTGCTCGCTTAGGTGGTACTTCCGGCATACGAACGCGATGGCGCGGTCGATAAGCGAGAGTTGCGAAAGGAAGAACGTTTCAGGGTCCATCGATGTCGGCCGTCTAGATCTCTGGGTCGCCTTCACGAGCTGCAGAGGGCGTATAACCGTTAAGAACAGAACGAGGTCAAGGTGACTCGCCCGTTCCTCCGTTCCGCCAATAATACCGCAAGGTGTTGATTTCCGGAGTTCTTCACGATCTTCAGGCTCGACCAGAAGTTGCCGCGAGAACGCGGGACAAGACTCGACTCATCGGATATCCTCCCCTCCATGAACGACCGCTTCGCCGAGCTCTATCCGCAGCATCTTGAAACCGTCAAGCAGCGCCACGACAAGGCACTGGCCGAAACTGGCTACGACCACATCATCATCTTCGGCGGCGAGATTCACATTCAGTTTCTCGACGACACGTACTATCCGTTCAAGGTCAATCCGCACTTCAAGGCGTGGGTGCCGGTCGTCGATAACCCGCATTGCTTCATCGTCTACACGCCGGGCGCGAAACCGCGCCTCGTCTACTACCAGCCGGTCGATTACTGGTACAAGCCGGCCTCGGCGCCGAAGGGATATTGGACCGATCACTTCGACATCCGCGTCATCGACTCGCCCGAAAAAGCGAAGGAGCACTTTCCCAAGGACGGTCGCAGCGCGTTCGTGGGCGAGGACAACGAACTGCATGGCGGCGATGTCAATCCCGAGGCGTTGCTCAACGCACTGCACTTCGAGCGGTCGTGGAAAACGGATTACGAGATCGCCTGTCTGACCGAGGCCAATGTTCGCGGCGTGCGAGGACACCGTGCG
This sequence comes from Thermoanaerobaculia bacterium, assembly GCA_034663965.1. GTDB lineage: Bacteria > Acidobacteriota > Thermoanaerobaculia > Gp7-AA8 > Gp7-AA8 > JADGNZ01. The sequence goes on along the minus strand of JAXDIO010000230.1, from coordinate 12,511 downwards.
GCGGCGAAGGCGTTTCGCGACGGGAAGTCGGAGTTCGAAATCCACATCGACTTTCTCCTCCACTCAAGCCAGGCCGAGGAGGAGCTGCCCTACGGCAACATCATCGCGCTGAATGAGAACGCCTCGGTGCTGCACTATCTCAATCACATTCGCGAGCAGCCGGGCGATCTTCGCTACTCATTCCTCATCGACGCCGGCGCGCAGTATCACGGCTACGCCTCGGACATCACACGGACGTACGCGCGCGACGAGCAGGGCGAATTCGCGCAACTGATCGCGGCGATGGACGCGATGCAGCAGAACCTCTGCACGATGGCCAAGCCGGGCATCAACTACATCGACATCCACATGGCCGCGCACAAAGGAGTGGCGACGATCCTTGCCGACTTCGAATTCGTGCACGGTCTCGATGCGGACGGCATCGTGGAGAAGCGCATCAGCTCCGCCTTTTTCCCGCACGGCGTCGGCCACTTCCTCGGCCTGCAGGTTCACGATGTGGCCGGATTTCACCAGGATCGCGCCGGCTGCATCATCGCCAAGCCGGAGGGTCATCCCTACCTGCGTCTAACGCGCATCATCGATCCGCGCATGGTCTTCACCATCGAGCCGGGTCTCTACTTCATCGAGTCGCTGCTCGCGGACTTACAAGCGGGCGACAACGCGAGGTACGTGAACTGGACGAAGGTGGATGAGTTCCGGAAATTCGGCGGAATCCGCATCGAGGACGACATCGTGGTCACGGATAAGGGCCACGTGAATTTGACGCGGAACGCGTTCGCAGGCGCGTAGCAATGTGGCACATCAATCCACGGTAAGCCGCTTGCGCGCTTCCGCCGCCCATCCCGAGGTCTCATCGACGGCGAGGTAGTCGTGCCACGCCGTCATCGCGTGGCCGCGGCCGTTCAGCGCTTCGACGGCAATCGCGCGATTCCACGCCGCTTCCGGCGTGCGGCCGATGCGCCAGGCGCGATCGGCGCAGCGGACCGCTTCGACTGCATCGGGAAGCGGGCGACGTTTCGCAATGGCGCGGTTCGACAACGCGGCGGAGAGGTCATTGAGCAGCGATACGTCATCTGACTCCGCGATCGCCGCGGCGACCGTGCGTTGTCCCGTCTCCGTCAGCAGCGCCTCGTGCAGCGTGTCGATCGCGACGTCGTCCTTGCCGAGGAGCAGGTTCGCGACTCCGGAGGCGTGGAGGTTGGCGGCGGTGCGGCGCGCTGCGACCGATCGCTGCACGCCGGCGGCGGCGGTGAGCAGCGACGCGTTCGCTGGATTCTGCAGCGCATCGAACTTCGGTCCGCGCATGACCGGCGCCGGCGGCTGATACGGGAAGCCGGAGATGCGCCCGGCGATCGTTCGTTGCGCGGGCGCGGCTTTCGCCAGCGCCTCCATCCCAGTTTCGCGATGGAAGATCCGGTCGCGAACGGGCGTGATGAGAAAAACACAGGCGATGCCGGCAGCCACCGTCGACGTCGCCACAGCGATCCACGCCCGGCGCGGACGCCACGCATCGCGCTCCGCCGCACGCGACGGCAACTCCGTCGCGCTCAGAAAAACCGAATAGCACTCGGAGCAGCTGGTCATGTGCGCAATGACCTTCGCGCGGGTTTCCGCATCGAGCCTGCCGTCGATAAATGCCGCCAGCGTCTCGTCGGAAGGAAAACCTGTGTGCTCCATCGCCGTCACTTTCTCAAACGCCTTTGGCCGCCCCCACGGCGTCCAACGGCTTAGAGTGACGGAACTCCGCTTTTCCCTCGGCAGCAGGAAACGCGAACGCAAGCTGGTGATCGGAATGGGCCAGCAACTCTCGCGCATCGGCGGCCGCGACACCGGCCCCTTCCAGAGTGAACTTCAACTGGGCCAGCAGCTTGCCGATCCGCTTGTACAGCTTCTTGTCATCGACGTTGAGCGCGCGTGCGATGTCGGGGATTTTCTTGCCATTCCAAAAACGCATGCGAAGGATGAGCTGATCCTCGGGTTCCATGGTGGCGATGGCCGCATCGATCGTGGCCGCCGTGTGCCGCGCGATCACCGCGCGCTCGCCGCTGAACAGCTCCGGCTCGACCGACGGAACATTGTCCGTATTCTCCATCGCCGCGACAAGCACAGGCCGCGGCTGACGAATCGGCAGGCGCACATAGATTGCGTCGATCTCTTCGACAGTAAACGCGGCGTCGCATCCGGCGGTCAGGATCGCCACCGCCTCGCTGTATGAGTGGCCGTCGCGCGTCAGCAGCCGCTCGAGCGTGATCCCTTTGTCGCCCAGCCGCCGCGCCTGCGCCGAGGGCCGCCACTTGCCCCACATCTGCACGCGATATTGGAAAAACATCCGCTGGATGACCGTCGTCATGTACGTCGAAAACGCGCTGCGCCCTTCGAACTTGCGGATGATCGCGTAGTTGCTCTCGATCAGCTTGAACTTGACGTACGACCCGAACTCCTCTTCCTCGTCGCGGCCGGCGCGGTTGCGATGACAAACGTACCCGATGGCCTTGTCGATCAGGCACAGACTCGTCAGGAAAACTTCCTCTGCGGCAATCGGTTTCACGGGAGTGCACGGGAGTCTAGCAGCAAATACGGAACGCATGCGCGTCAGAATTACAAAGAGTGAAGGGTGAAGAGTGAAGAGTAAAAAACGGCCTGGTGATATGAAGATCGCCGTGAACGAACCAGATCCTCTAGGTTCCCCCTCTTCACCCTTCACTCTTCACCCTGCACTCTTCATCTGTCCCATGCATCCCGAGGTCGTCAGCGACAAAGCTGGCGTGTGTCCCATCTGCGGCATGGCGCTGGAGCCGATGACGGCGTCGCTCGACGACGCGCCGAACGCGGAGTTGCTCGACATGCAGCGCCGCTTCGTCATCAGCCTGATCTTCTCCGTCCCACTGCTGCTCCTCGGCATGGCGGAGATGGTCGGCATTCACGGATTGGCGATGCAGCCCTGGCTTCCGTGGATCGAGCTCGCCTTGGCGACTCCGGTCGTCCTCTGGTGCGGCTGGCCGTTTTTCGTCCGCGCCGCGGCGTCGATCATCTCGCGGCATCTCAACATGTTCACGCTCATCGGCATGGGCACCGGCGCCGCGTATTCGTACAGCGTCGTCGCAACGCTTTTCCCGGGCGCGTTCCCGGCGTCATTCCGAACGATGGGAGTTCTGCCGCTCTACTACGAGCCGGCCGCAGTGATCATCACGCTCGTCCTCTTCGGCCAGGTGCTCGAACTTCGCGCCCGCGACAAAACCTCGGGGGCGATCCGCGAACTACTCGGCCTCGCGCCGAAATTCGCACGCGTGGTGAACGACGACGGCAGCGAATCCGATGTGGACGTCGCGATCATCACGCCCGGCATGCGCATCCGCGTCCGCCCCGGCGAACGGATCGCTGTCGACGGCGCCGTCATCGAAGGCAGCGGCAACGTCGACGAATCGATGATCAGCGGCGAACCGATCCCCGTCGCGAAAATCGTCACCAGCAAAGTGACCGCTGGCACCGTGAACACGAACGGCGCATTCGTCATCGAAGCCGAACGCGTAGGCGCCGACACGCTCCTCGCGCAGATCGTGCGCATGGTCGGCGAAGCGCAGCGCAGCCGCGCACCGATTCAGCGCCTCGCGGACGTCGTGGCCTCGTGGTTCGTTCCGATCGTGATCGCCGTCGCCGCCATCACCTTCGTGGTCTGGTCGCTGATCGGCCCGCAACCGCGCTTCGCGCACGCCCTCGTGAATGCCGTCGCTGTCCTCATCATCGCCTGCCCATGCGCCCTCGGCCTGGCCACTCCGATGTCGGTCATGGTCGCCACCGGCCGCGGCGCGACCGCCGGAATCCTCGTCAAGAACGCGGAAGCGCTCGAACTGCTATCGAAAGTCGACACACTCGTCATCGACAAAACCGGAACGCTGACCGAAGGCAAACCCAAAGTGGTTGCAGTTGACTGTGTGGCACAGACACTCTTGTCTGTGCGCCCTGTAGAAAACTCCACCGTCCTGAACATGGTCGCCGCTGTCGAACGCGCCAGCGAACACCCGCTGGCAACGGCGATCGTCAATGCAGCGACTGAAACGAAAACCGCAACCGAAGTTGAGACCATCGCCGGCCAAGGCATCCGCGGAGTCGTAGACGGACATCGCATCGCCATTGGCAACGCATCTTTCATCGGCAACGTCACTGCCTTCGAAGAAACGGCAAATCAACATCGCGCGAACGGAGCCACCGTCGTCTTCGTCTCCATCGACGACACCCCCACCGGATTCATCGCCATCGCCGATCCAATCAAATCAACCACCGCCGCCGCCCTGCACGCCCTCCGCGAAAAAGGGATCGCCATCACCATGCTCACCGGCGACGCGCGCGCGACCGCCGAAGCCGTAGCCCGTCAGCTCGGCATCGAGAATGTGGAAGCCGAGGTGCTACCCGCCGACAAGGAAAAGGTCGTACGCAAGCTGCAGGAAAACGGAAAACGCGTAGCCATGGCCGGCGACGGCGTGAACGACGCCCCCGCCCTAGCCCGCGCCGACGTCGGCATCGCAATGGGCACCGGCACCGACGTCGCCATCGAAAGCGCGCACCTCACGCTCATCCAGGGCGACCTCCGCGGCATCGTCCGCGCCCGCAACCTCTCCGAAGCAATGATGCGCAACATCAAACAAAACCTCTTCTTCGCCTTCCTCTACAACATCCTCGGCGTCCCCATCGCCGCGGGCGTCCTGTACCCGTTCTTCGGGTTGCTATTGAGCCCGATGATTGCCAGCGCCGCGATGACGTTCAGCTCCGTGACGGTGATTGGGAACGCGTTGCGGTTGCGGCGTAAGCGGTTGTAGTCACAGGGAACGGTTTCACGCGGAGACGCGGAGGAGCGGAGAACTGCGGAGAACTGCGGAGAAGCTTGGCGTCGAGAGTTTCGGACGGCCCGCGGTCATCGCATCAGCGCGATAGTGACCGCCACGATGGCCGCGACCAGTGCGCCGCCGGCGAGTCCGAGCGCGGTCAGCGCGACGGAGCGCCACCGCCGCTCGGCTGCCTGCAGTGCGGCGATGAAGGGATCTTCAGTCTGCGTGCGTCCGTCTTCAAACAGCGACTGCTTCATCACGACCTTGGCGGCCAGGACCTCTTCCATCGCCCGCACGAGGTGCCGCTGGTGGATGGCCTTGGTGCTGTCGGCGCCCGGCTCGGCGGCGGCAGCGGATGCCGCTTTCAGCACAGCGTTTTTGATCTCGCCGCCGCTGGCGGGGAACCGTTCGGCGAGCTCCCGGAAATTCACACCGGATGCAAGGGGTGTTTTGCGCGGATGGATTTGAACCTGCCAGATCTGCTCCCGTTCTTCGACGCCGGGCATCAGGAAACGGACATGGGTACGGATGCGGCGCTCGAACGCCGGATCGAAATTCGCGGCCAGATTCGTCGCGAAGATCACCACGCCATTGAATGCTTCGACCTCGCGCAACAGCACGTTGACCGTGACGTTGCTCTCCCGCTCCTGCGCCAGGGCCGCGCCCGCGGAGCGCCGCACCGCGATCGCATCGGCCTCATCGAAGAAAAGCACGGCGTTCTGTTCGACCGCTGACCGGAACGCGGCGGCGATGTTCTTGGGAGTTTCGCCCATCCACATCGATTCGAGTTCCGCGTAGTCGACGACGAGAAGCTTCATGCCGAGGCTGTGCGCGATCGCTTCGGCGCAGATCGTCTTCCCGGTTCCGGGCGGTCCGGCAAAGTTGAAGGCGAGGCCGAGGCCGGAGGCGTGGCGCTCGCCGAGTCCCCAGCGGCTGAAGATCAGGTTGTGATTGCGCACCTGCGCCAGCGCGTCGTCCAGCGTGCGGCGCGTTTCCGGCGGCAGGACGACGTCGGCAAACGTCCGCTCGGGAACGATCGTTTCGACGGCCCGCCGCGACGCGCGGCCGGTGAAGAGCGAGAGAAGAGGAGACGCCATGTCGAATGAGGAACGCGCCCGCGCCGCCTCCCCTTCCGGTTGCCTCAGCCGGCGCTCGAAATCCAGATGCCGTCGCGCGAGCTCATGGCTGCAATCTCACCCGTAGGATGCCTGATCTCTTTCACCACAATTTCGTGGTTAGTCATCACCACGACCGTCGACGACCGCGTGCCGTAGCCGCGGTCGGGAAGCGCGACGAAGACTTCCTCTTCGATCGGGCCGCCGCGGGGTGTGGTCAGGAAGCGGAGGAGATCGTCGAGGACGACATCGCCTTCCAACGCGCGGGACATTGCTTCGCGAGCGAGGATGATCTTCGGCCAGTCGATGGCCGCCGGCGCGTTGCTGATCGCGTAGATGCCGTCATCGAGCAGGCGTGCGGGCGTGTCGGTGGAGATGTGGGCGACGGATTCGCGGTCGCCGGCGAGGAGATGGAATCCGGCGTAGTCATTCGGATGGATGCTTTGCGCGTACGCGAGTGGCGCGACATTCGAGTGGACGAAATCGCCGACCAGCGCGCCGCGGGAGCGGGCGTTCGGCGGACCGTCGTTGCCGCGGATGTTCGTCGCGGCGGCGAAGCGGCCGTCGCGGGTGACAGCGAGCCAGGTGCCGCCGGCGCGGAGGTCGCGTCCGCCGACGATGTTCGGATCGTCATCCCAGATGTGCAGCGGACGCGTGGGCCGGTCGTAGAACTCGTCGCGGTTCGCGGCGATCACGATCGGATAGCGCGGCGACACCCGGACGGCGATGGCGATGAGGCACAAGCGTCTGGATACTAATGCCGCCGTTGATCGTAGCGCCGGCGGCTCGCCGGCGATTTCGCTTCTATCCTGCCGAGTCACGTGCCGCCGAGCCGGCGGCGGTCCAGCCGGCGGGCCGCCGGCGCTACGAGCGCGGCAGCAAGTGTTTCTGCACTTTGCCCAATGCGGTGCGTGGGATTGAGCCGACCTGCACGAAACGGCGCGGCACTTTGAACGATGCGAGGTTTTCGCGGCACGATCGTTCGAGCGCGTCGGCGTCGAAGGAACTTGCGACGATGAATGCGACCGGCACCTCACCACGCAACTCGTCCGCGACACCGACGACCGCCGCCTCGGTCACACCTGCCTGTTCGAGGAGGAGCTCTTCGATTTCGCGCGGGTAGATGTTGTAGCCGCCGGAGATGATGAGGTCGGACTTGCGGCCGAGGAGGGTGTAGTAGCCGTCGGCGGAGCGGGTGGCGAGGTCGCCGGTGTGAAACCAGCCGTCGGTGAACGCGGCGGCGGTGGCGTCGGGGCGGCGCCAGTAACCGGCGAAGACGTTCGGGCCGCGGACGAGGAGTTCGGCTTCGTCGATACGCTCGGAGATGCCCGGCAGCGGGAAGCCGACGGTTCCGGCGCGGCGCTCGCCGATGTACGGATTGCTCAGCGTCATGAACGTCTCCGTCATCCCGTAGCGCTCGAGGATGGTGTGGTTGAAGAGATCGCGGAAGCGTTCGAAGACGTGAACCGGGAGCGGTGCGGAGCCGGAGACGAAGAGGCGCATTCGTTCGCCGATCTCGCGCGCGATTTCCGGCGGCGTGTCGAGCAGGCGGACGTAAATCGTCGGGACGCCGAAGAAGAGCGTCGGACGGAAATCGCGGAACTCGTCGAGCGCAGTGCAGTGATCGAAGCGTTCCAGAAGACGCATGCGGCAGCCGCTGGCGAGCCAGCAGTGCAGACCATTGCCAAGAGCGTGGATGTGGAAGAGCGGGAGCGCGAGGAGGAAGCGGTCGCGATCGGTGATCTGCCACATGGTCAACAAGTTGACGGCATTGGCGGCGAAGTTGTTGTGCGTCAGGACGGCGCCCTTCGAGGCGCCGGTCGTCCCCGAGGTGTAGATGATCGCGGCGGGTGTATCGCCGTCGAAGTCTTCGATTGGTCGATCGTCGCGATCGCTCGTCAGCTGCGGCAACTCGGCTTCGGTGATAACCAGCCGCGGCTCGGCATCGCTCGTGATGTGGGCAATCTCGCGGTCGCGATAGAGGATGTTGATGGGAACGAAGATCACACCGAGCTTGATGCAGCCGAGGTAGATGTCGATCAGTTCGATGCGATTGCCGAGGTAGACGCAGAGGCGGTCGCCCTTCGCAAGGCCGCGAGCGCGCAACGCGTGCGCGACGCGGTTGCTGCGGCGTTCGATGTCGCCAAAAGTGAATTCGGCTCCATCCCATTCGAGGGCGATCTCGTTCGCGCGTACGATGAGCGAGAGATCGAAGAGGTGGAGCAGGTTCACGGCGGCGATGATAGGTGACGTGACGACGTAGCGCCGACGGCTCGTCGGCTGGACCGCCGGCGGCTCGCCGGCACGTGAATGCGCGAACTGCCGCCGAGCCGGCGGCGGTCCAGCCGGCCAGCGGCCGGCGCTACGTCAGTTCGCCTCCGCACGTTGCTTGCACGCTCGTCAGCAGCGATGACAAAAAGAAAGCGCGCCGTCGGTGCGGAGATCGTCGGGGAGGGCGTCAGCTTCCGCGTCTGGGCGCCTGGGCACCGCGAGATCCGCGTAGTCATCGACGACGCCGACTACTCGCTGGATGCCGAGGATGGCGAATATTTTCAGGGCATCGTCGACGACGCGAAAACAGGAACGCGCTATCGGTTTCGCATCGATGGCGACGACGAAACCTATCCCGATCCTGCCTCGCGGTTTCAGCCCGACGGTCCGCATGGCGACTCCGAGGTTGTCGATCCCGCCTATCGATGGCGTGATCGCGATTGGCGCGGCGTCGATAAGCAACGACTCGTCATCTCCGAGATGCACATCGGGACATTTACGCGCGAAGGGACGTGGCGCGCGGCGATCGAACAACTGCCGGCGTTGCGCGACATCGGGATCAACCTTCTCGAAATCATGCCGGTACACGAGTTTCCCGGACGCTTCGGCTGGGGATACGACGGCGTCGATCTCTGGGCTCCGACACGGCTCTACGGCCGTCCCGACGACTTCCGCGCCTTCGTCGATGCCGCCCACGCGCACGGCCTCGGCGTGATCCTCGACGTCGTCTACAACCATTTCGGCCCCGACGGCTGCTACCTGCGCCAGTTCACGCCCGACTACTTCACGAAAAAGTACGTGAACGATTGGGGTGAGTCGCTCAACTTCGATGGGAACAACGCGGCGGGCGTACGCGAGTTCTTCGCGGAGAACGCCGCGTACTGGATCGACGAGTTTCATCTCGACGGTCTGCGGCTCGACGCCACGCAGTCGATCAAGGATGCCTCGGAGGAAAACGTCCTGACGCTGATCGTCCGGCGCGCGCGTGAAACGGCGAAGGAGAAAACGATTTTCATCGTCGGCGAAAACGAACCGCAGGACGTGAGGCTCATCGACGAGTTCGGCCTCGACGCGCTCTGGAACGACGACTGGCATCACTCCGCGATGGTGGCGGCGACCGGGCGGCGCGAGGCGTATTACACCGACTACCGCGGCGCGCCACAGGAGTTCGTCTCGATGGCGCAACTCGGATTTCTGTATCAGGGGCAGTACTACTCGTGGCAGAAAGACCGTCGCGGAACGCCGTCCGCGCACTTGCCGCCGGAGAGTCTGGTCTGTTTTCTCCAGAATCACGATCAGGTCTCAAACTCCGCGCGCGGCGAGCGGCTGCACGACCTCACCGACCCCGGCCGATTCCGCGCGCTGACGGCGCTGCTACTCCTCGGCCCAAATACGCCGATGCTGTTTCAGGGACAGGAGTTCGGATCGTCCGCGCCGTTTCTTTTCTTCGCGGACCACGAGGGGGAACTGGCGGCAGCGGTGGCGAAAGGGCGCCGCGAGTCGCTCGAACAGTTCCCGTCGCTGAAAGCGCTTCACGGCGACTTCCCGCGGCCGGAGGACATCGCAACATTCGAGCGATGCAAACTCGATCATGGTGAGCGCGATGCGCATGCCGAGGTCGTGGCCTTGCATCGCGATCTGCTGCAGTTGCGCAGTGAGATGATCGGACGCGTACGTGGGTCCGTCATCGGCGCGGAAGTACTGGCGTTGCGTTACGAGCAGCGGTTGCTCATCGTCAACCTCGGCGCGGAGATTCCGCTCGACGTCGTCCCCGAACCGCTGCTGGCACCGCCGCTGGATCGCCGCTGGGAGCTGCGATGGTCGAGCGATTCACCGGAGTATGGCGGCCCGGGCGTCATCCCGATCGAGACGAAGGGAACGTGGATCGTGCCCGCGCACGCGGCGATCGTGATGAACCCGAGGGACTTGTGACTACGCCGGTAGCAATTTCCCCGGCCACGCATCCTCGGCTTTGCGAATCCAGTGGCCGCTGCGGATGTCGCCGAGGCGTTCGGCGAGCGTGTCGTAGACGGTGGTGTGGCGGTCGCCGCGATCGCGGAAATCGGCGCGGCTGAGCGCTTCGACACGGCCGTCGGCGTGACGGACGAAGACGCGATTCGAGTCGAGAATCTGCACGCCGAGGTCGCGCTCGAATTGGCGGAGGAGTCCGAACATGCGATCAATGGAGCAGCCGGAGGTTTCGCTGCGCTCATCGACGGCGATGGCGAGGAAGCTGCCTTCGATGAGCTCGCGCGCCGAGGTCACAGGCGCGCCGTGCGCGGCCCATTCGTCGAGAAACGCGTCGACCTGTTGCAGCACCTGCCGGCTCTGCGTTTCATCGAGCGCGGGCGAGATGCCGAACAGCCAGGTGCGGGAGGTGGCGGGGAGAGAATTGATGTCGACTCTAGGCATGGTTTTGAAGTGAAGGATAATCGGAATCACTTTTTATGAGCTTCGCAAAACTGATGCAACGCTTCAAAGGCGGTGTCTGCACGGACGACCGGCCGCCGCAACAGCAGGATCCGCTCCGCCTGGCCACTGCCGCGGTGCTCCTCGACATTGGCTACGCCGACGGGACGCTGAGCCGCGAGGAGGACGAGGACCTCGTCACTTACCTCAAGCGCACGTTCGCGCTCGACGACACGATGGCGCAGGAGTTGGTGAAGGCGGCCGCCGAAATTCGCGCGCAGACGATCGATCATTTCGCGCTGACGCATTTCATCCGCCGTAACGCGACGTTGTCCGACCGTATCGAGATCGTGAAGACGATGTGGCGTATGGCCTACGCGGATGGCCGCCTCACCGAGTACGAGAACTACCTCGTCCGCAAGCTGGCCGACCTCCTCGGGCTCGAGCATCACGTGATGATCGATGCGAAGGTGAGTGTGTTGCAGGAGTTGGGGCTGGCGACGTCGTAACCGCCGCAAGGCGAATCCTGCGGCGAAGCGCGCAGGATCTCCGGTGGCACCGCGTTGATTTGCAGTTCATCCTGCGGCATCGCGCGCAGGATCTCCGGTGGCGCCACGATATCGTTTGTTTCTGCTCGAATTGTGCAAGCTGCGTGGACATCTTCGCGTGAATTGATTCCTTTTGCGCACAAGGCGGGCACCAACGCGGCGCCACCGGAGATCCTGCGCGCTACGCCGCAGGATAAAGTGGGTGCGCATGCGCACCCACCAGGCAGCCCTCATCGGAGCCGGCCCGATCGGCCTCGAGCTCGCGGTCGCGTTCAAGCAGTTCGAGATCGACTACATCCAGTTCGACGCGGGGCAGATCGGGACGACGATCGCTTGGTATCCGATCGAGATGCTGTTTCATTCGAGCTCGGACCGGCTCGGTCTCGCCGGCGTTCCGATTCAGACGGCGACGCAGCAGAAGATTACGCGAGAGGAGTACCTCGCCTACCTGCGCGCGATCGTGATGCAGTTCGGATTGGAGATTCGGTCGTACGAGCGCGTGGTGAACGCGGCGCGCATACGAGGCGGATTCGAGCTGGTGACGCAGGCCATCGACGGCGAGCATCGGTATCGCGTCGAGCAGGTCATCATCGCCATCGGCGCGTTTCATGCGCCGCGCATGCTGGACATTCCGGGAGAAGAGCTGCCGCACGTCAGCCACTACTTTCACGATCCGCATGCGTACTTTCAGAAAAAGCTGCTGATCGTCGGCGGACGCAATTCATCGGTCGAGGCGGCCGTCCGATGCCAGCGCGCTGGAGCGGACGTGACGCTCAGCTATCGCCGCGATGATTTCGATCCGAAGGTGGTGAAGTTCTGGCTGCTGCCGGAAGTGCGCGCGCTGATTCGCGACAATCGCATTCGCTACCTGCCCCGCACGGTGCCGCTTGAAATTCGCAACGGGACCGTGCTCATGGCATCCGTCGACGATGACGAACAATTCGAAATCGACGCCGACTTTGTTCTTCTCCTTACCGGCTATCGCCAGGATTCGACGCTCTTCGATCAGCTCGGCGTCGAGCTGCGCGGCGACGATCGTCAACCTGTTTACGATCCCGAGACGATGGAGACGAACGTGCCCGGCGTTTTCGTGGCCGGCACCGCGGTGGCCGGAACGCCGCCGCGGAAAGTGACGGTGATCGTCGAGACATGCCACGTGCATGTGCCCCGCATCGTCGCCGCGATTCAAGGCGCGCGCGTCGCGCTGCCGGATGGTGCGTTGGACGAGTGAGGTGTGATGGAGCGCTGGCGTCCTCGCCGGCAGGCTCGGCGGCGTCTCGCCGCCGAACCGCCCAACCCACAAAATTCGCTGGTTACGCAACGCCGGTGCAAGCCACCCAATCGG
>JAXDIO010000226.1:0-5544 GCA_034663965.1 Thermoanaerobaculia bacterium | reverse complement strand
ACCGAGGGATGCATCCAGACCCGCGGCTGTTCTGAACTTCCGCGCCGAGATCCGCGAAAGGCAGATCTCCGTCTGACGTTACGATGCCGCGTGTGAAGGTCGCCATCGTCGGGCCCGTGTTCCCGTTCCGCGCAGGCATCGCATATTGCACGACGCGGCTGGCCGAGGAGTTGGGCGCGGACGTCGTGTCGTTCTCGCGGCAATTTCCGAGGCGGTTCTATCCGGGCGGCGATGATGTCGATCCGACGCTTCCGCGCGCGAAGGCTGACTTCATCATCGACGTGATGAATCCGCTGACGTGGCTGCGCGCCGGATGGCGGCTGCGCCGCTACGACGCAGTGATTTTCGTCTGGTGGGTGTGGCTCTTCGCGCCGGCGTACCTGACGATGATCGCCTTGCTGCGGCGGCGCACGCGCGTGATCCTGCAATGTCACAACGTCGGCGACAAAGAGCCGGCGGCGTGGAAGCGCTGGCTGACCAATCGCGTCCTTCGCCGCGGCCAAGCGCTCGTCGTCCACGCGCAATCGGAAGCGCGCGAAGCGTGGACGCGATCGGGCGGCCGGCAAGTCGTGAAGACGTTCCTGCCGGTTCACGAACTCGGCGGCGCAACTCCTTCGCGCGCGGATGCGCGCGCAACGCTCGGAATCACCGCGGACAACGTCGCGCTCTTCTTCGGTCATGTTCGTCCGTTCAAGGGACTCGACATCGCTCTTCGCGCGTGGCGTGCGTTGAAGAACGATGTGCTGCTGGTCGTGGCGGGGGAGGCGTGGTGGGAGAAGGCCGCTGAGTACGAGGCGTTAGCCGATGCTGTGAAGGACCACGTCCGCTTCGATTTCCGCTTCATCCCCGACTCCGAGATCGCCACCTTCTTTGCCGCGGCCGACGTCGTTCTCGCGCCGTATCGCATCGAAGCGCAGAGCGGCGTCGCGCTCACCGCGTTTCATTTCTCGCGGCCTGTGATCGCGACGACAGTCGGTGGTTTGCCGGAGATCATCGATGGCAGCAACGGCATCCTCATCCGGCCAGAGGATCCGTCCGCGCTGGCGATCGCCGTCGATGAATTCTTCACCGCACGCGACCGCGCCGCCATGGAACGCGCGGCCGCGTCCTCGGCGCAACGCTACTCCTGGCCGGAATACGCTGCTGTGTTCGCGGCCTTAGTGGACGGGAGATGAAACTCAACCCCAGCCGCATCAAAGTCGGCCTCGAGCTGACGTCCAAGTGCAACCTCCGCTGCGGCATGTGTCCGCTGCCGGTGTTGCGCCGTCCGTACGAGGACATGGAGTGGCCGATGGTGGAGAAAGCCGAGCGCGAGATTCACGGCGCGGGGCTGAAACTCAAATGGCTGCACGAGATGGGCGAGCCACTGCTCTACGCGCGCATCGACGACGCCATCCGCCTTTTCCCCGAAGCCAGTCTGTCGACGAATGGTCTCGTGCTGACCGAAGAGATCGGCGCGAAGCTCTTGGCCTCGCCGCTGAAGCGGATCCGCATCTGCGTCGACTCGATCAATCCCGAGGTTTATCCGCAGCTTCGGACCGGCGGCGACTTCGACAAGCTGGTCGTGCTCACAAAGGCGTTCCTCGACCAGGCCAAAGGTCATCCGATTCGTATCGAGATCCAGAAGATGCGCTCGCGGCTGACGCTGACGGAGACCGTCGACGACTTCCGCAATCTCTTCGACCTCAAGCAGTACAGGAACGCGCGCGTCATCGAGAAAACGTGCGAGGCGCTCGACGTCAACGAGGAGACCGACCTCCACGGCAAGTTCTACGGCTGCGTGCAGGGCGCATTCTTTACGTGGGTGGTGATCTTTGCCGACGGCCGCGTCACGCATTGCTGCTACGACGCGCACGGCGATCAGGTCCTCGGCGATCTGAAGACGCAGACGCTGAACGAAATCCTCGACGGGCCGCGTTTCGCCATCATGCAGGACGCCTTCGCGCGCCGCGATTTCACGAATCTTCCCCGCTGCGCGGAGTGCTTCAAACACGGCGGCGAATCGAACGCCTTCAACGACGTCCTGACGCGCGTGCAGAACCTGCCGGGCGTCGCGAAAGACGTCGTCCGTAAAGTGATCGACGTGCGGTACCGCACGTGATCCACATCCTCAACATCATCTTCGGCTTCATCCCCACGCTCATCCTCGGCGCGAGCATCGCTGCCGGAGTGGACGATGACCGTCACCATCGCAGGATTTTTGTCCTCGTTTATGGTCTCTGGTCGATCACTCTGGCGATGTGGAACTGGATGCGATCCGCACCTGCTGCATGGATAGCCCTCTGGAGCATTGCAGGATTGATCGCCCTCGGCATGCCGGTTGCGATGCGCTCGTTTCGCCGGCACCCGCGGAGGAACTCATGAACCGACGCACCGCAATCGTTTTCGTAAGCTGTTCTCTTCTCATCAGCGCATGCGCAACGCACGCGCGCACATCGACAGTCAGCGGATGTGCGACGACGCCTGCCCTTACGTCCAGCCAACCCTCGGCGAGCAGCATCGACAATGATTGGCTGATCACCGCACCCCCAATCCTCGTCTCCCAACTCGCCGCCCTGGAAGCCAAGAAACGCGGCCAGGTGGACCACAGCGCATCCATGTCTGTCGCTCTCACGATGACGTCAGACACTGTCAACAAGATCAACTTGCAGTGGTTACGCGATACCACTCTTGCGGTAATCGCGGAACAGGTTCCGAACGCGCGCAATCCGATGACGATCAACGTGAAGCTGGAGGTAACCTCGCGCTTCGAAGGGACGCCGAAGATTCTTTATTCGGAAGGCGTCGTCGGTGTTGACGGCACGTCCTCGTTCACGTTTCAAAATCAAGAAACAGAACAGATCACCGGCTACCGCGTCGTCTACACGATCAGCGATGCCACCGGTCAAGTGGTCGAATCGAATCGGTTGACGCTTGACGACGGACAGCTGGTCGACATCAAAGCCGGCGCGCCGTTGAAAGCGCGCTACGGGCTGGTCGGCGACACGGCCATGTTCCTCGCGTCGCGCGTGAAGACACTCGATCAATGAAGCGTTTCCTGTTCGTTGCTTTGATGCTGCTGCCGGTGATTGCGACGGCCGCGACGCGGGTGTCCGCGAAGGATCTCGCCGCCATCCGCGCCGTCCTTGACGCGCAGGCCGCCGCCTGGAACGCCGGCGACATCGACGGTTACATGGCCGGATACGCGCAAAGCGACGAGACGATGTTCGTCGGCACGGACGTGACGCGCGGCTGGACGAAAGTCCGCGACCGCTACAAAGCGAAATACGACTCCCGCGCGAAGATGGGCACGCTCGTCTTCTCCGACCTCGATCTCCGCCCGCTTGGCAGCGACGACGTCGTCGTCACCGGCGCCTGGAAACTCAAGCGAGACGCCGATACGCCCCACGGCCGGTTCACGCTGATTTTTCATCGGCGGCCGGAAGGGTGGCGGATCGTGTACGACCATTCGTCGTAATTTTCGTCCCCATCCCGCGCGAAGACGCGGGATCTCCGGTCAGCCCGCGCGTCGCTCCATTGGATCAATCAGTGCGGCCTCACCGGAGATCCTGCGTCTACGCGCAGGATTGGGACCTGACGGTCCCTACCGGAACGATACCGGAATGTCGTCCATCGTCAGCACGCCCGGACGCGCACTGACTACGCGCGGGATCGAATTCACAACCATCGCCGCGGTGGCGCGATCGCCGTGGATTCCGCCCTTGATTTCCATCTCCACGTTCGGGACGCCATGCACGATCACGCGATCTGCCGCTACATCCTCGGCGCCGACGTACATGCGCAATTCGAGACTGACGTTGATTCTGCCCTTGCCGTAAATCGTCTGATGCACGCCGGCCACCTGCCCCGGCGCGCAGGTCAGGTACTGCGTCTTCACTTCGCGCTCCGCAATGATCGGCTCGATCTTCTCGTCGCTCACGGACTCGAACTCGACGCCGAGTCCGTTGCCGACCATCATCAACGACTCGCGCAGGCCCATGTGCTTGATCTTGCCGGCATCGACGGCGGCGCGAAACTCGTCCGGCGTCATGCCCGCGCCGACCTTGCGCTGCAACGGCTCTCGACGCGTCGATGCGTTCTGGATGCGGATGATTTCGACGGCATCGATGTGCTGGCAGACCGAGGTCACCGTCAGCGGGAGTTTGTCCATGACGAAGCCGGGATTGACGCCGGTGCCGAGGAGCGTGACGTTCTTCGATCGCGCAACCTGCTGCAACTCTTCGCGAATCTGGTGATCGAGCGGAAACGAGAGCTCCTCGCACGTCGACACGACGTGGCAGCCGCGGGCGAGGAGATCCTTTAGCTGGCCGGAAACGTCGCGGAGACGTGAACCGGTGGAGTGGCAGACCACGTTCGGATGTCCCGTCAGCTCGCGGGTGACTTTGACGCCGACTTCGCGATCGAGGCCGATCACTTCGCCGAGGTCTTTGCCGATTTTGTTCGGATCGACGTCGACGGCGGCGACGATTCGGAGCCACGGTTTGGTCAGCAGCAGCCGCGCGATCTCCGCGCCAATCGGTCCGATTCCGTACTGCGCGACTGTGATCGGTTGAACAGGATTCATGAGCACCTCATCCGCAAAAGTGGCGCGCATTGTAGTGCGTTCGCGCGGGGTGGGAACGTCAGCTCAGACTAGTCGATCGAGCACTTCGCGCGGAACGCGCACGCGAAGGTGCGGATACGCCTCGATGAGGCGCCCGATGTCCGCGAGGTCCTTCTGCCGTTTGGTTCCGCGGCGCTGCTCGTCGAGAAATGCCCAGAGCTTCCCTTGAAGGACGTCCTCGACAGCAGCGACTTGCAACGTGACACCGAGAACTTCGCGCGGCGTGGCGCGCGGCACGAAGGCCGCGTACCGCGGATCGGTCTGAATCTGCACGCGAAGCTGGGAGCCATCGGCACTTGCGTTGAGGCTGTGCGGAAATTGTTCGACGTGAAAGCGCTCTGAGAGGAGCCGTTCGATACGCTGGAGATCATCCGTGGCAACAGCGACGTCGAGATCGAGGCTTACCAGCGGCTCGGCGTAGGCATTGACGCCCTGGCCGCCGATGACGGCGTAGCGAATGCCGTTGTCGGTGAGCAATGACAGGAACTCGTCGAGAAAATCGGTTCGATCCTGCGTCACGGCTTTCCAGTATGCGAGCGCCTGCACCCGGTCATATTACGCCGCGCGCGTGACCGGCAGCTTCAGTACCATGCTCGTGCCGACGCCTTCGATCGAGGCAACCGTCACCTCGCCGCCGTGCGCCTCCACGACCTGCTTCACGATGTACAGGCCGAGGCCGGTGCCGCCGCCGCCGCGGAGGGACTTGTTGCCGGACTGCTTGTACTTGTCCCAGATCTGCTGCAACTCGATCGCTTTGATGCCCATCCCGCTGTCGGTCACGGTGATCACGATCGCCTCGGGGAGATCGCCGTTTCGGATGATCTGCGCGCCGACGGAGATCAAGCCCTTCTTCGGCGTGAACTTCAGCGAGTTCGAGATCAGGTTGATCACCGCCTGCGTCAGTTTTTCCACGCTGCCGATGATCTGTGGGACGTCGCGGC
>JAXDIO010000202.1:0-4173 GCA_034663965.1 Thermoanaerobaculia bacterium | reverse complement strand
TGAAGGCGTCGAGGATCAGCGATCCATGCGACGAGAGCGCGGCCCGCTCGAGTTGCTGCAGGTCCTGCAGAAACTCCGCGAACTGGTGAACGAGGGGGGACATTCGAGAGGTGGAAGGATAGCAGTTGCCGGTGATGCGATTGCGAGGCTACCTCAGAGTCCCAGCTCCTTCATCGCGTTCTCTTCGTTGTCGAAGATCGTCGCGTAGTTGGCCAGGCCCATGATCTGGAAAGTCTTGTGGATGACGGGTGTGAGGCAGCAGAAGGCGATCTTGCCGCCTTTGTCGATCATCTTCTCGATGATCTCGATGAGGATGCTGATGCCGATGGAGTTGACGATTTTCGTATCGCGAAGATTCAGCAGCAGAGTGCGCACGCCGGCGTCCATCAGCTCGTAGGCACGAACGGCGATCTCTTCGCCGCCTACATTGTTGATGTAGCCCTTGGTGTAGAGCACCGCACCGTTGTCTTTGCGGTCGACCGCGACTTTCAGTTCCTCAGTCATGATTCTTTCTTCTCGTATTTGACCATATGGATGGTGGTTCCGCCGCCCGACGACGTCGAGATGCTTACCTCGTCCATGTGCGCTTCAATCAGTTGCAGTCCGCGGCCGCGTTTGTGAGAAACACCGGGAGCCGGCCGTCGCGACCGAGCCTCGGCTGGATCGAATCCACGTCCGTGATCGGTGACCCAGACATCGATCCGGCTGCCGTCGCCCTGGGAAGTACCGACGAATCTTAGATAGATGCGGTTGTCCGCGCAACCAGAATGCTCGCGAGCGTTGATGCAGGCTTCGATGATCGCATGAGTCATCTCATCGATCTTCTCGGAGCTCATGCCGAGCTCGCGGGCGAGATTGCCGGCCGCGCGGGCGGCTGCGATCTCGATATCCGCGACCATCGGGAGCGTGAGCTCCATCTGCCGCTCGGCGGTCGTCGTCATTTCGGAAGTGTCCTGAACGACGCGATTAAAAGCCGAGAAGCAAGGCCACCGCAGACTTGATCCACTCGGGGATGCCGCCGAGCTGCTCGATGGCGAGCAGGGCGAAGGTGTTGACGGCCAGCAGCATAGGAAGCGCGTACTGGACGGAAACGGCGGTGGTGCGGGTTTGAGCGATGCTTTTCATGGTGTCCCCCCTCAGTTGTCGGGACCCACCAAGAGCAACGCGACTGCCACGGTTGGCTTTTCAGGTGCACTCTCTCTAAGCCTCTGATGCTGCGAAGTTTACACGAGAAATCGGCAAAATGTGACGAAGTGTGCGAGTGGGGCAAATCGCTACAGTAACGAGGTTTCAAATGTTTACGTAACCCTAAGTCGCTGTTTTGATGACAGTTACTAATGAACGTCCCAAGACTCCACAGTTGGGGCTAATTGGGACAGCGACTCACGCATCCGGTAGAGCGTCTTGCGATCGACGCCGAGGATCTTGGCGGCTTTGGAGATGTTGCCTTTGGTATGGACGAGGACGCGCGCGACGTAGCGCCGCTCCAGTTCGTTGAGGGATGGGAAGTCGGTCAGCATCTCCACGCCGCCGGCTCCCGAGGCGGATTCGGGGAGCGCCAGGTCGCCCGGATCGATAACGGGATCGGTGGTCAGCGCCAGCGATCCTTCGATCAGGTTCTCCAGCTCGCGGACGTTGCCGGGGAAGGGATAGCGCATCAGTTTCTGCAGGGCTTCCTGGGTAATGCGCACGTCGTGCAGCCCTTCGCGCTTGCCGTATTTGTCGAGGAAGAAGCGAACGAGCTTGGGGATGTCTTCTTTGCGGTCGCGCAACGGCGGGAGGACGATCTCGACGACTTTGAGCCGGTAGTAGAGGTCCTGCCGGAACTCGGTCTTCTCGATCATCTGCTCGAGGTCGCGATGCGTGGCGGCGAGGATGCGGACGTCGATCGGGATGCGGCGCCGTCCGCCGAGCTTCTCCACTTCGCGCTCCTGCAGGACGCGCAACAACTTGGCCTGCAGCGTGAGCGGGATGTCGCCGATCTCGTCGAGGAAGATCGTGCCGCCTTTGGCCAGCTCGAATTTTCCGGGACGAGCGTCGACGCCGGTGGCCACACCACGCTCGATGCCGAAGAGTTCCGATTCGAGCAGCGTTTCCGGCAACGCGGCGCAGTTGATGGCGACAAACGGTCCGTCTTTCCGCGGGGAGTTGCCGTGGATGAGGCGCGCCACCATCTCTTTGCCGGTGCCCGACTCGCCGCGAATGAGCACGCTGGCCTGCGAGTCGGCCACGCGCGCGACGAGATCGATGACCCGCTGCATCTTCGGCGAGTCGCCGATCATGAGCCGGTCGCTGTAGTCGCGCAGCATCTTCTGTTTCAAGTTGCGATTCTCGTCTTCGAGCGTTTCGCGGAGCACGGACAGCTTGTGAAAGTTGCGGGCGTTGTCGATGGCGGCGCCGCCGATGGCCGCGAGCGAGGCCAGAAAGCGGAGATCGTCCTCGACGAAGCTGCCACTCTTCGCGCCCCGCTCTTCTTTTCCGCCGACGCCGATGATGCCGATGATCGTTTCGCCGGAGATCATCGGCGCGAGGAGGAGGTCGCTGCCCGCCCCGCCGAGGAACTTGGAGACGGTGACGGACATCGGTTCGCGCGAGGCCAGGACCTGCTTGATCGGAGGCTCGTTCAGAATCGCATTGGCCGGAGTCGGGATCTCGACTCCGAACGTAAAGATCTGCTGGACGTTGAGCTTTTCATCAAGCGAGAAAACGAAGCCGACGGTGGCGTCGAGCACAGCGATGGCGCGGTGCATCAGCTCTTCGATCAGCTCCCCTTCCGGCCGCAGCGTGTTGAGCGCGCGGCCAACGTCGTACAGCGCCTCCAGCTGGAGGAGCTTACGGCGAAGCTCGAAGGTCGATTGTTGCGCCACTAGTCTCGTCCCATCGCTCTCCTGCATTCACCGAGCAGGAAGTCGCAGTTCCAGCTCGCGTAGAACGCCGGATCCATCGCGTAGATTCTTACAAACAACGGCGCCGCTTCGTCGAACCGCCCGCGCTTCATCTCCGTCCGCGCCAGAAAGTAGATTGCGCGGATGGTCACCGGATCGACCTCGTTCTTCTCGACAATCGCCCGAAACCCAGCCTCGGCCTCGGTGAACGCGCGCCGCTGATACGCGCAGAGGGCTTTGGAGTAGTCATCGCTCGCGCCACAAGTCGATGGAGGTTTTGCGTCCGCGCTCATCGCGATGGCGAAGATGAGGAGTAACAAAGTGCAGCGCATTCGTCAGCAGTTTACTCCGCGTCCTCCGCGCCTCCGCGTGAACCGTCTCCCTTTCGAAATACACTCGATCCATGAAACTCGGCATCATCGGCGGTGGTCGCGCGGCGTGGGCCTTCGCGAGCACCTGGAGGCGCATCGGCTGGCCGATCACCGGCATCGCGACGCGCGGAGCGGAGTGGGATCTCGAAAAACTTGCAGCGGCCAGCGAGATCATCCTCATCGCCGTCAGCGATCGCGCCATCGAAGAGGTCGCGGCGTCGATCCCCGAGACGAACGCCATTGTCATCCATCCCAGCGGCGCGCTCCCGGCGCTTCGTGGCGGGTTCTCGCTGCATCCTCTGAAATCGCTGCCGCCGGTCGGCGAACCTTCGGATCTCGAAGGGACGCTGCTCGTCTTCCAAGGTTCGCACCGCGACATCGCGCAGCAGATTGCGAGTAAAGCCGGCGCCCGATTCGCGGAGATCTCCGCCGATGCAAAGATCCGTTACCACGCAGGCGCCGTATTCGGATCGAACTACATCGCGGCGCTACTCGACATCGCCGAGGAGTTGATCGGAATCGACGGCGCACGCGAAGACATCGCAGCGCTGGCGCGGTCCGCGATCGACAACTGGGCCGCGCACACGAACGCGCGGAGATTCACCGGACCGGCGGCGCGGGGCGATAATGCCGTCATGCAACGGCATGTTGACGCATTGCGCGATTCGCCGGAACTTGCAGAGATCTACAGACTTCTGGCCGCGTGCATTGTTGCGGCTGCAAAGTAGCGGGTGCTACCATCGACCCCCTTTCGATCGGAGCGCGGGCGGAATGGTTTTCTTCAATTACGCGACGATGCAGATGGCCGCGAAGATCGTTTACTACGGTCCGGGCCTCTGTGGAAAGACGACCAATCTGCACCACATCTACGCCAAGACCTCGCCCCAGAGCCGCGGCGAAATGGTCAGCCTCGAGAC
>JAXDIO010000074.1:0-7700 GCA_034663965.1 Thermoanaerobaculia bacterium | reverse complement strand
AACTGCCGACGACTGTGTCGTGCTCCAACCTCAGGCCGGCCGTGATCGAAAGGTTGGATGAAGGCTGGTATTCGTTCTGAACATAGCCGGAAACCGTCGCGAACGGACCCTCGAGCATCTGTTCGCCGTTTCCCCAGTAGCGATACTCCGAGCGGATCGCGTTCGTCGCTTCGATGCCGAGCGTGAGCCGGTCGTTTGCACGGACATCCCACGCCAGCCGCGACTCCAAGGCCACCGTCTCGCCGAGTGAGTTGTCGAACAGCGTCGGAGATTGTGGATAGCTGCCGTCATAGTCGTACCGGTGCCAGTAGGCATGCACGGCGACACGCATGCGGGGCGTCAAGGGATGTTCATACGAGAGATCGATCAGCTTGCGGCGGTCGATCGTCCACTCGTCATCGTTGAAGTTCGAACCGAACGAAGCACCCGGAACGCCTTTCGTCCGTGTCCCGTAGTCGATCGTGGCAGCGAATTCACCTCGCGTGATGCGTGCGAGAACGCCCATCGAGCGGTCATAGTCGCGGTGGTGGGCGATGCCATCGCTGCCGTTCGTCGCGAATTCAGGGAAGTAGAGATCCCTCCCTGCCTCGCTGCGCAAGAGGCCGGAAACCGCGATGTTCGTCGCACCAATCGCTGTCGTTCCACTCGCTGAGATGGACGAGAGTCCATCGCTGCCCGCGCGTGCGGTGGTCGACGCCGTGTGTGTGCCGTCGCCCGTCTTCATGACGATATTCACCACCCCGAACATGGCGCCGGTTCCGTACATGACGGAGCTGGGGCCGCGCACGAACTCGATCCGTTCGACCGCGTTCAGATTCAGCACCAGATCTGTGCCGACCGACACGGTGCCGAAAACCGGCTCGCTGATGGGATGTCCATCGATCAGTACGAGCACGCGGTTGTTGTAATCCCTCAGCCGTCCAAACCCGCGCACTCCGAGTCCCGTGTAGTTGCGGTCGTAGCTGGTGTAGACACCGCGGATGCTGTTGAGCGCCTCGTCCAGCGTTTCGAATCCGTATCTCTCGATCTCCTCGGCAGTGATGATCGTTACCGAGGCAGGCACATCGCGCACCGGCTGTTCGTATTTGGCCGCTGCATTGATATGTGCGTTGAGCAGATCATCGAGCGGCGACGGCGCCTCCTGCGCGCGGGCAGCGATCGCCGTCGTGATGAGCAACAGGAAGAGGGTGAGCCGTGCAGTCACGACGGTTTTTCGCTTTCAGAATGGTCGGCCATGACCCTCATAAGAGCGTCCGAGGTGCCAGGCAGGGCCTCAACATAAGCACATGAAAGCAATGACCTAACGCCAACTCATGCCTGCGTGATGGCCTTCAGAAATCGTGCAGCCGTCTGGAATCCAGACAGGTTGTGAGCGCCGAGCAGGCTGAGGCGAGCCTGCCACCGGGTATCATGTTCCGTCTCTCAAAATCGTTTGCGGTGCAGGTCTCGAATGAAGAATCGTATTTTCATCGTGGCGGTGATCTCGTGTTTCGTCGCGGCGTCCCTTCTGGCCGCGACGCACACGGTGAAGGTCAATGCGGACGGGTCGTTCTCGCCGCCGACCACCGTCATCGCGAGCGGCGACACGGTGGAGTGGACGCTGAACGGTCCCGGCGACTCGATCATCCCGATCAATTGGGACGGCGTGTCGTCCGGCTTCTGTTCCGCGGTCAAGCCCTACTCGGCGACCGATCCGAACGATCTGACCGGACCGCTGCCGGTGGCTGCGTCGGGGATCTACACGCTCAGTCCTCTCGATGCGGGATTCGTGGTCGAGCCAACGAAGTCTCTCTGCTCGAACGGCGCATTTCCGCGATCCGTCGTCGGAGCGGAGATGCTTTGCGCGAAGGGGGTGTCGGGGGCAACGATGGACGCCACGTGGCAGGATCCGAGTCTCACCGGCGTCTTCATTCGCCTGCTGTGGAGCGACGTCCAGACCGCGCCCGGAACG
The DNA here is from genome assembly GCA_034663965.1 of Thermoanaerobaculia bacterium. Taxonomy (GTDB): domain Bacteria; phylum Acidobacteriota; class Thermoanaerobaculia; order Gp7-AA8; family Gp7-AA8; genus JADGNZ01. Next base: position 5,749 of record JAXDIO010000074.1, on the reverse strand, counting down.
GCCGACGCGAACTTCAATTTCACGGTGCTCGATCGTGAGCTGAACAAGGCCGTGAAGAACGGCAAGATCTATAGCCTGGCCATCAAAGCCGGCGACGACGGCACGCCGTCGTGGCTTTTCGCCAATGGCGTCACACCGCTCGCGCTGCAGGACAGCGGATCCGACGATCCTGGATGCGGCACCAAAATGACGCTCGGGAATCCGACTGAAATCGCGTATCAGAATCGCTACTTCGATCTCCTCCGCAAAGTGGCCGCGCACATCAAGTCGCGCGCCGATTGGTATCGCGCGCTGACCTACATCAAACCGTCGGGTGCGAATCTCTTCACGCACGAGAACCGGCTGCCGAAGCGCTGTGACGCGGGATGCGTCTGCAATACCCAGTTATTCGCGCAGGCCGGCTACACGCCGGCAGGTCTATACGCGTTTTATCAGGCGCAGACGGCGCTTCTCGCGCAGGAGTTTCCAGGGAAATCGATCAGCTACGCGTTGATTCAGGATGGATTCCCGCTCATCAACAACAGCGGCGGCTACGAGAAAAGCGACGGCACGTCGTCCGGCGGCGCGTTGCCCGGCGGTGTCGAGCAAACGCAGACGATCATCGACAACGGCCAGGCCACGTTCGGCCAGCGCTTCGTCGTGCAACACAACGGCTTGCAACCGAAGCAGATCGATACGTGCGCGTCGAACCTCAGCGGTCCGGGATGTCCGAACCGCTGGGTGGTGCAGGAAGGCCGTGAGGGTCAAGTCACCGGATTCCAGACCACGAACGCGGCGAAGGTGTCGAACGTCTCCGACACCGATTCGGCATTCCAGAACGCATTGATCAATTCGCAGGCGGTCTTCGTCGAAATCTACGAAGAGCGCTACTGGGAAGCGGTGAAGCAGCCGAACGGGATCATCGATCCGCTGGGATCGGGACGGACGATGGCGCAGTGGGCCGCGCAGTTACAAAGCCGCCGCCGGACGTTGTTCCCGTCGCTGCCCGATCCATTTCCGACAACCTACCGCCACACCTTCACGCGAACGCTAGCGCAGCCGGCAGGTAACCAGATTTTCTATTACGTCCACGGCGCGAAATGCGGGGTTGGAAACGCGACGCCCGGCGCAATCGTGATTCAGGGCGCGGCTCCGGAACAGCCTCCCCGGCATCGTTCGGTCAGACACTAAACGCCAGTCACGTTCAAGCTCACTGGCGCAGATTCTGCTCATCAGAAGGCGCACAGAGAAAGGTGCCGATCATGTCCGATCATGACCTTCCGCCCGAATTTCGACGACGCAGGCATCCCGAGGCGATGCCGATCGAACTGCCGCTCCAACTCCCGCTCGACGATGAGCCGCCGCCGTTTCCGACTCCCGACCGCGCCTCGGTGGACCAGCAACGCAGTCCGGAGCCTTATCTGCGCCAGAGCTGACGTCGAACTCCATCCGCAGATTGACGCAGATGACCGCAGATTAAAGGCGGCGACCATGATTCATCTGCGCACATCTGCGTCATCTGCGGATGAAGTTCTTTCGGCGCGCCCTATCCAACGTTAACGTGATCGAGCGGTCGTTTCGACATCGAGGCTCCCGATCAACGAAATCACTGAGCCGGAGACGACTTTCGTCAGAAACACATTGCCATTATGACGCTTCCGCGAAAATTCGTCCGGCGTCAGGAGCGTGGGATTGATCTTGCGGCCGACGGCGTGTTCCGCCCGAGCAAGACGCGAGAAGAGCTGTTCGAGCGTGACGTCCGTCGCAACAACAAGAAGGTCAACGTCGCTTCCGGCGTGAGCCTCGCCGCGTGCAACCGACCCGTAGATGAGAGCGAGATCGATCCTTCGTGCGAGCGGGGCGAGGGCATCGCGCAACGGCTCGGCGATGCCGCTCGTCTTGACGATGATCGACCGAAGCTCCGAGAAAATCGGATTGTCGCGGTTGGCGCGGAAGTGCTTCTGATTTCCGACCGGCTGCATGAGCACCAGGCCGCTGCTGACGAGGCGTTCCAGTTCGCGCTGCACGGTACCGCGGCCTACGCCAGTCCGCCGGAAAATCTCCGTTGCGAAGAACGACTCATCCGGGTGGCCGTAAAGAAGCCCGAAGACGCGTTGCTGCGTCTGCGAGAAAAGCGCATCCGACAGATTCGAGCGCCGAGTACCCATTTCGGGTACGATCATACCCATTTCGGGTACGGCGTCAAATGTTGCTACTTGAACTTCTTGTTCAATCGGTCGCGCGACATTGCATCGACGCGCGTGAGCGTCGGCGCGAGCACTTCGCGCTGCTTTTCGACGAGCGATGCGATTCCTGATTTTGCCAGTCCCAGCATCGCCGTCATTTCGTCTTCGCTGAACGTTGCCCCCTCGGCGGTGCCTTGCAGCTCGACGAAGCGGCCTTTGTCGGTGGCCACGATGTTCATGTCCACGCCGGCTTTCGAGTCTTCCTCGTAATTGAGGTCGAGCGCGGGCGTGCCGTTGATGATGCCGACGGAGACGGCGGCGACGAAGGAGCTGATCGGCCACGTCACGATCTTGCCGTCGAGATAGAGGCGGCCGAGGGCGAGCGCGAGGGCGACGAAGGAACCGGTGATCGAGGCAGTGCGCGTGCCGCCGTCGGCCTGGATCACATCGCAGTCGAGCCAGATCGTGCGTTCGCCGAGGAACTCCGTGTTGACGGCGGCGCGAAGGGAGCGGCCGATCAGGCGCTGAATCTCCATCGTCCGTCCGCCCTGTTTTCCTTTTGCGGCCTCGCGGTCGGTGCGTTCGGTCGTGGCGCGCGGCAGCATTCCGTACTCCGCGGTCACCCACCCCTTTCCGGTGCGGTAGAGAAACGGCGGAACTTTCTCCTGGATAGAAGCGGTGCAGATCACGCGCGTGTCGCCGACTTCGATCAGCGCCGACCCCTCCGCGTGTTTGCTGAAGTGTGGCGTGATGAGGACGCGGCGCATCTCATCGGAGGCGCGGCCGTCGGTGCGGGGCTTGGTCGTCATGGGCCGGCGAGGATATCGCGGATCGTTCGGCGTTCTACGCCAGCACCCCTTCCGTGATCTCCGCCCCCTTCGGCACCACCACGATCCCGCTGTCGGTCACCGTGAAACGCTGCCGATCGGCTTCAAGGTCGTAGCCGATCGTCGTTCCCGGCGGGATCTTCACGCCCTTGTCGATGATCGTGCGCCGGATTTTCGAGTGACGGCCGATCTCGACGCCGTCCATCAGGATCGACTCGTCGACGTCGGTGTAGGAATGGATGCGCACGCGCGGATGGAGAACGCAGCGGTTGATCGTGCCGCCGGAGATGATCGTGCCGTCCGAGACCAGCGAGTCCGTGGCGATTCCTATGCGCTGCGACTTCGAGTCGGCGAAAACGAACTTCGCCGGCGGCAGGTTCAGCGGCGCCGACACCATCGGCCATTGCTGGTTGTAGAGATTGAACAGCGGCGTGACAGCGACCAGGTCGAGCGACGCGGCAAAGTACGAATCGATCGTTCCCACGTCGCGCCAGTAGCCGCGGTTGATCTCCGCCTCCCCCGGCACGTAGTTCTGGCCGAAGTCGTACGCGAACACTTTCATCCGCGGATACATGGCCGGGATGATCTCCTTGCCGAAGTCGTGGGCCGCGTCGCGCAACGCGTTGCGCTGCAGCACGTCGATCATCACGTTGGCCTTGAAGATGTAGTTGCCCATCGAGGCCAGCACCATGTCCGGCCGGCCTGGAATCGTCTTCGCCCCTTCCTTCGGCTTCTCGACGAATCCCGTCACGCGCCAATCGCTGTCCACTTCCACGATGCCGAAGTGATGCGCCTCCTCGACCGGCACCGGAATCGTGGCGATGGTCAGGTCGGCGTCGTTGGTCAGGTGCTCCTGCAGCATCTGATTCACATCCATCTTGTAGATGTGATCACCGCCGAAGACGCAGACGAACTCCGGCTGCTCGTCGAAAATCAGCTCGAGATTCTGGAAGACCGCGTCGGCAGTGCCGCGGAACCAGAACGGCCCTTTGCGCATCTGCGCGGGGACGATGTCGACGTACTGTCCGATCTCTGGCACCAGCCGCCAAGTGCGCGTGATGTGCTCGATGAGCGAGTTCGATTTGAACTGCGTCATCACCTTGATCTTGAAAAAGCCGGAGTTGATGAAGTTGTTGATGACGAAGTCGATGATCCGGTAGCGGCCGCCGAACGGCACTGCCGGCTTGGCGCGGTCGCGCGTCAGCGGATACAGCCGCTCGCCCATACCGCCGGCGAGGATCATCGTCAGAATGTTGCGGCGCGCCAGTGATCCGTACATGAGCTGGTGATTGTTTCTCCAACCGGCTCGCGAAGCAATTCATGTGCTAAAACGTTTGGCCTGACTATGGCTGAGAAGGACTACTACGACATCCTCGGTGTGAAGAAGAGCGCCAGCGAGGATGAGCTGAAGAAGGCCTACCGCGCCCTCGCGAAGAAGTTCCATCCCGACAAGAACAAGGGCAACAAAGAGGCCGAGAACAAGTTCAAGGAAATCTCCGAGGCGTACGCCGTTCTGTCGGACACGGAGAAGCGCGAGCAGTACGACCGCCTCGGCAGGGAAGCCTTCCGCGGCGGCGGTCCGGGCGGCAATCCCTTTGCGGGTGGTGCAAATCCGTTCGGCGGCTTCGACTTTTCGCAATTTACGGGAGCCGGCGGCGGGCGTGCGCGCGCCGGACGCCGTTCGACAGGCGGCGGCGGATTCACCGACATCTTCTCCGACCTGTTCGGCGGCGGCGAACCAGGTCCGCAACGCGGCGGCGATCTCGAAGCCGAGCTGACCATCGATTTTCGCGACGCCATCCTCGGCACGACCATGGACCTCGTTCTCAACGGCAAAGGCGTCAAGGTCAAGATCCCCGAGGGCGTGGCCGACGGACAGAAAATCCGGCTGCGCGGTAAAGGAGCGCCCGGCAACAACGGCGGACCGGCCGGCGATCTCAACGTGCTCATTCACGTCCGCGCGCATCCGCTGTTCGAACGCCGCGGCGACGACATTTACATCGACCTTCCGATCAAAGTCGGCGAAGCAATTCGCGGCGCCGAGGTGGAAGTGCCGACGATTCAAGGCCCGGTGCGCGCGCGCATCCCGGCTGGGACGCAGGGCGGCCAGACCTTTCGTTTGCGCGGCAAAGGCGTAAAGAAAAAGACCACCGCCGGCGATCACTACTACCGCGTCGAGATCACGGTTCCGAAGAGCTCCGCGGCGGACGTGCTCGACGCCGCCGAAACGATCGATGCCGCATACGGCGAGGACCCGCGCGCAAAGCTGAATCCCGCGCTCTAACCGCATGGAAATCGAGCTCCTTCGCGCCGACGTCAACTCCCTCAAGGTCGACGCCATCATCAATCCGGCCTCGGCGAGCAAACCGGTCGCGGAATTCGGCTCGGTGCCGGTCGGACATGCCGTCGTCACCAGCGGCGGCAACGTGCTGTGCAAGTTCGTCATCCACGCGATCGTGCCGCGCTTCGGCGATGGCGATGAAGACGCGAAGCTCCGCAACGCGGTCTGGGCGGCGCTGAAACGCGCCGAGGAGTTGGCGATTGCCTCGGTGGCCATGCCGCCGGTGCCGGCGATGTTCGGATTCGATCAGATACGGTGCTGGCGCGTGCTGGTTTCGACCGCGCTCGATTTCCGGCCGCACGCGCGATCCTTGCAACGCGTGGTCTTCTGCACGTTCAGCGAACAAAACCATTGCGAACTACGGCGGGTCCTCGAGGAGTTGACCGCATGATTCCGGCAGGACAGATTTTCGTCAT
>JAXDIO010000108.1:0-7271 GCA_034663965.1 Thermoanaerobaculia bacterium | reverse complement strand
CGTCGAGCGGGAAGGCGGAGCCGATCTCCATCTTGATCTGTTCGGCCGTGCGCTCGCCGATGAGCAGGTTGTACTTGCGTTTGATGTACTGAATGATCGCGTCATCCATCTCGTTGCCGGCCACGCGGACCGAGCGCGAGTAGACGATGCCCGCCAGCGAGATGACGGCAACGTCCGTCGTGCCGCCGCCGATGTCGACGATCATGTTTCCGGTCGGATCGGTGATCGGCAGTCCCGCGCCGATCGCCGCGGCCATGGCCTGCTCGATCAGATAGACCTCGGTGGCGCCGGCGCGCAACGCGGAATCTTTGACCGCGCGCTTTTCGACCTGCGTGATCTCGGACGGGACGGAGATGACGATGCGCGGCTTCACCAGAAAGCGGCGTCCGTGCGCCTTCTCGATGAAGTACTTGATCATCTTCTCGGTCACTTCGAAGTCGGCGATGACGCCGTCTTTCATCGGCCGGATGGCGACGATGTTGCCGGGCGTACGGCCGAGCATCTCCTTCGCTTCCTTGCCGACCGCTTCGACGTTGTTGTTGATCTTGTTGACGGCAACGATCGACGGTTCGCGGACGACGATGCCTTTGTTCTTCGCGTAAACGAGCGTGTTCGCTGTCCCGAGATCGATCGCCAGATCGTTCGAGAACATCGAGAGCAGTGATTTGAGAGCCATTAATTGATGGTTTCCTTCTAACGAGAGCTTCGGGGAGCCAAGAGGGCGAAGTGCAAAAGGTCTGCCCCGTTCAAGAGGCGTTCAGGAGGCGCGATGGGACGTCTACTCTTCGACCAGCACTGTGGCGGATTGTATCGTCTGTTTGCCCGAGGAGTTGATCGCTTTCACGATCACGTTGTTCGATCCGATTTTGGCGAAGCTGACCAGCTTCTTGAAGTGGCCGCTGGCCTCCACGTCGGCTTCCTCGTCGTTGATCAGAACCGTCGCGCCGGGATCGGTGTTGCCTTCGATCATGTAGAACGGACCGCCGATTGGATACGGCCGTTTCAAGCGAAGGACCGGCGCGGGCGATTCCTGTGACGCGGTGCCAGCCTCGTGCGCGCCGCCGCTGACGCGGAAGCGGCGGAAGGCGGAGAACGGGCCGGGATCGCCGTCGGGTCCGACCGATGCGACGCGCCAGTAAAACGCCCCTTCCGCCGTCACGCGTGCGGATGCGGTCGTCTTCTGGCGCCGCGAATTGATCTCGAGCGACGTGAACAGCCTCGAGCGCGACACCTGCAGCACGTATGCGGTCGCCGAGGGCACCGGCTCCCACGAAAAATCGACGCGCGAATCGGCGCCGACGAGGAACACCTGGTTCTCTGCCGGAGTCACGACCGCCGGTGGCAGGAGCAGCTTCTTGACCTGCGAAAGCGAGCCTTCCGGCGTGGCCGTGACCTTCTCGCCGACGGCAAGTTTGACCGGCGGTCCGCCCGTCGCTGCCGCGATCGACGCCGATCCTTTTTCCGCCACGACCGCGGTGGCCTTGCGCGCGTCGACGCCAACGTGCGTCGTCGATTCGGAGTCGATCGTGATCTGGCTGCCGGGCGTGCGCACGCTGGAGACGTCGTCGGTCGTTGCCACGTCCACGGTTCCGATTGTCATTTGCACCGAATTGTTCTTGCGGCTCGTCGACGGATTGAATTGCGAGTAGACCTCGAGCAGCGCGTTGGAGCCGACGGTGTAGAGCGAGCCGTTGGAAAAGATCAGTTCGGCCGAAGCACCGCTGCCGGTCTTGACCCAGTCGCCGTTGAAGAGCGGCGTACGCGTCTCCGCGGGAGCCCACTCGCCGGTCGCCGATTTCTGGAACTGGACGTCGCCTTCGACAGTAAGGAACTGCGCGTCGTTCTCGGCTCCTGCTTTGCCGCTGAGCGCGGCGCGGCTGAATGTCTGCGACTCAATCGCCGCGCCTTCAGCCTTTTCGTACTGTCCTGCGGCGAGCAAAGTGCCGGCTTCGTCGAGCTTGCGCTGGGCGCGATCGAAGTCGCCGCGGTGGCTGGGAAAATCTTTCGACGCCGCCAGCGTATTCAGCGCCTGCCTCGCCTCCGCGATCGTGGCCTCGGCGGAACTGCGCGGGTTCCGCTTCTGATTGCTGTAGTACCACAAGCCTCCCACCGCGAGGATCACCAGGAGGATGACCAGGCCGATCCTCTTCAGGCGGTCGACCGAGACGAGGTACCAATCGATCGCGGGGCCGACGGGTTTCTGGTTCCTGGCCATTGACGAATCGAGCTTTATAGCATGGCGGCTCAGGCCATTTGCTACGACGGGCGGGAATAGCTACACTGCCCCGTTTTTTACGGATTTTCGCGATCGCCCGGCTCCCGAGTCCCGCGCCGCGGTTGCCAACCAAATCAAAGTCAAGATAGAGGTTCGTCCCAATGCTCAAGTTGATGCGCGATAGCTTTCAGCACCTCAAATGGATTCTGGTCGCCATAGTTGCGGTCTTCATCCTCTTCATCTTCGTCGACTGGGGCGCCGGCGGAGCGAACAACGGAACGACGGGCGACCAGCCCTACGCGGCGCGCGTCAACGGCGAGACGATCACGACCCGCGAGTACGAACGTTCCCTCTACTACATGGAGAAGAACTACGAGCAGATGTACCGGCAGCCGCTGTCGCCCGACCAGATCGCGCAGATGGGACTTCCGAAGCAGGTGCTCGAGTCGCTCATCGACCAGCATCTCCTGCTGCAGCAGGCCAGACGCCTTCATCTCTCGGCGTCGCCCGAGGAGATCCGCCAGAAAATCCTGGAGATCCCGACGCTGAATCCGGACGGCAAGTTCGTCGGTCAGGATCTCTACGCGCGGTACGTGACGGGCATGATGGGCTTCAGTTCGCCCGCCGAGTTCGAAGAGGAACTGGCGCGCGAGATCACCCTCGGCAAGATTGAGAACGCACTGCAGACTTCCGTCGTCGTGTCGCCGAAAGCGGCCGAGGCCGAATACCGCCGCAACAACGAAAGCGCGAAGATCAAGTACATCCTCTATCCCGCCGCGCGTGAGGCCGCCAGCGTCACGGTCACGCCGGCCGAGGTCCAGCAGTACTACACGATGCATCAGTCGCAGTACACCCACGGCGAACAGCGCGCCGCCAAGTACCTCATCGCCGATTACGCGAAGCTCCGTGCGCAGTTGAGCCCGAGCGACGCTGACCTGCGCAAGATTTATGACCAGCGGCACGAGGAGTTCAAATCGCCCGCGGGCGCACACATCCTGCACATCCTCATCAAAGTCGATCCGGGCGCCCCGCCCGCCGCGGACGCCGAAGCAAAGGCGAAGGCCGAGAACATCGTCAAGCAGCTCCGCGCTGGTGGCGATTTCGCCAAACTCGCGCAGACCAACTCCGGCGATCCTTCGTCGTCCAGTAAGGGCGGCGACATGGGCTGGGTGGACAAGGGCACGACCGTCGACGTGTTCGACAAAGCGGCGTTCACGATGCCACTGAACACGATCAGCGATCCGATCCGCTCGACCGATTTCGGTTACCACATCATCAAGGTTCTGGAACGCCGCCCCGACGGCTATCGTCCGTTCGAGGAGGTCCGCGACCGTCTGCGCGCGCAGACCGCCGATCAGCTGGCCAAGGATCGTGCGCGCGACGAGATCACGCGCGTCGAGGCGCGCATCAAAGCGAACAAGCCGAAGACGGCGGACGAGTTCACCGCTCTCGCCGGCGGCAATGTGGCCTCGAACGATTCGCAGTGGTTCGGGAAGACCGACACGATTCCGGGTATGGGCAACAATCCGGCGTTCACGGCGTGGGCGTTCGCAGCGAAGGTGAATGACGTCGGCGAAATCCTCGGATCGCAACGCGGTCCGGTGATTCCGTTCCTCTACGCAATCCGTTCCGCCGGCGTTTCGCCGCTCGAGGAAGTGCGCGCGAAGGTCGAGAACGACGCGCGCATGGAGAAGGCGCGCCAGCTCGCGCAGCAGGCGCTGTCCCGGACGATGCCTGCGGCGACGGTCGACGCGGCCGGCGCGAAAGCCGGTCTCACGCCAGCGGAGGCGACCGTCAGCCGCTCGGGCTTCATCCCGGGTTTCACCGGCGATACGTCGGCGCTCGTCGATGCGGCTGTCTCCGCGCCGGTGGGCGAAGTGCGCGGTCCTGTCATGACCGGCGACGGCGCGGTGCTGTTCCAGGTCACCGAACAGAAGAAGGACGACCCGGCCAACACGCAGAGCCGCACGCAGTACACCGACAATCTGCGCCAGCAGGAGGCGCGGAATCTGCGCGCGTCGCTGCTGCAGCGGCTGCGCAAGTCTTCCACGATCGATGTCAACAAGAAGCTGATCGAGCCGCAGACGCCGAATCAGCAGGCCGGGGTATGACGAGGTGACGGCGGAATCGCACGACAGCGAGACTCCGCAACCGCGCTGGAACGAACCGGCCATCCGCGTGCTGATGATGCCGCGCGACACCAACGCGCACGGCACCATCTTCGGTGGCGTGATCCTCAGCTACATCGACCAGGCCGGCGCGATCGAAGCGCGCCGGCAAGGCAGCCGTTTCATGGTCACCGTGTCGATGGACAAGGTCGTCTTCCACGAGCCGGTCTTCGTCGGGGACCTGGTCAGCTTCTGGACTGAAACCCTGCGCATCGGCACGTCATCGATCACCGTGAAAGTCACTTGCGAAGCGATCCGCGGCAACGACCTGCAGCAAAAGGTCACGGTGACCGAGGCGCAAGTGGTCTACGTGAATGTCGGCGAGGATCGCACGCCCGCGCCGATCAAGAGGATCGCGAACGCGTTGAGCGGGTGATCCGTTTCACCACAGAGACACAGAGATCGCAGAGGGTTTGTTTGTGTCCCTTCTGTCTCCGTGGTTCAAATCATTTCTTCCGCGCATCGCGCATCGCGTCGAGCCGCGCCTTCATCTTCGCTTCGGCTCCGACATCCTTCGGCTCGTAGAAGCGGCGATCGGCTAACGCCTCAGGGAGGCAGTTCATGGCGACAGTCTGCTCCTCGTAGTCGTGCGCGTAGCCATATCCCCGGCCGTAGCCGAGGTCTTTCATCAGGCGCGTCGGCGCGTTGCGGATGTGGAGCGGGACGCCGGGATTGTCGCCCTGGCGGACTTCGCGGACTGCTTCGCCGTAGCCGATGTACGCGGCATTCGATTTCGGCGCGGCGGCGAGATAGGTGACGAGTTGCGCCAGCGCCACGCCCGCTTCCGGCATACCGAGGAAGTGGACGGTCTGCTGGACGGCGATCGCGAACACCAGCGCTTGCGGATCGGCGTTGCCGATGTCTTCGGATGCGGCGCGGACGAGGCGGCGCGCGATGTACATCGGGTCCTCGCCGCCTTCGAGCATCCGTACCAGCCAGTAGACCGAGGCGTCGGCGTCGCCGTTGCGGAGCGACTTGTGGAGCGCCGAAATGATGTTGTAGTGCTCCTCGCCGCCTTTGTCGTACATCAGCGAACGGCGCTGCAGGATTTGCGTGACTTTCTCTTTGTCGATCGCGCCGTCTTCCTTGGTCGCCGTTTCGACGACGAGCTCCAGCGAGTTGAGCGCCTGCCTCGCGTCGCCGGCCGAGGTCGCGGCCATGAAGTCGAGAGCATCGTCGGTGACTTCGATGCCGCGTTTTTTCACCGAGGGATCGTTGACGGCGCGGCGCAGGATGGTCATCACCTGCTCGCGCTCGAGCGCCGGAATGACTACGACTTTCGTCCGTGACAATAGCGCCGAGTTGACCTCGAAGGACGGATTCTCGGTGGTCGCGCCGATGAGGATGATGTCGCCCGCCTCGACGTACGGCAGAAACGCGTCCTGCTGCGCTTTGTTGAAGCGATGAATCTCGTCGATGAAGACGATGGTCTTCGATCCCCGCGCCTTTCGCTCCTTGCGCGCCTCCTCCATCAAGGTGCGAATCTCCTTGATGGCGGTGCTGGTCGCGGAGAAGGTGACGAAGCGCGCCCGCGTCTTGTTGGCGATGATGCGCGCCAGCGTGGTCTTGCCGGAGCCGGGCGGACCCCAGAAGATCATCGACGGGATGCGGTCGCTTTCGATGGCGGTGCGGAGGAAACGTCCCTCACCGAGGAGCTCGTCGAGTCCGACGACGTCTTCGAGCGTGCGCGGACGGAGGCGCTCCGGCAGCGGAGCGTCGGATTTCGCCGGAGGGTCGAAAGGAGTGGTGTCGAAGAGGGTCATTTCAGAAAGGCAAAATGTTGAATGGTGAATGTTCAATGTTGAATGGCCTTCGGTCCGCCGCTACTTGGGCGTTCATTCAACATTGAACATTCAACATTTCTCAGCAAAGCAACGAAAAGTCGATATTGCCGCCGCTGATTACAATCGCGGTCTTCCCGCGCGGCTTGATCGCGCCCGAAAGCAGCGCGGCGATCCCCAGTGCTCCCGTCGGCTCGATGACCAGCTTCGTCCGGTACATCGCAAGCTTCACCGCAGAGAGCAGCACGTCATCTTCTACGCTGACCACATCGCGCACGCGCTCCCGGATCACCGCGAAGTTGCGCTCGCCGATGGCCAGCGTGCGGGCGCCGTCGGCGATCGTCTTCGGGGGGTCGATGGAGACGATGCGGCCCGATTTGAACGACTGCTCGCCGTCGTTGCCGGCGCGCGGCTCGACGCCGTAGACATCGATGCCCGGCTTCACTGACGTTGCGGCGATGGCGACTCCCGAGAGTAGTCCGCCGCCGCCCAGCGGCGTCACGATCGTTTCGACCTCCGGCCACTCCTCGACGATTTCCAGCCCGACCGTGCCCGCGCCGGCGATGATCCGCCAGTCGTCGAAGGGCGGAATCACTGCGGCGCCGCTCTTCTGGGCGATCTCTTTCGCAACCGTATCGCGCGTGGCCGAGGTCACGCCCGCCGTTACGACCTCGGCGCCGTAGGCTTTCGTCGCGTCGACTTTCATCTGCACCGAGTTCTCCGGCATCACGATCGTCGCCCTGATGCCGAGGAGTTTCGCGGCCAGGGCGACGCCTTGGGCGTGGTTGCCGGAGGAGAAGGCCACCACGCCGTTGCGCCGTTCGTTTTCAGTGAGTTGCAATAGCGCGTTCATCGCCCCGCGGATCTTGAACGAGCCGGCGCGCTGCAGGTTCTCGCACTTCAGGCGCACCTCAACTCCGATTGCCTCGGACAGCGAGCGGCTTGACAGGAGCGGCGTGCGATGGATGGAGTGGCCGAGGCGGGCGGCGGCGGCGCGGATGTCGTCGATGGTGACGGCGGCCACATCGATATTTGAAGAATTCACCGGCGCAGTATAAACTCCGGCAAACCGATCACAGACCGGCGCAACCATCGCCGGCTCCGCAG
>JAXDIO010000104.1:0-10317 GCA_034663965.1 Thermoanaerobaculia bacterium | reverse complement strand
CATCCAGGTCTCGTTGACCGTGACCATCCCGGAGCATCCCTCGGTGCGCGCCATCGCAGCGATGTGCGAAGGAACGACGAAGCTCGGCACCGGACCCGTGCGGGTGAGCGCCTCGGTCGGCACACTGATGACATTCGCCGTCGCCGGCGACGTCCTCGCCGCGTCGGCGTCGCCGCTGGCCGTTCAACCACCGACAGCCAGCGCTACGCTCGTGGCGACGCAGCAACTCGTCAACAGCGGTACCGAACCGGTGGAGGCGACGGGAATGCTCGCCATCATCAACGCCGCCGGATCGCTGGCCGGAAAGCAGGAGATTCCGATCTCGCATCTCCTGCCCGGCGAGAAAAAAGATGTGCGCGTTGAATATGACGGCGTTCTTGATCCCGGCCGCTACCGGGCCATGATCACCTACGACCTCACAAACAAGACGCTGACTTCCAGCGCGGAATTCAGTGTGAAGTGAAAGCGCTCCTCGCCGTTGCGGCCTGCTTGCTGTTCGCGCACGCCGCGCGCGGAGAGGGCTACACGGTCCGCGTTCAGGAGACCGCGATCATCGAGATCGCCGGCGCCACTGCCGCCTACACCACGAACCCCGCCATCGCGGACGTAACCATCGCCTCTTTGGGCCACGTATCGGTGACGGGACGCAGCTCCGGGACGACTCAGCTCGTCGTCATCACTCCCGGCGGCACGCAGACCTTTCTCATCACGGTCGCCGCCCCGATCCTGCCATCCGTGACAAAGGCGGAAGCCGGGGCGCCGCTGGGACGATACGACGGCCGCTACGCGAGCGGATCCGGGCAGATGCAGAACACCATCGACCTCGTAACGCACAACGGCGAGCGGAGCGATCAGATCCATGTTCTTCACGTCCACGATCTGCGCGCCGGGCCCGGCCAACCGTCGGACAACATCGCCTCGATCTTCTACCGCGACACCACACCCACTCGCCGATTGACGCTGCTGGACGAGACCGTGGATCTGTCGCGCATGACCATCAGCAACACGCCGGTTCGCGGCCTGCACCTGAAAGAGGGCCCTCTCGAACTGCACGCCGGCTACGCCTCCTCGGCGATGTTCGACGACTTCTTCCTTCCGGCCGGACGACGATGGGTGGGAGGAGCGGGCTACGGCATCGACCGCGGATCGACACGATGGACGCCGTCCGTCTACGGGTTCTTCTCACAACCCGCCGGTACCGCGGCACGGCGCGGAATCGTCGGCGCACTTTCGGCCGAGCACCGCGACGGCGACTCACTGTTCCTGCGCGGCGACGTCGGCGTCAGCCGCTCGCTCGCTGCATCCGGCGAAGTTCGCTACGCCTCCACGCGTGATCAACTCCACGCGCTTCTCTCCGTGAAGCCGGACGACTTTCCTAACCTCGGACTGTCGGACATCCCGGGTGAACATGGCGAGATCGACTGGTCACGACGCGCTACGAAACGTCTTTCGATCACGTCCTACGGCACATACGATCGATTCAATCTGGCTGCGTTGCGTCAAGCGATCGGAATGGCCAGTCTCGGCCTCGGATACGCCGTGAGCGAACGCCTTACCTTCCTGGCCGGCGCCGACGCCTCGACGGTGCGCACGTCCACAAACTCCATCCGTACGATCGGTCTGCCGCTGGGCATGACCTACGAGACGTCAGCGTTCGGCGTGGCTGCCTCGTATCGTCTGATCGAGAACTCCGAAGCATCGCGCCGCGGGGATACGCTTCGTCTTTCGGCGCACGCCGGGAGTGGACCGTTCACGGCCAGCGCGTGGGCCGAACGGCAGCGCAACGCGCCTACCCTCGATCTCATCTTCAGCGCGGAGCCGGGCCTCGAGTTGGCGCTGCTCCGTCTTGGGATCTCCGTCCGCACCCCAGCGGACGTTGCGCGTGCGCTGCGCGACAACGCGGCATTGATCGACCTCGGCTTCATCACCGGCGTCAATGTTTCGCTGACGCCGAACCGTCTGCAGGCAGGGTTGAATCTCGCCTGGCTTGGATCGGGCCCGCGAAGCGATCATCTCCGTCTGCTTGCAATCTTCAGCCACGACGAAGGGATCAGCACCACACGCGACAACGGGATCGCCACGCTCACCTACAGCCGCCGCGTGCTGTCAGCGACCGATCTCTATGGCTCCTACTCCGCGTGGATGACGCGCGTCGGGTCGCTGAAAGAAAGCGGGACCTCTGTCGAAGTCGGAGTGCAGCAGCAGTTCTCCGGCCTGCCGTCGTTTCTGCAGCGAAGCGGAACGATCGGAGGATTTGCCTTCCTCGATCCGGAGATGCGCGGCGTGCGGGACCAGACCACGACGCCGCTGCCGGACATCGCCGTCACACTCGACGGAGCACGGACGGCAAGGACGGACAGCAAGGGAGCCTATTTCTTCGACAAAGTCCCTTCCGGACCACACCGGATCGCCGCACAACTTCCGGTTTCGCCGCGCGCGTTCTTTACGACGCCCTCATTCTCGGAGACAAAGGGGCAGGCGCACATCGACTTCGGGATGGTGTGGGCCGCCGCTCGAATCGATGGACGCGTGTTGAGCGACGCTGGCGTCGGCTTGCGCGGCGCGGTTCTCACCGCTACCTCGCAGAACGGACAGTCGCTCAGCGCGACGAGTGACCCTCAGGGCCTGTTCGTCTTCATCGTCCCACCGGGAAGATTTCGCGTCGCGCTCTCGGAGGAATCACTGATCGCTGGATATTCGATCGCTGACCCGCGCGAACAGAACGTGACCGTCGAGTCCGGACAGCCGCAGTCGGTGACGTTCGGCGTCCGTGTGCGGCGAAGCATTGCCGGCAGGGCGGCCGGTGCGTACGAGGTGCGGATCGAGTCGCTGGGAATGACTGCTCTTGTCGATCCCGAGGGTAGTTTTCTCTTCCGTTCCATGCCTTCCGGCACGTTCACGATCGGCGCGCGCATCGGCGGCCGCATCATCAATCGTACCGTCACGCTGCCCGCGGAACCGGCGATCGTTCGGAACGTCGATTTCGGTGGAGAACCTATCCCGGGTGCGATCGCCGCATCACCGACGATCAAAGTCAAAGTGCAGGACACCCGTGCGTTCCTCGTGCAGGCTGGTGCCTTTCGCGAGAAGGGCAACGCCCGGCAACTCGCCGGCCAATTGCAAAGCAACGGAGAGCGTCCCTACACAATCGAGACCCGTGGGCTGACGATCGTGGTCGTTGGACCTTTCGAGACGCGCCTGAACGCGATCGCCGCAAGCGAGCGCTTGCGGCGATCAGGGTTTGATGCGTTCGTAACCTCGAACCGCGAGGCCGCGAAACCGCGCTATTGAGATACGTGGAACGTGACGGTTAGATCGAAGATCGTGTCGATCGCGTTTCCGTGCAGCGATCCGGGCGCGAACTGCCATTGCTGGACGGCGTCGAGCGCGGATTGGTTGAAGAGCGGCGATGTGCTCTGCAACACGTGCGCTTCACGCACACGGCCGGTTTTGTCGATGATGCATTCGACGATGACGGTTCCGTTCATCCGCGCGGTGATGGCCAGCTTTGGATAAACGGGCTGCACGCGCCGAATGACGACCGGCGCCTTCACGTCGCCGACGATGCGCAGTGGAACGTCGGGCTCCGCGGCTACAGTTGCCGTCGACGGCGGACCATCGACGCCAACGCCGTGAGCCACACCCCACGGCACGCCCTGCGGCTGATCGGAGCCGGAGTCGTTGCCAGTCGTTGTGGTACCGCCGGTCGAAGTAGCCGTCGATGCCGCAGGCTCGGTGTGATCAGGCACGGTGTTCGGCGCCATATTCGCCGTCGGAGTAGTCGGTTTCATCGGCGCTGGGGGCGTGGACTGCTTGTGTCCGCCGTTGGGCACGCCGAGGGCTGGGGGAACCTGCACCGGCATTGCGAAGACCGGGATCGCGTACTCCCTCGGCGCATTCGTGGGGAACTCGATCGTCCGGATACCGTTCGCAAGAATGGCGATGACGACGAGCGTGTGGAATGCAAAGGACGCCGTCAGCAATCCAACCCGCTTCTCCGCGACGACCTCGGCGTGTATGACAGATGTCTCGAACATGACGTCCTCCCTATGTTCCTCGTTCGATTCGGGAGGGATGAGATTCGAAACTGTCGCGTGAAACGGAACGGTGAATCCCAAGCGTGATCAGTGCACGAACTTGCGGCGGTTGCGGATGTAGTCCGCGAGGATGTACTCGCCGAGCCTGTCAGGCGATGAGTAGAAGGCGCGGCCGCGATTGATTTTCGAGAGCTGCTCGACGAAGTTCACCAGCATCGGATCGGTGGCCAGCATGAACGTCGTGATCGGGATGTTCGCGCGCCGGCAGCGGTCCGCTTCTTCCAGCGTGCGGTTCACGATCTTCATGTCCAGGCCGAACGAGTTCGTGTAGAGCATCCCGTTCTCCGTCAGCGCCGAGGGCTTGCCGTCAGTGATCATGAAAATCTGTTTGTTGTTGTGCTTGTGCCGCCGCAGGATGCGCTGCGCGAGCTCCAGTCCGGCCTTCGTGTTCGTGTGAAACGGACCGACCTGCACGTACGGAATCTCGGAGATCGGCACCTCGGTGGCCTCATCGCCGAACAGCAGCACGTCGATCGAATCCTTCGGATACTTCGTCAGGATCAGTTCCGTCAGCGCCAGCGCTACTTTCTTCGCGGGCGTGATGCGGTCCTCGCCGTACAGCACCATCGAATGCGAGATGTCGATCATCACCACCGTGGCGCAACTCGAGTTGTGTTCGGTCTCGAACACTTCCAGATCGTCCTCGGTCATCAGAATCGCGTCGGCAGGATCGGTGTGCTTCATCGCGTTCTGCAGCGACCGGATCGAATCGATCGCCATCGGATCGTCGCCGAACTGATACGGCCGCGTCTCTGTCAGCCGCTCCGTCCCCTGCCCCGCGTTTGCGACCGAATGCGAACCGGTCAGCGACTTCTGCAGCCCGCCGAAGATTTCGTCGAGCGCATCGCGACGAATCTGCCGCTCCCCGCCCGCGCCGAGAACGACGTTGCCTTCCGCGTCCTGCCCGATCACGTTCTCTTCCATCAACTTCGCAAAAAACGCTTCGAGATCGATGTTCGGATCGATGTACCCGCGATCCTGCAACGCGCGCATCCACCGCATCGCCTCCTCAACGTCGCCACCACTTTGCAGCAGAAGATGATTGAAGAGCCGCCGCAGACCCATCTCGGCCAACAACTGCCGGATGAGATCGGGATCGAGGTAGGAGTACCGGTGGCGCATAGAAAGAGTGAAGGGTAAAAAAACCCTCTTTCACTCTTCACCCTTCACTCTTCACCCTTTGTAGTCGAGTAATCCATTTCGCAATGGTCGGATTGTTCGGCAGCATCTCCCGCGCTTCCTCCAGGCCAGCCAGCGCCTCGGTGGTCCGGTCGAGGACGAGCAGGATCTGCACGCGCAGCTCGACGAGATTCTGGTAGAGATGAAAATCGGTGGCGTCCTGCGTGGGCAATAGCGACAGACCTCGGTTCACGAACTTCAGCGCAACCTCGGGTTTCGAATCGTTCAGCGCGTCGGCGGCGAAGCGGTGCAGCATCCGAGGAGAGTCGCCGAGGAACGTCTTCGCATCGACGAAATGCGCGAGCGCTTCGCGGACGATGGCGTCCTGATCGGGAAACCACCCGTCGCGGATCATCCGATCGATCTGCCGCGACAGCTCGCCGGGAATCTCGGCCGTGACTTTAGGCATGCGCGAGAGGATTGTATCTGCGAATTAAAGGGTGAAGAGTGAAGGGTGAAGAGTGAAAGAAGATACGGGTTTCTTTTCACTCTTCACTCTTCACCCTTCACTCTTCTATTTCACCGTTCGCAGCACGTTGAACTTCATCATTTCCTGAAAAGTGATGGTCGAGTCGAGGTCTTCGCGCGCGAGGCGCAGCGATTGGTGCAGGCCTTCCAGGATCATCTCCATCCAGAACGCCAGCTCGCGGTCGTTGCCTGCCTGCACGTATTTCTTCGCCGTTTCGACGAGCTTCGGGACGCGCTTCAATTCGGAAAAGTACGCATCGAACGGTTGCTCATCGGACAACGTGACCTTGTTGCCTTCGACGAACCAGGCAAGGATCGAATCGTAGTTCGGCTCACTCGGCGACGGGGGTTTTTCTTCCTGACGTTGCGGACGTTGCTGTTGCTTGCGATTGCGGCGGCCGGCGAAGGCGTCGTCGAGCTCTTCGTCGTCGAGATCGAATCCGCGATTGCGCTCGTTGCGCGCACCGACGCCTGCGCGTTCGACGGGCGGGAACTTCGTTGCGAACAATTTCGCTACGGCCTCGCCGATCAGCTTCCGCGCCACGACTTCGGCCCCCTGCTGCTCCCCTTCGTAAACCATCTCCACCTTGCCGGTGATCGCGGGAAGGAGCATGGCCAGATCGGAGAGCCGCGGAAACGCCGAACCATCATGCGTCAGCGCGGCGCGGCGCTCCATGTTTGATTGCAGCAACTCCATTGCCGCGATCGTCAATCGCGCGGAGACGCCGGACGATTGGTCGACGAGCTCCGAGCCGCGGGCGACGAACGCGATCTGCTCAACCAGCGAGTGGATGTAGTCGGGAATCTCAATCTCGATCGGGTGATCGCGCTCCGTCCACGCCTCCTGCCGCGTGATCTGCATGGCGGTCTCGACGCTCTGCGGGTAGTGCGTGAGGATCTGCGAGTCGATGCGGTCCTTCAGCGGCGTGATGATGTTTCCTCGGCTCGTGTAGTCCTCGGGATTCGCGCTGAAAACGAGCACGACGTCCATCGGAATGCGGATCGGAAAGCCGCGGATCTGCAGGTCTCTTTCCTCGAGAATATTCAGCAGCGCGACCTGAATGCGCGGCGCGAGGTCGGGCAATTCGTTGATCGCGAAGATGCCGCGATTCGTGCGCGGGATGATGCCGTAGTGGATGACCTCTTCGTCCGCGTACGTGAGCCGCTGATTTGCGGCTTTGATCGGATCAATGTCGCCGATGAGATCGGCGACGGTGACGTCCGGCGTAGCCAGCTTCTCGCGGTAACGCTCGTCGCGCGTGAGCCACGCGATCGGCAGATCGTCGGCCTGCTCGGCTGCCAGCCGCCGGCAGCGCTTGCAAGTCGGCGCCAGCGGCGAGTCGTTGATCTCGCATCCGGCGATGATCGGCACGCGCTCGTCCAGCAGGTTCGTCAGCGAGCGAAGGATGCGCGTCTTGGCTTGTCCGCGGAGGCCGAGAAGGATGATGTCGTGCTTCGACAAAACTGCGTTGTGAATCGCCGGAATGACCGTTCGTTCGTAGCCGTGGATGCCGGGAAAGAGCGTCTCGCCGCGCGCGATGGCCGCGAGCAGGTTCTTGCGCATCTCATCTTTGACCGAGGTGATGCGATAGCCGGTGGCGCGCAGCTCGCCGAGGGTGTGGATGTTCATGGATTGGGGTCTTCCTCAGGATCTCGATTGAATTCGTTCATTGCTCGTTTCAGATCGCCGCGCGCGAAAAGCACGAGCGCATCGACGGCGCGCTCGATTCCGCGATTGACCAGCGGCTCCTCCTCGGCAGTGAAATCGTCGAGGACATAATCGCGAAGCCGTCCGTCCGGATACTCCGCACCGCGGACGCCGAATCGTAGTCGCGGAAAGCGCTCGGTCGCAAGCGAGGCCACAATGGAGCGCATGCCGTTGTGCGTTCCTGACGATCCGCTGGGCTTGATGCGCAATCGCGCCAGCGGCAGGTCGATGTCGTCGTACACGATCATCAATTCGTCCGTCGATTCGAGATACGCGTTGACGAGCAGCTTCACCGCGTCGCCGGAGAGATTCATGAACGTCAGCGGCTTGGCCACCTTCACGCTGCCGCCGGCCACGCGGCCCTCGCCGGTCATGGCGTCCTTCTCGTGCTTGGTGATGTCGATGCGAAACTTCTTCGCAAACGCATCGACGATCATCCACCCGACGTTGTGCCGCGAGCGTTCATAGTCCGCGCCGGGATTGCCGAGTCCCACGATCAGTTTCATGCGGCGCGAAGGGTAGCAGAGGGGAGAAAAGAGAATGTTGAATGTTCAGTGTTGAATGTTGAATGTTGAATGAACGAGAGTCGTCCTTCATTCAACATTGAACATTCAACATTCCACATTCAACATTTGCTTTACCGTCCGAACAGCACTCTCGCCAACGCCACGCCCGCGAAACCCGCAGCGAGACATCCGAACAGCGTCACGCCGACGTTGGCAATCGCAGTCGTCCACTGCCCCATCCGCATGTACGCGCTCGTTTCGAAATTGAACGCGGAGTACGTCGTGAAGCCGCCCATCACGCCCGCCGTCAGCATGAGCCGAATGTCGGGCGAGATCACGTTCGTCGTTCCCGCTGTCTCGACGATGAACGCGATGAGAAACGAGCCGAGGACGTTGACGATCAGCGTCCCGAACGGAAACGCGGCGCCGAACGCTGCCAGCGCCCAAATTGACGTCAGGTAACGCGCGCCCGTTCCGATCGCGCCGCCGAGGCAGATGAGGAGGAAGCGCATGTTACGCAACTCTATCCTGCGCGTAGACGCAGGATCTCCGGTAAGGCCGCACTTCCGTCGATTCAATCGCCAGCAGCGCGGCTCGAACCGGAGATCCTGATCGCGCCTCGCGCGATCAGGATTGGCGTTTAAGAGCGATCCCCAATTCATCCAACTGCTTCTCGTCCACGCGCGACGGCGCTTCGCTCAACAAATCCTGCGCGCGCGCCGTCTTCGGGAACGCGATCACTTCGCGGAGCGACTCGGCGCGGGCCATGAGCATGATCATGCGGTCGAAGCCGAGGGCTACGCCGCCGTGCGGAGGGGCGCCGTAGCGGAAGGCGTCGATGAGGAAACCGAAACGATCGCGGGCGTCTTCGTCGGAAATGCCGAGGGCGCGGAACATGCGCGACTGCAACTCGGGCGTGTTGATGCGGATCGATCCGCCGCCGATCTCCAGGCCGTTCATGACCACGTCGTACGCGCGAGCCAGCGTCGCGCCGGGATCGCTTTCGATCTTGTCGACGTCTTCAAGACGCGGCGAGGTGAAGGGATGATGGCGCGCAAAGAAGCGACCGCTCTCCTCGTCCCATTCAAAGAGCGGGAAATCGACGATCCACAGGAAATCCCATCGATCGGCGGGGATGAGGTTCTGTTCCTTGCCGAGCTTGAGACGGAGCGATCCGAGGACGTCCCACACGCGTGTCGTTTTGCCCGCAACGATCAGCGCGACATCGTTTTCGTTCGCGTGCAGCGCGTTGCGAAGCGAATCGAATGCGGAGTCGTCGAGGAACTTCTTGATCGACGAGCCCCGCTGTGCGTCGAACTTGATCCACACCAATCCCGATGCGCCGAGCTTCTTCGCTTCTTCGGTGAGATCGTCGATCCGTTTGCGCGACAACGATGCGCCGCCGGGCACGACGATCGCGCGAACGGTTTCGGCTTCGCGAAATGCAGCGAACTCGATCGACTTCGCAACGCTCGTAATGTCGATCAGCTCCATCCCAAAGCGCGTGTCCGGGCGATCGATCCCGAAGCGGTCCATCGCTTCCTGCCAGCCCATGCGCGGGAACGGCGTCGTAATTGGAATGCCCGCCAGCGGAAAGACTTCGGCGAACATCCCCTCGATCAGCCCGTAGACGAACTCCTCGTCGATGAACGACGCCTCGATGTCGACCTGCGTGAACTCCGGCTGGCGGTCGCGGCGCAGGTCTTCGTCGCGGAAGCAGCGCGCGATCTGGTAGTAACGATCGAGCCCGCTGACCATCAGCAGCTGTTTGAAAATCTGGGGCGACTGCGGCAGCGCGTAAAACTCCCCTTTGTGGACGCGGCTCGGCACGAGGTAGTCGCGCGCACCTTCTGGCGTCGACTTCGTCAGGATCGGCGTTTCGATTTCGAGGAAGCCCTGCCGGTGCATGTAGTCGCGGACGCCGTGCGCGACGCGATCGCGAAGAACCATGTTGCGTGTCAACGCCGGACGGCGCAGATCGAGATAGCGATACTTGAGCCGCAGCTCCTCGGCAGCATCGACCTCATCGTCGATCGGAAACGGCGGCGTCTCGGCGCGGCTGAGCAGCTCGATCGACGTGACGACAACTTCGACCTCGCCCGTCGCCATCTTTGAGTTCTTCGTCGACTCGGACCGCTCGCGAACGTCGCCGGCGATTCGCACCACAAACTCGGAACGAAGCTCTTTCGCAATCGCGAGCAACTCCTCACTCGCACCTTTCGAGCGATCGACGACTACCTGCACGATCCCGCTGCGATCACGGACGTCGATGAAGACGAGTTCCCCAAAGTCGCGATGCTTCTGCACCCAGCCGGCGATCGTGGTCGTGCTTCCGGCGTGGGACTTGTCGAG
This sequence comes from Thermoanaerobaculia bacterium, assembly GCA_034663965.1. Lineage (GTDB taxonomy): Bacteria > Acidobacteriota > Thermoanaerobaculia > Gp7-AA8 > Gp7-AA8 > JADGNZ01. The sequence goes on along the minus strand of JAXDIO010000104.1, from coordinate 7 downwards.
TGTGCCT
>JAXDIO010000102.1:0-24272 GCA_034663965.1 Thermoanaerobaculia bacterium | reverse complement strand
GCGGTCGGCAATCAGGCGATCCAACACATAGGCAGCCTGGCCGTGGGACATCTGAGGCGCTGGGGCATTCAGTCTGGGTCTCGGCATGTCACTCCTTCTTGTGCGTGACGCACATTAATTTGTGCATAGTAACGAAAGTCCGCGAGAGAGTGCAATAGAAACAATGCGTTTATTTGCGAGTCAGGTGTGCGTGATCATCAAAACGTACCCATCAAGATCGGTAATTCGGAACTCGCCGCGCGGCGCGAAGAACGGATATTGGATCGTCCCAACCGGCACGCCGCCTTGTCGCAACTCCTCGTGTTTGGCCGCGACATCCTCAACATAAAGATAGAAGAGGACGGCTTGCTGCGAAGGGACGACCGGATCAGTCGCTTTCGCAAGCATCAATTGGGCAATCCCGCTTTGGAGCCACGCCCACGCTGGATCGCTCGCGTCCGGCGGCACGAAGGTGTTCCCCACCGTCATCCCGAGTTTCTCGTAGAACGCAATCGACTCGGGAACGCTACGTACGTGCACAAACGGGACGAGAGCGCGAATTGGATGGGCCATGAGGTAATTGGCTCGACCGCAACCGCGGCCGAGCCTCACTGATTAATAGCGATAGTGATCGGATTTGAACGGTCCTTCGACCGGCGTTCCGAGGTATTTCGACTGATCCGCGGTCAATTTTGTCAACTCCACGCCGAGGTGCGCGAGGTGAAGGCGGGCCACTTCTTCGTCGAGCCTCTTGGGAAGCACGTAAACCTCTTTCTGATACTCGCCCTTGTTCTGCCAGAGCGCGAGCTGCGCCAGCACCTGATTGGTGAACGAAGCCGACATTACGAATGACGGATGCCCGGTCGCGCAGCCGAGGTTCATGAGGCGTCCCTCGGCGAGGACCAGAACGCTGTGGCCGTCAGGAAAAACCCATTCGTCGTACTGGGGTTTAATGTTGACCCGCTTCACGCCGGGGAACTTCTTGAGGCCAGCCATGTCGATCTCATTGTCGAAGTGGCCGATGTTGCTGACGATGGCCTTGTTCTTCATCCGGGCCATGTCGTCGGCGGTGATGACGTTCTTGTTGCCGGTGGCGGTGACGAAGATATCGGCGCGCTCGACGACTGAGTCCAGCGTCCTCACTTCGAATCCTTCCATGGCCGCCTGCAGCGCGCAGATCGGATCGATTTCCGTAATGACGACGCGCGCTCCCTGTCCACGCAGAGCCTGCGCACAACCTTTACCAACTTCGCCAAAGCCGCAAACGAGCGCGAGCTTGCCGGCGATCATGACGTCAGTCGCGCGATTGAGGCCGTCGACGACGGAGTGACGGCATCCATAGATGTTGTCGAATTTCGATTTCGTCACCGAGTCATTGACGTTGATGGCCGGGAAGAGCAGCTCGCCCGCTTCCTTCATCTGATACAGGCGATGCACGCCGGTCGTGGTCTCCTCGGAGACTCCCTTGAGGTCCGCGGCCACGCGCGTCCAGCGTTTCGGCTCGCGCTTCAATTCGGTGCGCAGCAGATCGAGGATGACGCCCCACTCCTCCGGCTCAGCATTGTCGTCAAACTCGGGGACGCGTCCCTTCCCTTCGAATTCGACGCCCTTATGCACGAGCAGTGTGGCGTCGCCGCCATCATCGACGATCAAATTCGGACCGCCGGCATCCGGCCATTGCAGCGCCTCGGACGTGCACCACCAATACTCCTCGAGCGTCTCGCCCTTCCAGGCGAAAACTGGGATGCCCTTCGGATCGTCAGCAGTGCCGCCCGTTTCCGGACGTCCGACCACGACTGCCGCCGCGGCATGATCCTGGGTCGAAAAAATATTGCAGCTCACCCAGCGAACGTCGGCGCCGAGGTGGGCAAGGGTTTCGATGAGCACAGCGGTCTGCACGGTCATGTGCAGCGAGCCCATGACGCGCGCGCCGGTCAGCGGCTTCGATTTGCCGTACTTCTGGCGAACAGCCATGAGTCCCGGCATTTCGTGCTCGGCGAGGCGGATCTCGTTCCTGCCGAGGGCAGCCAGCCCCAGATCGCGAACCTTGAACGGCTCGCGGCCCGCCGCACGTGCAGCGTCAAATGAATGCGTAATTTCGAGTGTAGCGGTCATGCGATTGATTGCTCCTTAAGGTGGTTACGAAGCCCCAGCCGAGGATCGGGGGGCGAAACGCAGGTGGAGATTGTAACGCATGATGCTCACCGGTTAACCAGGCAGGCGCGTGCATGTACTTGAATGGGCGGTACATCGAGCTCTAAGCGTTTGAGTGCCGCTGCCGCGTTATACTTCGTCGCCAAAGATGCCGGCACTCGATACAACGCCCGCCGCCGCTGCCGCTCACGAAGCCGCCTATCGTCATCTTGGAGAAACCGGCCGCCTGAGGCTTGCTTTTGAGTTGAGCAATCTGGTGCGTTCCCTGGCGGAGGCCGGCGTTCGAAAGCGCAATCCCGGCTACACGGCAGAGCAGACAATCGAGGCCTTGTCGCGGCTGATCTACCGCGTGGACGCTGGCCAAGTTGAAGATTGAAGACTTCCTCCGCCGAATCTGCACGGCGCTCGAGATGAACCATGTTCCGTACATGGTCACGGGATCCTTAGCAAGCTCGGTTCATGGCGAACCACGTTCGACTAATGATCTGGACGTCGTGATTGCGCCAACGCGCGATCAACTGTTCTCACTGGTGCAGTTGTTCAAACGCGTGGGCTTCTACGTTCGATGGGAAGAAGCGGAAGCGGCTTTTAGAAACCGCGACATGTTCAACGTCACCGACTTCAGAAACGCCTGGAAGGTGGACTTGATCGTCAGAAAGACACGCGCCTTCAGCGTTTCAGAATTCGAACGTCGTGAGCCCGTAGAAATCGATGGACTGAACTTCGTGATCACGAGCGCGGAGGACATCCTCATCGCAAAGCTTGAGTGGTTCAAGATTGGAGAATCGGACCGCCAGCTTGAGGACGCCGCAGGAATCATTCGGATTCAAGGCGATAACCTCGACACCGGTTACATCGAAACGTGGGTTGGGTCGCTTGGACTCTACGAAGAAATGGCTGAAGGCGCGAGCCTTGGCGGGCTTCACATGACCTTCGATGCGCTATCTCAAATCGCTCAAGGCGATTTGACGGCGCGGCGACGGAGCGGCGGCTCGATATCCGTCGTGAATAGAAGGCGGTTCGGTGAGCTCAATCCGGCGTCCTGGACTTTGTTCACTGACGCCGCCGCGATGAGCGCAGTTGCCACGGCCGCCGGAAACGCATTCGGATGACTTTGCAGATAGAGCGCGGCCGCCCCGGAGACGTGCGGCGCCGCCATCGATGTTCCGCTGTCGATCGCAGTGGCCGTGTTGCTGGAGTACCAGTCTGATTCGATCTGCTCTCCGGGTGCAAAGAGGTCGACACACGGACCGAAATTTGCGAATGACGCTCTGGTGTCGAGGATATCGGTCGCGCTGACTGTGATTGCGTTGGAAACGCGCGCCGGTGAAATGTTGCAGGCATCCGTCGCAACGCTGTTGTTCGCAGTGCCGTTGCCGGCGATCACGCAGACGGTGATGCCGTCGGCGATCGCGGCGTTGATCGCGGCGTCGAAAGTCGTCGACGGCGAATCGGTATAAATCGAAATGTTCATCACCGCCGGCTGGCCGCTTTGGTGATCGTCGATCGCCCACTCAATCCCCTTCACCATGTCGGTGACAAATCCTCGGTTTTGACAATCGAGAACGCGCAGCGACACAAGCGAAACCTCTTTGGCGACGCCATGCTGCGATCCGCCGAGAATGCCGGCGACGTGCGTGCCATGACCGTTGCAATCGGAGGCTGGTAAGGTCGTGCTGAAGTTGTAACCGCTTCGCACGCGGCCACCGAAGTCGTTGTGCGAGGCGTTGATGCCGCTGTCGAGAACGTATGCCGTGACGCCGAGGCCGGTCTGGTTGTAGACGTAGGTCTGATTGAGCGGCAGGTCGCGCTGATCGATGCGATCGAGCCCCCAAACCGGCGACCTCTGCACGTCGAGCACTGCCGGTTCGCCTACCGATGCGCCGCCGCCCATCGAATCCTGTTCGACGTACTTGACGCCCTTTTCGGCAAGGACCGCGACTGCCTCGTACGCCGACATTTCCGCAGTGAAGCCGTGAAGCGCGCGAACGAATCGGTGATTCAGCCGAGCGTGATGCTTCTGCGTCAGCGCATCGGCGACGCCGGACACGTCGTCGACGTCATCATCGAGCACGACGATGTATCGCGCCGGACCCGTGGCGCTTGCGTTGAGGATGACGCGCCGAGGAGTGGCGGCGGCGATGGGGAGGGAAAGTGCGAGGATCGATACGACGCGGATCAACATGGCCGGACAGCATCGTAACGAACCGCTTCCTTCCCCGCTGTGACTTTCTCGGGGTATAAATCGCCGCCATGCTGAAGAACTGTTCCGCCGCACTCCTTCTGTTCGTTGCCGTCGCCGCGCTCGCGCAAGACGTCAAGACCACGCCGCAGGCCAAGCCCACCATCCGCGAGCTGACGCTCGAAAACGTCTTCGATCCCAAGCAGCGCGTTTCGTTCGGCGGGACGCCGCAGGGCGGCTTCCACTGGCTCGATGACAAGACCTTCGCCTGGCCGCGCACGGAGGAAGGGAAGGTCGTCGAACAGGCGGTGATCGAGACCGACACCGGCAACAAGCGCGTCCTCTTCAACGCGGCGAGACTCGAAGCAGCCGCGAAAAAAATCGCCGGGGTATCGGGTGACGAGGCGGCCGGATTCGCGAAGCAGCGTGGTTGGAACTTCAGCCCGAACAAGAAGAGCGTCCTGCTCAACATCGGCAACGACGTCTACATGTACACGTTCGACGCCGACTCGATGACGCGCCTCACGTCCTCCGCCGGCGAGAAAGAGGAAGTGACGTTCAGTCCTGACGGCCGCTTCGTTTCGTTCGTACGCGACAACAACATCTACGTCGTCGACGTCGCCACGCAGCGCGAACGGCAGCTGACCACAGACGGCAACGAGAACATCCAGAACGGAATCCTCGACTGGGTTTACCAGGAAGAGGTTTACGGCCGCGGCAACTTCCGCGCGTACTGGTGGAGCCCCGATTCGACGCGCATCGCCTACCTGCAGCTCGACGAGCGGCCGGTCAAGCACTTCGCAGTCGTCGATCACATCCCCTATCAGCAGAACGTGGAGTCGGAGCTATATCCGAAAGCCGGCGCGCCAAATCCGATCGCGAAGCTCTTCTGCGTCAATGTCAATGGAGCAGCTCCGAAGGAAGTGAGCACCGAGAGCTACAGCGGCGCCGACTTCCTCATCGTCCTCGTCGACTGGTCGCCCGACAGCGCGAAGGTCGTCTATCAGATCCAGAATCGCGAGCAGACCTGGCTCGATCTGAATGCCGCGGAAGTTCGCGGCGGCGGCGCGCCGAAGACACTCTTCCGCGAGACGACGAAGGCGTGGGTGGACATCAGCGGCAATCCGGTCTGGCTGAAGGACGGCTCGTTTCTCTGGCTCAGCGAGCGGACCGGATTCAAGCACCTCTATCACTACGCCGCCGACGGAAAACTGATTGCACAGCTCACCAATGGTCCGTGGGAAGTACGCACGGTCCACGGCGTCGACGCCGCCAACGAGTGGATCTATTTCTCCGGCACGGAGCGCTCGGTCCTAGGCAGCGATCTCTATCGCCTCCATCTCGATGGCAGCGGCCTGAAGCGGTTGACGGATGCACCCGGCCAGCACGGCGCGAATTTCAATCCGTCGATGACGGCGTATCTCGACACCTTCTCCGACGCCGCCACGCCGCCGTCAACGTCGCTCTATCGCGCCGACGGCACGCGCGTTCGCGTCGTGGATGCGAACGAAGCGCCGCTGATGCGCGATCTACACATCTCCAAGCCGGAGTTCGTGCAGGTCAAGACGCGCGACGGCTTCGTCATGGAAGCGATGATGATCAAGCCGCCCGATTTCGATCCGACGAAGAAGTACCCGGTCTACGAATTCACCTACTCCGGCCCGCACGCGCAGAGCGTCCGCAACTCGTGGGGCGGCGCGCAATATCTCTTCCACCAGTTCCTCGCACAGCACGGCGTCATCGTCTGGATCTGCGACAACCGGAGCGCCAGCGGCAAGGGAGCCGAGTCGGCGTGGACGTCGTACAAGCGGATGGGCGAAGGCGAGCTTCGCGATCTCGAGGACGGACTGAAGTGGCTGACGTCGCAGGCATACGTCGACGGATCGCGCGTGGCTCTCAGCGGCTGGAGCTACGGCGGTTTCATGACGTCGTTCGCGCTGACGCACAGCAAGTTGTGGAGCGCCGGCCTGGCCGGCGGCACGGTCTCCGACTGGCGCGACTACGACTCGATCTACACCGAACGCGTAATGCTGATGCCGCAGAACAATCCGGAAGGCTACAAGGCCACCGCGCCGCGCTGGGCCGCGAAAGACCTGCACGGCAACATCCTGCTGATGCACGGCACGATCGATGACAACGTGCACATCCAGAACACGATCCAGTTCATCTACGAACTCGAAAAAGCGAACAAGCCCTACCAGCTACAGGTATATCCGAAGTCACGTCACGGCGTCGTCGATCCCGCGCTGAACGCGCACATGCGCGCCGCAATGTGGAAGTTCATCCAGGAGAACTTGGGCGTGAAGTAGCCGTCCTGGGAACGCGGGCGTCCCGCCCGCTGTCGAAATCGCGCGATCTGCCAAAGGGACGGCGGGCGAGACGCCCGCGTTCCCAGGGAGTGGCCAGAACTCCGCAGTCCAGCGCGCGTACAATCTTCCCAAGCCGTCCAACTTGAGGAAGACCGAAACCTATGTTCGAATCCGCTGCGCCTACGCCGCGTTTCAAGCCCTCGTTTCCCATCAAACTGCCGCCGCTTCGGGGAGGATTTGTTCGATTCCTCCTCCGCATCAGCGTCATCCTTGTACCGCTGATTCTCATGCGGGCTTGCCTCGTCACCTACGTGCCGCTCGATCAGATCGGACTGCGGCAGGTGTCGTTCGGTATGAACAAAGGCTTGCAGAAACAGCTCGTCGAGCCGGGATACCGGCGCGCGATTTCCGGATACGAAACCATCCGTACCTTCCCGCGAAACATTCAGGCGGTCGAGTTCACGAACGATGAGACCGAGCGCGGCGCCGACCACCGCACGGTCGCGGCGATCAACGTGCCGACTGTCGACGGCTATCCGGTCGCGGTCGACGTCACCGTCCTCTATCGCATCGCCGATCCGTTCCTCGTCACTTCGAAATTCGGTTTCGGACGCGGCTACGAAGACAACGTAGTCATGCGCTTTACCGACCCCGCCATCAAGCAGCACCTCGGCGAGTTGCGGGCGGAGGAGTTTTATCGCGATCAGCGCATCGCCAAGGTTCACGATCTGAAGAAAGAGCTGGCCGAGAAGTTCCGGCAGAACGGACTGGAGCTCGCCGATGTCCTCATCCGGCAGTACGACTATCCCGACACCTTCCAGCAGCTCACCGAACAGAAGAAGATTCAGGACCAGTCAGTGCTGACGAATCGCGCGCTGGCGAAGCAGGCTGAGGTCGATACACGGTTGAAGCAGACCGCGGCCGAGGGGCAGAACTCGATCAACGTTCGCAGCGCCGAGTTTCAGGCGCAGATCACCGGACTCAATGCGCAGAAGGATTTCTACGAGCGCTCCAAGCATGCCGAGGCTGACTTGCTGGTCAAGAGCGCCGAGGCGCAGGGAACTGAGGACATCAACCGGGCCATGGAAGGCGCGGGCTCCGACAAGCTGCTGCGGCTGCGCAAAGGTCTGGCCATCCTTAACGGCATTCAGGGGCCGATTTACATTAGCGAAGATCCTACGGACATCGGCAAGCTGACGGGAAAACATTGAGGCGAATGATGAAACGACTGATCGCATTGCTCGCCCTTCTCCCGCTCGCGGCCGCTTGTACGCCGCATACGACGCAGGCCACACAGGTCGGCGTCCGCTTCAACAAGATCACGCGCTCTTCGGAGACGTCGGACCCCGGCGCTACATACTTCTTCATGCCGATCGTCAATGACTGGGCGACCTACGACACGTCGACGCAGAACCTGGTCATGTCCGCGAAAGCCGTCGAAGGCGACCGCAAGGAAAAAGACGACCTTCGCTTCAAGACGCGTGACGGCAACGACATCGAGACCGACGTCACCGTCCGCTGGCGCATCGATCCGACGCGCGCTGCGTACATCTGGCGCACCGTCGCGCCAACAACCGTCGCGCTGAAGGAGCGTCTGGTGCGGCCGCTGTCGCGTGCGTATGTGCGCGACGTGCTCAATCGGCTCGATTCCGAGGAGTACTACAACCCCGATCTGCGCTTCGCCGCTGCCAGTGATGCGACGAAGGTGCTGGCCACGCAATTGAAACCGTATGGCGTCATCGTGGAGCAGGTCATCCTCGGCGATTTCTCCTTCAAGCCCGACTATCAGAACCTCATCAACAAGCGTAAGGAAGCGGAAAAGCAGGCCGAGAAACTGGAGTCGCAGATCCTGGCCACGCTCGAGTCGAACAAGGCCAATCTGCAGGGCAAGATCGCCGACCTGACGGAATTGCTCACGCGGTCGCAGGGCGATTTCGAGCAGGCCAAACGCGCCGCGGACGCGTATGTCGTCCGCAAACAGCAGGACGCGCAGGCCACGCTCTCCGAGAAGAGCGCCGTGGCCCAGGGCATCAAGAAGGAGCGCGCCGCGCTCAATGGCAGCGCCGGCGATGCGTACGTTTCGCTGCAGCTCATCGACGCGTTGCAGAAGAAAGAGATCCGTCAGATTCCGAAGCTGCCGAACGGCAACGTCATCATCGACGGCAACAAGCTTCTCGAACAGCTCGGCGTCATCAAGTATCAACAGAAGGCGGCCGCGGACCAGTAATGCTCAACATCGCCGGTGCCGATTACGATTACGCGCAGGTCGTCTATGCCGTGCTGCAGGAGTGCGAGCACCATCGCCGCAGCTTCGAAGAGACGACGTTCGATGCCGAAGTGCGCACCTGCGCGAATGCAAAGCTCGCCGAGGTAAAGGCCGCGTACGACGAGTTCGGCGGCTCGGCCGCGTATTGGGAAACGCTGGAAAAAGAGGTCGATGAAGTCGTGCTGCCGCAATACGTGGCAGCGGCGGGCGAGATGAATGAACTGGAAGCCAACCACTTCCACATCTGGCGCGACGGCGACCTCAGTGCGCGCTTCGTGTTCGCGCTCCTCGGACTGATCATCGGCAGCATCATCATCGCCCTGCCGTTCATCCCGATCTTCGAGGAGATGTTCGCCTTCGCGCTGACCGCGGTCGGCTTCCTTTACCCTGACCTGAAGCGCTTCATGACGGAACGCCGCTACATGAAAGTGCTGAATCGCCTGGTGACGGACAGCGCGAAGTATCAGGAGAACAGCCGCCTGCACTACATGACGTCGCAAGACATCCAGAAGGCGTTCGAGCCGACGGACCCACGACGGCTGCCACCGTGAACTCTCTGATCAGGCGCTCTTGTCCGCCGTCTTCGGACTGATCACGGCGGACAGTTCGGTGATCTTGTTCGCGGGGAAGCCCGACTCCTTCGCGTGGGTGCGAATCAGCTCCTCGCTCGGCGCAGAGTAGATGCAGTAGATCTTGTCGCCGGCGACGTAGCTGTGTTCCCACTGAATGTCAGGACCGAGCTTCGCCAGCACGTCATTCGAATGTTTGGACACGCCCTGAAGTTCGTCGGGCGTCATGTTTCCCGCTCCCGGGATTTCTCGTTCGATCACATATTTCGGCATGGTGGCCTCCTCGGTCGCGGATGAAATCACAACTGCCGGGTCGCCGGAACCTACTCTTCCGCCAATTCCTCGTGACGTTCCACCGTATCTTCCGGCAACTGATCGCGAAGCCATAGCCTCTCGACGATCGGATATGCAGCGACGAACGGGAGGATGAGAATCGCGCCGGCCGCACCTTGCAGCGCGCCGCCGATCATGATCGCCAGCAAGACCGTGAGTGTCGAGAGACGCATCTGTTTTCCGTAGACGCGCGGGACGATGAAATAGCTCTCAACGAAGTGGTAGAGCATGTAGCCGATAAGGACCAGCAGCGCTGTGACGGGACTGACGGTCAGAGCGAGCAGCACTGCCGGAATCGTCATCGCGATCGTGCCGACTACCGGCAGCAGGTCGGCGATGAACGCGATCAGCGCCAGCGGCAGCGCGGCCGGAACGTGCAAGAGAATCAGGACCAGATACGCCCACGCCGCGCAAATGAAGCAGGTGATGACCTGCCCGCGCATGTACGCCAGCACGACGGCGCTCATCTCGATCGCCGTCTTCCGCCACCGTGGCCGCTTATCCCTCGGCGCGAGGTCGATCAGCCATTCGAAGGCCGTTCGTCCTTCAAGCAACAGATACAGCGCGAGCACCAGGACAAAAATCCCGGCAGTGACTCCTTCGATCGCGTATTTGCCGACGATGAGGCCGCGCGTCAGCCACGTCTTCAACTCGGGCGGCGCACCGCCGTGCAGAGTCTTGAGATACGGCGCAGTAATCGGGAAGCGGCTCGCTACCGTTTGCTCCAGCCGCGGCAACTGATTCGTGATATCGCCCATCTGGGTCGTCATCCGCGGCGCCAGAACCGCAAAGAAGAGGACGATCAGTCCGAAAAGGATGAGCGCGATCAGGATCACGCCTACTCCGCGCCGCATCCGATGGCGTTCCATGAGCAGCACCAGCGGATCGAGCATCACCGCCAGCAGGATGGCCACGATGATCATCAGGATCACCGGCCACAGCTTGATCACGCAGACGCATAGCAGCAGCGTCAGCGCGACTTTCAACAGCGTCGTGAACGGGATGCGCAGGTCGACAGGCTCGGCCACGGCTGTTACGTATTGCACAACGCCCGCCGTCGCGCGAGACGTTGCGCTATCCTCCGCCGCGCAATCCGAAGGAGAAACCTATGCGCAAACTGATTCTTGCCGTTGCAGTCCTCGCCACGGTCTCGGTCTACGCCGAGCAGAAGAACGTGCAGTTGCTGACCAACCTCTCCGACTCGCAGATCGGCCTGGTCATGAACAACATGAGCGCGTCGCTCGGCGTCCACTGCGACTTCTGCCACGTCTTCAACGAGCAGACGAAGAGCCTCGACTTCGCCAGCGACGCGAAAGAAGAGAAGAAGACCGGACGGGAAATGATCAAGCTCGTCCTCGATCTCAACGAAAAGAACTTCAAAGGCCGTCCGATCGTCGGCTGCTACACCTGCCACATGGGCAAGGAGCATCCGTCGACGATCGTCGCGCTGCCGTTGGCGCCCTCCGCGCCGATGAAAACGCATGAAGCCGAGGAGGCGGAACGGAAGACGTATCCCGCAGCGAAGGATGTGGTCGCGAAGTACATCACCGCGATCGGCGGCGAAGCCGCAGCGAAGAGACTGGCCAGCTCGTCGATGACCGCAACCGGCACGCGCACCGACGCTGCCGGACGTACGACGCCGGTCGAAGTCCTCAGTGCCGGCGGCAAGACGCTGGTGCGCTCGACTCCCGCCGAGGGACCGGGGATGTCGCAGATGTCCGGACCGGAGAGCGGCTGGATGCAGGGCCGCCAGGGCATTCGCACGATGACCGGAGCCGATGCCACCACGAGCTATCTGTTCACGCGCGCCTACCAGCCGGTGACCACGCTGCCCGAAAATGCGCGCGTCGGCGGAAAGGAAACGATCGACGGTCACGAGACCTGGTCTGTTTCCGCGCCGATCGATGACCACACGCGCCAACGGGTTTGGTTCGATGCAACGACCGGCCTCGCGGTGCGCCGCCTCATCACCGTCGACTCCCCCGTCGGCCGGATTCCGACGCAGACCGATTTCGACGATTACCGCGACGTCAACGGGGTGAAGGTTCCTTTCACGGTGAAGGTGTCGAGCGTCAACGGCGGCCAGAACGCGACGCGGAAATACACATCGATCGAGCTTGGGAAGCCGGTCGACGAAAAGCTGTTCGAAGCGCCGAAAGCACCGTAACGTCCTGCTTGAAGGCACTCGGCACGCGCCGAGTGCCTTACTATTGGTGCAATGACGGGTGGGCAGATGGACCGGGTGAAGCGCCAATTGCTGCGTGAGGCGGTGGCGGACAACCTCGACACGATTCGAGGGTTGCCGCCGCGCTCCCTGCGGACTTCGCGGCGTATCGGCCACATTTTCCTGCGCCGCGCGCCGCTGGTGATCATCCCGCTGATGCTGGCCAGCTTCGCCTTTCTGAGCAATACCGGGATCACGAGCACGCGAAAACCGTGGGTGGTTGCTCCCCCATCGCCCGGACGTCACATCGAAGCCTCCGTCACGCCGATGCTGATGACCGACACGCTCGAACCGGTCAGCGCGTCGGCCTTCCCGCTGTCCGTTCGCCGCGTCGTGCTCGACGCCGGTCACGGCGGCACCGATCCCGGCGCGTCGTCGATTTCGAACGTCAGCGAAAAAGAGATCACGCTCGATATCGAGAAACGCCTCGGCGCGCTGCTTCGGCAAAACGGATTCGACGTCATCTCTACCCGCGAAAACGATCGCCTGATCCCGCTCCGCGAACGCGCCCGCCTCGCCAACGGCTCGCACTCGGACATCTTCGTATCGATTCACGTCAACTCGATTCCGCATCCCGACAATCACGGCGTCGAGACGTACTACCTCGGACCGACGAACGATCCGACGCTGACGAAACTCGCCGCGACAGAGAACCTGACCTCGGGGTACGCGCTCGCCGATCTCCGCAAACTGCTCGACGGCGTCTACGCCGACGTCCGCCGCGATGAGTCGCAGCGGCTGGCCACCGCCGTCCAGCTTCAACTCTTCAGCGGCCTGCGCGGTGTCGATCCCGGCCTCGAAAACTGGGGCGTCAAGCGCGCGCCATTCATCGTGCTCGTGGCCACGGAGATGCCGGCCATCCTCGCGGAAGTCGGCTGCCTCTCGAACGAACGCGAGGCGGAGATGCTGCGTAGCGGCGCGTACCGCCAGCAGATCGCGCAGGCGCTGTTCCACGGAATCCACGCATACGCAAGCGCCAACGACGCGCCGCAGAAGAAAGGAACCTGATGCCTAACTCCGAGATCCTCCACGTCGGGATCGACCTCGGCACTTCTCGCAGCGCCATCTCCGCCTCCAACGGCGAGCGCTTCGTCGTCGACAGTTTCGTCGGCTGGCCCGCCGACATGGTGGCGAAAAAGGTGCTCAAACGCGACGTCCTCATCGGCCACGAAGCGGTCGCGAACCGGACCATGCTCGACCTTCATCGCCCGCTCGAACGCGGCCTGCTGAAGGAAGGTTCAGAAAAGGATGTCGAAGCCGTCCGCGAACTCCTCAAGCATTTGCTTCGCCTCGTCGGCGTCAGCTCGAACGGCAGGACGGACGCGTCGAACGTGCGCGCAGTAGTCGGCGTCCCGGCGGCCTCGCTGCGCACGAACAAGCAGTACCTACGCAATTCGATGAAGGGCATCGTCGACAGCCTGATGATCGTCAGCGAGCCGTTCGCGGTCGCCTACGGCCTCAACGCGTTGCTGCATACGATGATCATCGACATCGGCGCCGGCACCACCGATTTCTGCGTGATGAAGGGCCGCTACCCCGGCGAGGAAGACCAGCGCACGCTCACCGTCGCCGGCGACTCGCTCGACGCGCAACTCCTCAAGTTGATCGAAGAGCGCTATCCGCAGGCGAACGTGACGGTCTTCATGGTCCGCGAGTGGAAAGAAAAACACAGCTTCGTCGGCGAAGCGCCGAAACGCGTCCTCGTCACCGCACCGGTCAAAGGCGTCCCGACGGAGCTCGACATCACCAACGAAATGCGCGCCGCCTGCGAGACGCTCGTCCCGCCGACGGTGGAGACGATGCTCGACCTCCTCTCCCGCGTCGAACCGGAGTTCCAGGAACGAGTCCGCAACAACATCATTCTCTCCGGCGGCGGCGGCTTGATCCGCAATCTCTCGCAGACGCTGGAGACGGCGCTCAAACAGGTCGGCGGAGGCAAGGTCACGCACATGCAAGACCCCGTCTTCGTCGGCTCCGACGGCGGCCTGGCGCTGGCCCTCGACGCGCCCGACACCGATTGGGAAAAGCTTACGGCGTGACCGATTGGCGCGACGCGCCCGTATTCGGCCAGCCACCGAGCGGGACACGCGTCCGAATCCGCCCCAGCGCCTACGCCATCCTCCGCAACGATCGCGGCGAGCTCGCCGTCGTCCGCAGCCGCGAAGGAATCTACCTCCCCGGAGGCGGCATGGATCCCGGCGAGACGCCGCCCGGGACCGTCATCCGCGAAACGCTCGAAGAGTGCGGCTTGGTGATCCGCATCGGATCGTGGACGACCACCGCCATCCAATTCGCGTGGTCCGACGCGGAGCAGATCCACTTCGAGAAACGCAGCACGTTCGTCGATGCAACCATCCTCGGCGTCGACACCTCACACCTCGAACCCGATCACGAAGTTCTCTGGGTCGACGCCGATCGCGCCTGCGAGTTGCTGACGCACGAGAGCCACGGGTGGGCGGTGCGGGCCGCTACCGTTTCCTGACGGATGGAGCGACGACCGTGTTCGCCGCCACATGTCGTGGCAACCGAGCATCAGCTCGGCGCCAAAGGACCCGAGAACGCGGAAGGGGCACTTCACGTAAAAACGATGCAAGACACTCGGAAGCGTCGATGCCAGCAGGAATACGAACCGTTAGCTGACTCGAGTCCTTGCCGTAATCGAGCACGACGTATTCGCCGGCGTCCAGTTTTACCAAAACGCCTTTCGACGGTTCCGGTGCAGCCCACGGATCGTCGATTTCTTGAAATGAGATCGGAAACCACTCCGTCAGCTCAAGTTCACTGAGCTTCGCGGTCATTACCGGAAACGCGTTCTCATTGAGTTCGTCAGGAGCTGCTACTCGCACAAGTCACTCCAAATCTCGTCTCATGGTAACAACAACGGGAATCGCCACCAACTCGTTCGCATCGAGAACGATAACGTCCGGACGGCCCTGACTCCATTCCGGCCAGCCAGGAACGGACCACGGATCCGGTTGAATATCTGTATAGAACTCGATTCCCACAATCCCCGGCGGCAGCTGACCTTCCCATGCCTTCACACAAGGAACGATGCCCGCAAAGTAGTTGCCTCTCGGCTTTCCCCAAATCTTCCCGGAAGCGGCGATCAATTCATTCTCGGAGGGGTTGCGAAGCGACCGGCGGTGAAATGGCCCGAATTTGGCCGGTCGATCGTGGGCGCTCATTAGGTTCGAAATTCTATAACTCCCCCATTTTCAGGAGCGCATTGACCGTGTTCCAGTTTCTCGCCGTCACGTTTACGCCGAGTTTCTTCTCCGTTAGAGCGGCGGCGAGTTTCGAACGCGCCATGCTCTCTACGAAATAGAGGTACAGCTCCTGTTTGCCGAACTGGAGTTCCTCGGACGGAATCTTCAATGACGTCAGCAGCGCTTTCGCAGTGTCCGCGATGGGACCGCCGAGGAAGGCTACGACTAGGCCGCTGGGGTTGCGCGTTTCGGGAGGGAGCGGATTCGCGGCGATCACCTTGCGTAGCTCGCCTGTCGTTCGCAGGATGATCTTTACCTCCATACCGCTCTTCTTCCGGATCCCGTCTTCGATTCTGCGCATCAGCACTGCGCGATCCGTTTCGTCGCTGCGGAAGACGACGTTGCCACTTTGCAGATAGGTCTTTGCATCGCGAAGTTTGAGACTGTCGAAGAGGAGCTTCAGCTCCGCCATCTTCAGCAGCTTGTTGCCGCCGACGTTCACGCCGCGGAGAAAGCAGATGTAAGTAATCACCCGGCGAGCTTAACTTACAGAGAACGGTTTCACGCGGAGGGCGCGGAGAGGCGGAGCGAGGTCTTTCTCCGCCCATCCGCGACCTCCGCGTGACGCTTTTGGTCCTCGCAAGACTCACGCACCGCTGAGCTATCATTCCGCCGCTCATGGCCACCATCCCGTGTATCCGCTGCGGCGCTCAGATCGACCGCGAATTCAAAGCTTGTCCTCACTGCGGCGAGCCGCTGACGGATTTCCTTCGCGAATACGCCGACAAACCGATCGATGGCAAATACCGCATCGTGCAGCGGCTCGGCATCGGCGGAATGGGCGAGGTCTTCAAGGTCGAGCACACCTTCCTCGGCTCGACGCGCGTGGTGAAGATCATCCGCGCGCAGATTTCATCGAGCAGCGATGCGCACGAGCGCTTCCTCCGCGAGGCGCGGATGGCCACGAAGGTCCAACATCCGAACGTTGCCACTCTGTACGATTTTTCCGCCCTGCCCGACGGATCGCATTACATGGTGTGGGAGTTCATCGAAGGGCAGAACCTCGCGCAAGTTCTGAAGCAGCGCGGAACGCTCGCGCCGCGGCACGCAGTAAGGATCGCCATCCAGGCACTAGCCGGTCTCGAAGCGATCCATCGCGCCGGAATCGTCCACCGCGACATCAGCCCTGAGAACCTGATGATCACCCACGCCGGCGAAGGCTCCGAGTTCGTGAAAATCATCGACCTCGGCGTGGCCAAAGCGGCGGAGTCGGACGTGGCGATGACGCAGACCGGCATGTTCGTCGGCAAGTTCCGCTACGCCTCGCCCGACCACCTCGGCTTTGTGCCTGCCGGCGAACGCATTGACGGCCGGGCCGATCTCTATTCGCTCGGAGTCGTGTTGTTCGAGATGCTGACGGGACGCGCGCCCTTCGAGGCAACCTCGCCGCACGAATACATCATTCATCACTCGCGCGACGAGTATGCGACTTCGCCCGACCTCGATCGGATCACCGGCAATCCCGCGTTGCAGACCGTCCTCGCGCGCGCCCTCGACCGCGATCGCAACAAGCGTTTCGCCACCGCACGCGAGTTCTCGGAGGCACTGGCAGCGATTGAAGCGACGCTTCCCGACGAGCCTCCGGCACTGCCCGCTACAGCAGTATTCGACCCTGACGCGACGATGAAGACAGAGCGCACGAAAGGCGGACAGACCATCGCGCCATCTGCCGCCGCCGCGCCGCCGACGGTCATCACGCCCACTCCCCCGCCGCCGCCCCTCGTGCCGTCCGTGACGCGAGAGGCGACGGTTCCGGCACGGCCACCTTCGCCACCAGCTCCGCCTCATGTCGATGCGCCGCCGACGCTCGTCGATCCGATGCCGATGCCGCCAGCAGCGCCGAGCCGCAACACCGGCACGATCATCGCCGTCAGCATCATCGTGCTCCTCTTCCTCGGCGCGATCGGCGCCGCGGGCGTGATGGCCTTCATGAAGTTCCGCAACTCCTTCAGCGGCACAACCACCGCCACCACAGCAAGCACCGCCACAACACTGACAACGCCCGCGGCGACGGCGAAACCGTCGCAGACATCGGTCGATGTCACACCGCCGGCTTCGGTGCTTGTCGACACCGCCACGACGGCAGCGACAACGACGACAATCGCTCCGGCAACGACTTCCTCGGCGGCGGTCGTTCCGCCTCCGACCGCGACGCACGCGCCAGTGAAGCCGAAGCCGCCGGTGGTCGCGGAGCCGGCGCCGGTCGAGGAGACCCCAGCACCAGAGCCGCAGCCGGAACCGGAACCTGCACCATCGAGCGTTCCCACCTTCCGCGAGCGCGGCGACGGGAGCGCGAACGATTCCGCGATCGCGACGCTGCACCAGCAAATCGGCGGCGTCACGCGCGTCGCGGTCACCGGCGGCGACGCAGAGATGATCAATGAGTTGTCGAACGCGTTGCGAGGCCGCGGCATCAGCATCGGCGAAGGTGCGCCGATCGAGATTCGCTTCACCGGTTCCGTCAACCGCCACGGCCTCGGCCGGAAGAGCCGTTCCGCGAACGCGACGGTGAAGAAAAACGGCCGCCCCATCTTCAACTACCTGATGCCGCGCGAGGAGTATCGCGTCGGCGACAGCCCCGCCGAGGCGTTTGCGCGGATTTTGACGGACGCGCTGGCACGGTAGCAATCCAGCGCCACACGCGCCGCGTAGCGTTGCCAAATACGAGCAGGAGAGAGATTCATGACTGATTCGCTGCACATCGACGCACCACCGCCGCAAGCCGCAGTTCTGCAGATGTTGACTGGGATGTGGGTCTCGCAAATCCTGAGCGCCGTCGCGCAACTCGGCGTTCCTGATCTGATCGCCGCAGGCACGCGCTCCGTCCAGCATCTGGCCGAAGGGTGCGGCGCCGATGCGAGTGCGCTGCATCGCCTGCTCCGGGCCGCGGCAACCGTGGGACTTGTTGTCGAAACCACGCCGGGTGAGTTCGCGCTGACGCCGCTCGGCGAAACGCTTCGCGCCAACACGCCCGGCTCGCTGCGCGACTTTGTCATCGCCGAGACCGCGCCGGGACACTGGCTGCCGTGGGGACATCTCGTCGACGCTGTGAAGCGCGGCGGCGCAATCTCGAAAGAAACGCTCGGGCTCGATCCGTGGGACTACTACGCCGCGAATGTCGAAGAAGGACGCTGCTTCGCCCGCGGCATGAGCAACCTCTCCGCGCTTGCCTCGGCGGACGTTGCGCACGTCTACGATCCCGGCGATGCCAAACGCATCGTCGACGTCGGCGGCAGCGAAGGGGTGCTGCTTCGCGGCATCCTCGGCCGTGCACCGAACGCACGCGGCGTTCTCTTCGACCGCGCGGACGTTATCGAAGGTGCGCGCAGCGCTGTGGCGAACAGCGGCATGGCCGATCGCATCGACCTGATCGGCGGCGATTTCTTCACCGACATGCCGGCCGGCGGCGACCTGTATCTGCTCAAATCCATCCTCCACGACTGGCCGGACGACAAGTGCGAAGAGATCGTGAAGAGCGTCCATCACGCCGCCGCCCAGGGCAGCCGGCTCGTGGTGGTGGAAGGACTGTTGCCCGATACGCCGCAGCCGTCGCCGGTCACGCTGATGGACATGAACATGCTGGTCATGCTCGGAGGCCGCGAACGCACCGCCGGCGAGTACACCGCGTTGCTGAAACGCTGCGGCTACGAAGTCGAGCGCGTGATTCCGACGGGCGGGATGTTCGGTGTCATCGAGGCGAAGCGGGTCTGAATCAGTTTCGTCTGAAGTGGTGAGCGTGTCGGACCCCGCTGGAGGTTCGCCATGCACATCCGTTCGCACGCCGCACTCGAATCGAACATCAACGTCACACCGCTCGTCGACGTCTGCCTCGTTCTGCTGATCATCTTCATGGTCGTCGTTCCGGCGCTCGTCACTGGCGTGCCGGTGAATCTGCCCGTCGTCAAAGGTGAGCCCGTTCCCGATGCGCAGCGCCAATTGGCGATCACGGTCAAAGACGACGGCACGGTATACGTCGGAAGCATCGTCGTTCGCGCGGAGCAGGTGGCCGCCGAAATCGCGCGGATTCACTCCGAGTCTCCGCAGCGCGCCGTTGCCGTTCGCGGCGATCAACGGGTCGCGTACGGAGAAGTCGTGAAGGTGCTCGATGCCTGCCGTACAGCCGGCTACAACGATGTACACCTGATTTCGCAGCAGCGCGACCCGGTCAACTCGCGTTGATCCCCGCCGCCGTTTCGTGCTTCAGCCCGATCAGGAGCGCGAAGAAAATCGCGCGGATTTCCTGATCCGTGTATGGACTCGGCCTGCCGGCGCGTTGCGCGACGAGGCGGTCGCGAATCATCGCCTCAGTTGCGCCGAGGAGCGCCGAGGCGATCGCCTCGTCGCTGACGTCGGTGCGGAAGGTGCCGTCGCGTTTGCCGCGATGGATCAGCACGCGCAGCAAATTCTCGAAATCGATGAAGCCTTTCGACAGCAGGATCTCCGAACTGCCACCGCGGATGCGGCGTCCTTCGAAGAGCAGCAGGTAGGCGAGATCGGCGTCGTGCCCGAACGCCTCCGTGACCGTCTCGAGGACGCCAGCAAGCGCCTCGCGGGCGTCAGTCGCGGCGACGACGACGCCTTGCACATGCTGATTGAGCGCGGCCCAGCAATCGTTGAAGATCGCCTCGAGCAGGCCCGCTTTTCCCTTGTAGTAGCGGACGAGTTGCGACTCCGAGGTGCCGGCTTCGCGGGCGATGATCGCGGTCGAAGTCTGCTCGAATCCGAAGCGGGCGAAGAGCGCTTTGCCGGCCTCGAGCAGGCGGCGGCGGGACGTTTGAGTGTTGTCGGGATCGACGACCGTCATTCGGGC
This sequence comes from Thermoanaerobaculia bacterium, assembly GCA_034663965.1. Taxonomy (GTDB): domain Bacteria; phylum Acidobacteriota; class Thermoanaerobaculia; order Gp7-AA8; family Gp7-AA8; genus JADGNZ01. The sequence continues at coordinate 4,180 of JAXDIO010000102.1, read as the reverse complement.
GACATGGTAGTTATGCCGCGCGTTTCCGTCAATTACACGACCACGATCGGTCGCACCCCGACCAAAGATGCCGAGGGACCACAATGATCCCCCGGCACTTCACTGCGGCTGGTTTGTCCAATTGACTGCCGCCGTGAACTCGCTCAACTGCAATAACTTCTTGCTGTTGAGTCGTTCTCCAGCGGCAAAGAAATACAAGAGCGATCGCTTTTTCGCGTTTGGCGATCACCTTCGTGCATGCCGGCCATCACGGTGTGCCTGCGGCGTTTCTCTACAATCGCATCCGGTCCGACGGGAGAACCAAAATGAAGTTCATTCAAGCTGCGGTGGTCGTGGTGTGCTTGTCGTTTGCCGCGGCTGCATCGGCGGATTCGTTCTCAGTCACAAACACCGCCGACTCCGGTCCCGGTTCTCTTCGCGATGCCATCACCCGTGCGAACGCGACCCCCAGCGACGACCGCATCAAGTTCACGGTAACGGGGGTTCTCACTCCGGCGACGCCGTATCCGACGACCGTGGGCAACATCGCCATCGACAGCGAGACGCCGCCGCTCATCCACGCAGTTCCGCTCGTCGAGATCGATGCGTCCGCTCTTTCCGTGCCTGTCTTCCACCTCACCTCCGGTTCGTATCTCCGTGCCTTCGCCATTCATGGCGACCATGGCGCGGCCGTTGAAGCGGGTGACGCCGCGATCGTCGGCAACTGCTTCATCGGTACGGATCTCAACGGAACGACGCAGATGCCGAACGGTACCGGCGTCCTGGTGACGGGAGCGGGAGTGCGGCTCATCTCCAACCTCATCTCCGGCAACACGACGGGAGTCGAGATCACGGCCACCGCGGCCGGCACATCGATCTACGACAACCGCATCGGCGCGTCGAACTCGGGCACCTACGCGATTCCGAACGGCACCGGCGTCAGCGTCTCCGGCGACGCGTCGTCGTCGAGACTGGCCATCGGCGTCCAAGGACTTCCAAACGTCATCTCCGGCAACACGGGCGCGGCCATCCGCATCGCGTCCTTCAACTCCGTGACGATCCTAGGCAACTACATCGGCACAGCCGACTACACCGGTAAAGTCATGGGCAACGGCGGTGGAGGGATCGAGTTGTCCGGCAGCAGCAACTGCAGCATCACGGAGAACGTGATCGCCAACAACAGCGGGACGGCGATCTGGATCGGCGGCGGTTCCGGCGCGCAGAATCACAACCTCATTTCGAAAAACACGATCGCCCGGAACGGCTTCGGGATCGACCTCGGAGACACGCGCGACGGACACACGGCCAACGACTCGCTCGACGGTGACAGCGGCCCGAACGGGCTACAGAACCATCCCGTCATTACGATGGCCGTTTACAACAACACGGCGCCGACGCCGTCGGCCACAGTCACCGGCACTTTCTCCTCCGCCCCGAACTCCTCGTATGCGATCGAGTTGTTCGTCAATCCAAACTGCCAGAGCGGCGATTACGGCGCAGCGGAAACGTACCTGACGACGTTGAACGTAACCACCGACAGCAGCGGCAACGCCACGTTTTCGGCGACGTTCAACTCCGTCTTGGCCGGCATGGGCATTTCGGCGACTGCCACGGACGCGCAAAACAACACCTCGGAGCTTTCGAACTGCTCCCCAGTCCGCACGCATGGAAGTTTCGAATTTGCAGACAGGGCCCCAATATCGGTCTCTGAAACGGCCGGCAGCTTTGTAGTGACCGTGGCACGCGTTGGAGGCGATGCCGGAACCGTTACGATCCACTACGCCACCACGACGGCTACCGACGCCGGTTTCTACCACGCCACCGGCGGCCTTGACTACGGCGCGACGTCGGGAACGCTGACGTTTGCCGACGGAGAAACGTCGAAAAGTTTCATCGTCCCGGTCTTCGACGACAAGCTCTACGAGAATAACGAGATCTTCGACATCACGCTGTCGAATCCGACAGGCGGTGCCATTCTCCTCAGTGTGTTAGCCACGCAAAGGGTCTACATCCTTGATGACGAGCCGAAATCGGCGATCTCCATCGCGGATGTGTCCGTGACGGAAGGCAACAGCGGCACAACCTACGCGCGGGTGCCCGTCACGATCACGCCCCAGGCCGGCTTTCCCGTGACCATCACGTTTATGGCGACATACGGATCGGCTACGCCCGGCGAGGACTACCAGGGGTTCGGAGGCAGCCTCACGTTTCAACCGGGCGAGGGAACGAAGACGATCGACGTGCCGGTCTTCGGCGATACGAAGTACGAGCTCGACGAGACGTTTGGCATCACGCTCCTGTCGGCCACGCCGGAGAATGATGTCACCTTCAAGAATTACGGCCAAGTTGTCACCATCGTGAACGACGACATTGGCAAGGTACGTTGCACGCCATCGATTTCCATCGCCGAGGGCGCATCCGGATCGTTTCCCCTCGCGGAGATCACGTGCACAGCGGATTCTGAGCTCTATGGCGCCGTCTATTACGTCACCGCCAACGGCGGCACCGCGGGCCCTGACGACTTCAACTTCAGCAGTGGTTCCATCATCATCGGTCCGGCGTTGGGTCCGCAAAAGTTCATTGTTCCGATCATCGGCGATGACATCGTCGAGCCGAACGAACAGTTCACGATCAACCTTCGGGCAGAACCGTCACCACCCTGGAACTTCGTCGTCGAGCCCGCGGTCATCACCGTGACGATTCTCAACGACGATACGCCCGGCGTGGTGCGCTGCAACGACGTCTTTACCACCGAGGGAAACTTCGGTGCAAAGGATGTAGTGATTACCTGCGTATCGCCCACACACATCACCGGAACAATCGACTACGCAACGGCCGACGGAACAGCAACCTCGGCGACGGACTACGGCAAGGTCACCGGCACCCTCACCTTCAACGATGAAACGACCAAGTCCTTCACCGTTCCGATCGTCGGCGACAAGGACGTCGAGCCCGACGAGCAGTTCACCGTCAAACTCACGGCGCATCCGAGCATGAGCCTACCCTTTACCCTCGGCGGCGACTCGGTACTCGTAACGATTCAGAACGATGATCAACCGCCGCCTCCGCCGGCGCTGGTGCTCGCACCCGCGCGTCTGACCGCGACTGTGGGCGACGCTGCGCAGATCCGCGTAACCATCGAACCGCCCTCGGACAAACCGACCACGCTAGCGATCGTCGCGCAGGATTCGGCGATTGCGGGCGTTCCGTCCGCGGCCGTGGTCGCACCCGGCCAGCCCGCATTCATCCCTATTACTGCGAAGAAACGCGGAACGACGGCGGTCACGGTCAGCGCGGGAGCCGAAATGCTGGCGGTTCTGTTCGTCGATGTGACGGAAGGATCGCCATCACTAACTTCGATCGAGCCAGTCTCGGGGCCCAGCCTCGGCGGAGGAGCCGTATCGCTTCACGGCGCGAATCTGTCGACTGGATGCGTGGCTTGGTTCGGCGGCGTTCAGGCTACGTCGATGGTCGTCAACAACGCCACGACGGCGACCGTCGTCGCACCTCCCCACGCGGCGGGCATCGTCGACGTGGCTATCACCTGTGGATCGGCGAGCATGAGTCTGCCGCAAGGATTCACGTACGTTGCGGTGCGCGGGCGTGCTGCGAGGCACTGATTCAGTGGGCCGGCAGCGACCGGCCCACTGAACTGACGATTACTTCTTCGCGCTCGGTGCGCGGAGCGGGAACGGCGGACGAACGTCCTTCTGCGGCGGGTTCGCGGCGAGCTGCTGCATCGCAACGTCGATGGCCCGCTCCAGCTGCGGATCGCGGCCAGCGATGATGTCGGCGGGCGTCTGCTCGACGTCGATGTCCGGCGGAACGCCTTCGTTTTCGACCACGAAGCCTTCCGGAGTCCAGATGCCGAGGTTCGGGGCGGTGATCGTGCCGCCGTCCATCAGCGTGGGGAAGCCGAGGATGCCGACGAGGCCGCCCCAGGTGCGTTTGCCGATCAGCGTGCCGAGCTGCAGCTTGTGGAACATCCACGGCAGCAGGTCGCCGCCGGAACCGGCAGTCTCGTCGATCAGCATCACCTTCGGACCCTGGATTGACGCCAGCGGCGTCTTCAGATCGGCACCGTATCGCGTCGCCCACATGCTGATCTTCGGCCGGCTGAGGATGTCGATGTAGTAGTCGGCGACCTGCCCGCCGGCGTTGTGCCGCTCGTCGACAATGATGGCCTGCCTGTCAGCCTGGG